>JAEMSI010000038.1 GCA_016462905.1 Polynucleobacter sp. | reverse complement strand
TGTTATCGGCAACACGGTCATTGCCGACAAAGGTGTTTTCACTAAAGATTTGGGTAATACCAAAACCTTGATCTGCGGTATCAAATATCGGTGTTTGTGCTTGACTTTGATAGGGGGTAAAAACATAAAACGCACGGGGCTCCACTGTAATTAACATATCGCGCCCAAAAAATCCTTTTAGCTCGCTTGCCTCGCGCTCAAAGGCTAAACCCGAATCCAAACTAAAGGTTGGCAAAACAAACCCTTTAACTGGTGGATTGGGAGGAGTAATTGTATAAGTACTATTACTAACTAAGGTTGCAGAGTAATAATTGGCTTGGAAACTAGCTTTGGGCTTAATGTAATAACCGGGTGTCACAATTGGCGAGCCAACCGACCCCTTCATAACGGTTCGATCCGCTTGACTAAATACTCCGCCTTGAGGCATTTGCGACGGCGGAGCATACAAGTTATTAACGTTGTATGAAAAACGGGTTTGTTCAAGACTCAAGTTAAGCTCTGGAGTTCTTTCTAAAAAAGTGTTGTTTGGGTTTGCGCGATTAGCCAATAAGCTCGATCGATTCGAATACGATGCAGTCAATTGCGGAACAATATTGTAGGGGGCGGTTACCGTGGATGTTGGATCTGGTTGCAGGGTTTGGAAATTTAAAGTCCTGACTGAAAAATTCCAATCTTTAATGCCAGTGTAGGTAGTCCCTAATTCTTGGCGAAACTGATTGGTTACGGCGCCGCCAATTCCATACGAAAAATCAATCGGATATAAATTATCGGACACTTTAGTCACATTGGCGTACGCATTCCATCCAGGCTGAATTAATTGACGCTGTTGCCAATCAATTTTCCAGCGATCGCGCTGCAAAATTTTGTCGTAATTTAAATATTCGCCCAGCAAAGAACCTGAATATTGAGGATCGATATAACGAAAATTGGCGCCCAACTGAGTTCCACGATGATTCATATACCGCGGTGTAAGAATTAAATCTCGATTCGGTGCAATATTGACGTAATAAGGCTGAGAAATATCAAGGCCATTATTCGAGTTATATCCTATCAAAGGCGCCAGCAAACCCGTGCGCCTCTGATTTCCAGTAGGTAAACTAAAAGCAGGGATATAGGCAATGGGTACATCAAAAAAACGCATTACTCCATCCTTGCCATACATCACACGCGCATCTTGATCGATTTCAATCCGGCTGGCTGAAAAATACCAATCTAAATTTTCAGGGCTGCAAGTGCTATAGGTAGCCTTATCAAATACGAAAACATCAGGCGATTGAATGGTTAGCTTATTAGCTCTACCATTTCCTCGAGTGTCACGAAACTCATAATACGGCGTATCCATCTCGCCTTCGCGCGCATCGACTTTAAAACGGGCTCTCGGACCAGAAAAATAAGTATTATTTTTTAAAAACTCAGCGTTACCAATTAATTCAGCAATATCAGTATCTGGGTCATAAATAATCTCATCTGCTTTGGCAACCGTTCCATTGCGTCTGATTTGAGCACGACCTTTTAATTTCATCTCGCGATTGACTACCCCTTCAATTTCATCGCTGCTGGTAAAAGTGGGTGAACGAGAATCAGGTATAGGGGTTCCTAGTCGTAACTGATCGTCATACTTTAAAACTTGAACTTCGCCACGATTTGGCACCAGTAAAACGGGTGGCAAGGGGCCGGTATTAATGACGGTAGGGGTTTCGCCAATACTCACTGGCACTTGATTTAGCGATGGCGTTGCATTGGGATTTGGGGCGGGGGTTGGAGGTGCTACGAAATTGATGACAGGACCTAAATTTTGTGCCACGGCCTGCAAAGGGGTAAAGAAAATTGCGACAATAAGACCAAGGCTTGTTAACGCGCCTACGGCCCTAAAACTGACTAGAAAGGCGCTAATGCCGGCGCGACGGCGATAATCACTCATGGATACTGACAACCTTATTATACGAATCGATCATGCTGAATACGGATATCAAGAATAGCCCCGATATGCGCCTTTTATTGCTTGAAAATTGGCTCAGCCAATACCAAGCAAAATGGTCTATTCAGCTTGAAACCCTCGTTCCCGCCTCTTCAGATGCCAGTTTTAGACGGTACTTTAGGCTAAATACCTCCAACCCTTTGCATCAAAGCCTGATTGTGATGGACGCACCCCCAGAAAGGGAAAAAATAGAACCCTTTATCCGAATTGCTCATTTATTTCTGAAGGCAGGTTTGCAGGTTCCTCATATTTTGGAAGAGGATCTAGCACAAGGTTTTATTTTGCTATCCGACCTTGGCAATCGAACTTATTTAGCAGAATTAAATAAAAAAACAGCAAGCGGCCTATATCAGGATGCAAGCAATGCTTTAATTCAACTGCAGTTGGCAAGCAAACCCAGCACATTGCCCCACTATGACAGCAACTTATTTCAAAGAGAAATGGATTTATTTCCAGAATGGTATTTAAAACAACATTTACGTATTGCTTTGAGCGAACTTGAGCGGTCTGAATTACAAAAAATATTTGACCTTTTAATTCAAAATCATCTGGCAGAAACTCAAGTCTATGTACATCGAGATTTTCATTCCCGCAATTTAATGATGCTTGAAAAAAACAATCCCGGCATCCTTGATTTCCAAGATGCTGTTTATGGCCCCTTAAGCTATGACTTGGTCTCTCTATGGCGTGATGCTTATATTGTGTGGACTGAAAGTGAAGTTTTAGATTGGCTCATTTCGTATTGGGAAAAAGCGCGTAAGGCGGGGATTAAAGTACCTAATGATTTTGGAGATTTTTATAAAGACTTTGAATGGATGGGTCTTCAGCGCCATCTAAAAATATTAGGGATATTTGCAAGGCTCTACCATCGTGACGGTAAAGAAGCTTACTTACAAGATTTACCAACTGTTCTAAAGTACGCTCTGGATGTTGCCAATCGCTATCGTGATTTCAAAGTTTTGGCAAAATTACTTGAGCGTTCTCAAGCCATGCTTCAAGCAGCCTTACCTAAATCAGATCGATCATGAGCGCCTTCAAGTTGCCCTGTTTAATTCTCGCGGCTGGGCGCGGCGAACGAATGCGCCCACTTACCGATACGCTGCCAAAACCGTTATTGACCGTCCAAGGAAAATCGTTATTGGATTGGCATATTCAAACCTTAAAAGAGCTTGGCTTAAATAAAATCGTGATTAACCATGCGTGGCTTGGCGAAAAAATTGTGTCTCACTTAGGCGATGGTAATAATCAAGGGCTTTCAATTCAATATTCTAAGGAGGCAATTGCGCTTGAAACTGCCGGCGGGATTCGCACTGCACTGCCTCTTTTAAATGCGGAAGATTATTTTCTAGTGATGAATGGGGATGTGTTTTGTCCCCACTTTCCGATGGATCGAATTCTTAGAAAAGCACTAGAACTTCGCTCCGAACTGAGCGCCAATTCCCCTCCCAAAACCCTAGCGCATCTGGTTTTAGTCCCCAATCCAAACCACCATCCGAATGGGGATTTTTATCTTAAAACCAATCTGGTCTTCAATGATTTAGAAGAACATGCAGATGGGATAGAAACCCCTGAAAAGCTCACCTTTTCTGGAATTGGTCTTTACCATTGGACCTTATTCAAGGACATTCCACCCAATACCGTAGCCAAACTAGCCCCCCTATTAATCAAGGCAATCAGCGAAAATCGAGTCAGCGGTGAAAAATATCTGGGTTCATGGCACGATGTAGGTAGCCCTGAGCGTTTAAAACAACTAAATCGGATCGATGAATAAACTTGTCAGCCCTGCTTTGCTAGACCACAATGTGATTGATTTGTGTGTGGAACGTCGCGCCCGTTTAGCAAAAGAAATACGGGCAATTTCAGGAACTGGTGTTTTTATTTTAGCAACCGCCGCTGAAAAATTACGCAACCGTGATAGTGAATTTCCGTATCGACACGATAGTGATTTCTTTTATCTCACTGGCTTTGAAGAACCTGATGCAACTTTGGTGATGGTGATTGAAAAAAATACATTCTCAACTCACTTATTTTGCAGGCCTAAAGATGCAGAACGTGAAATTTGGGATGGTATTCGATTAGGGCCCCAAGAGGCAACAACCGCACTAAAAGTTGATAAGGCTTACTCTAATCTTGAAATTGATCAGCAAATTCCTCTTTTTCTGGCTAATCAAACGGCGATCTACATTCGCCTCGCAAGCGATGCGCAAACCGACCGCCAAATTCGGCATTGGGTTTCGCAAGTTCGTCAACAAGCGCGTTCAGGAATTAGCTCACCCGATCTATTTCATGACGCTGAAAAACTGATCCATGAAATGCGCTTATTTAAAAGCGCTGAAGAAATTCAAACGATGCGCGCTGCTGCGCTGATTTCAGCTAACGCCCATATTCGTGCGATGCGAGTCTGTAAGCCAGGGATGCGGGAATATCAATTGGAAGCTGAGTTGCTTCATGAGTTTCGTTGGCATGGCTCACAAAGCGTTGCTTACAATAGCATCGTGGCCGCGGGAGCTAATGCTTGCATCTTGCACTATCGAGCAGGATCGGCTGAATTAAAAGCGGGTGATCTGTGTTTAATTGATGCTGGCTGTGAACTCAATGGCTATGCCTCTGATATTACGCGCACCTTTCCTGTTCTCGGTCGGTTCAACCCCGCACAAAAAGCCCTTTATGCCATAACGGTTGCGGCTCAAGAAGCGGCTATTAAGGCTACAAAACCAGGCAATCACTTTATGGCCCCGCATGAAGCCGCTATCCAAATTCTGACTCAGGGTCTAATCGACGAGAAACTGATTTCCTTATCTGCGGTAGGTAGTCTTGATAATGCGATTGAAACTGCTGCCTATAAGCGTTTTTATATGCATCGAACGAGTCACTGGCTTGGCATGGATGTTCACGATGTCGGCTCTTATCGCACCGCCGGTAATTCGGTTGATTCCCATACTACTGAAAAACCATGGCGTAAGCTTGAAAAAAATATGGTGATCACGATTGAGCCTGGGCTTTATATTCGTCCTGCAGAAGATATTCCCGAACATTTTTGGAATATTGGAATCCGCATTGAAGATGATGCCGTACTCACTGACAATGGCTGTGAGCTCATATCTCGGCATGTTCCAGTTGATCCTGATGCAATTGAAGCACTCATGAATTCCTAATTGACCGATTGGATGCGTGACATAACTCAAATTATGATTCAAGGTGGCGGGCCTGTTGGTCTTGCTTGTGCCGCTTGGTGTTTACAAAAAAACCCGCGCCTTCATTTAACTCTGGTTGATAAAAATTCCTTAGATGATGCTGCCTTGACCGAAGGCGACACGCGCGGAATTGCTCTTTCGCATGGCAGTAAATTATTGCTTAATACGATTCATGCTTGGCCAGAAGATAGTCGTCCAATACACCAAATTCACGTTTCCCAAGCAGGGCGTTTTGGACGGGCCCTGATGACGCGCGAGGAATTAAATCAAGAGGCGCTAGGACACATCACCCGATATCATGATATTCATCTTGCCCTAAGAAAAGCGCTGCGTAAAATAGCAAACGATAGCCCCCATTTTCAATGGCTAAACGAAGCTCCCGAAGAAATTGAGTCTGCTACGTGCTTGGTTCATGCTGAAGGCGGCTTATTTAAGCAACAGGACTGGGTTGAATCGGGACGAGATTATCACCAATCCGCATTAGTAGGCTTGGTGGAAGTCGAAAAACCCAGCTTAAATCAAGCATGGGAGCGCTTTACAAAGGAAGGTCCGCTTGCTTTACTGCCTAGCCATCAGGGGGATCGCTTCTTAAATTTAGTTTGGTGCAGCTCACCTGAATCGGCGCAGACACGCCTTGGTATGAGTGATGCTGATTTTTTAACTGATCTCGAAAATACCTTTGGCAAACGACTGGGGAAGTTTAATCAAATTCAACATCGGCGAGTCTACGAATTAGGACTGAATTATCGAAAAGAAATTACCCAGGGCAATGAAGTTTGGATTGGTAACTCCGCCCAAACTTTACACCCAGTTGCAGGCCAAGGCCTAAACCTTGGGCTACGTGATGCGTATCTGTTAGCAGAAAAATTAGCGCGGTATTTTGCGATTGAAAAAAACAGCTCCCGAGAATCTTTAGAACTTGTTTTAAAAGAATATGCCGATACCCGAACATTAGATCGGCGTGTAACTATTGGGATTACTGATTTTTTAGCTAGAGTTTTTACATCCTCACTTTTACCAGTACAACTCGCGCGTGGATTTGCTTTAAGCGCGCTTCAATGGCTTCCCCCAGTGAAAAGCGCCTTGGCTCGACAAATGATGTTTGGTCGTCGTTAAATTTAGCTCGCTCAATTAGCGCCGCTTAGTTTAGATTGTGCGGCTCCATTACCAACTAAGTCGCCTATTTAATCTGCTTAAATTTTAAGCAGATTAAATCCTGAATATGGTAAAGTGTAATTTCTTGCTAGATTGCATTTCAACACCATTACATCCATATTTTTATGAACATTGGGGCTCATACGTTAGCAAATCGCTTATTCGTTGCTCCAATGGCAGGCGTGACTGATCGCCCATTTCGGCAACTTTGTAAAAAATTAGGTGCGGGCTACGCAGTTTCCGAAATGATTGCCTCCAACGCCATGCTCTGGGGTAGCGAAAAAACCCAACGGCGTGCTAATCATGTAGGCGAATTTAAACCTATTGCAGTTCAAATTGCAGGAGCCGACCCCAAGATGATGGCGGCAGCGGCAACCATGAATGTCGATCATGGCGCTCAAATTATTGATATCAATATGGGCTGCCCAGCAAAAAAAGTATGCCATGTTGCTGCTGGCTCGGCCCTGCTTCGCCAAGAAGACTTGGTTAAAGCGATTTTAGAGGCGGTAGTCAATGCCGTTGGCGTTGGACCAAACGCAGTGCCAGTCACTCTAAAAATTAGAACAGGCTGGGACAGGGAAAATAAAAACGCCATCAAAATTGCTCAAATCGCGCAAGATACTGGCATTAGCATGTTAACGGTCCATGGCCGTACGCGAGCTGATTTATATCATGGCGCCGCTGAATATGATACGGTGCAAGCGGTTAAAAGATCGATCTCCATCCCAGTGGTTGCAAATGGGGATATCACTACACCAGAAAAAGCAAAATTTGTTTTGGACTTTACTGGGGCTGATGCCATCATGATAGGCAGAGCTGCACAAGGTCGACCTTGGATTTTTCGGGAAATCGATTTTTATTTAAAAACCGGTTGCAAACTACCCACTCCCCAAATTTCTGAGATTCAGACCATCATGAATGAGCATCTATTAGATCATTACGCTTTTTATGGCGAATATACCGGCCTTCGAACTGCTCGTAAGCATATTGCTTGGTATTGCCGCGGCTTGAGAAATTCGCATGCGTTTCGTCATCTCATGAATACGGCTGATGACTGCAAAACCCAATTGCAAATGGTCAATGCGTATTTTGATGAAATGAAAATCCATTCTGATCAACTGATATTTTTAGAAGCTGCTTAAGTAAACATAAATTAAGAATCATGCCTAATAAACATCCCGTTACTGAATCGATTGAAGTCAATTTACAACGTTATTTAGAAGATTTAAAGGGGACTCCACCCTCCGACATTTATCAAATGGTGATTGGGGTAGTTGAGAAACCCATGCTTGAGCTGGTTATGCGACATGCCAATCAAAACCAATCTTTAGCCGCTCAATATTTGGGGTTAAATCGCAACACCCTAAGAAAAAAATTAATTGAGCATCAATTACTATGATTAAAACTGCTCTTATTTCAGTTTCAAATAAAGAGGGCATGGTTGCTTTTGCCAGAGAGCTAAATCAACTAGGCGTTCGCTTAATTTCAACTGGCGGAACTGCAAAATTATTAGCTGAAAACGGACTCCCTGTTACCGAGGTATCGGAATTAACCCGTTTTCCAGAAATGTTAGACGGTCGAGTTAAGACCCTGCACCCCGCTGTGCATGGAGGTTTACTAGCACGTCGAGACTCTGCTGAACATATGGCTGCTTTGCAAAAACATGCCATTGAGACGATCGATCTGTTGGTGATTAACCTTTACCCATTTAATCAAACGGTTTCTAAAGAGCAATGCTCATTTGATGAAGCAATCGAGAATATCGATATTGGTGGTCCAGCGATGTTACGGGCTGCAGCCAAAAATCATCACGATGTGACGGTATTGATTTCGCCCGATGATTACTCACTTGTTTTACAAGAAATGAAAAATAACAAAAATACAATTTCTTATGAAACCAATTTATTTCTTGCAAAAAAAGTATTTGCTCATACAGCCCAATACGATGGCGCTATTGCCAATTATCTTTCGTCTTTAGATCAAGAGCGCCAGCATCAAACTCGCTCGCTTTATCCAACAACCTTGCATCTCGCTTTTGATAAGGTTCAAGAAATGCGATACGGTGAAAACCCACATCAGTCTGCTGCTTTTTATAAAGACATCAACCCGCCAAAAGGATCGTTGGCAAACTACCAACAAATCCAAGGTAAAGAATTGTCTTACAACAATATTGCCGACGCAGATGCTGCTTGGGAGTGCGTCAAAACTCTTGCTATTGGCCAAGATCAAACTATGCCCGCAGCGTGCGTGATTATTAAACATGCCAACCCCTGCGGAGTAGCTATTGCCAGCACTCCTCTCGAGGCCTATCAAAAAGCGCTAAAAACCGATCCGACTTCAGCCTTTGGTGGAATTATTGCCTTAAATCAAGCCTGCGATGCTGCCTGTGCAGAAGCGATTTCAAAACAATTTGTTGAGGTTTTAATGGCCCCCAGCTTTAGCATTGAGGCTAAAACTATTTTTTCATCCAAGCAAAATGTCCGACTTTTAGAAATTCCCTTAGGCGATGAGCCCAATCCGTTTGATTTCAAACGAGTTGGTGGTGGTCTTTTGGTGCAATCCAGCGACTCCAAAAATGTACAAGCTGCTGAATTTAAAATTGTCAGCAAACGCGTGCCAACTCCCAAAGAACTAGCTGATCTTTTATTTGCTTGGCGGGTTGCCAAGTTTGTCAAATCAAATGCGATTGTCTTTTGCGCTAATGGAATGACGCTTGGGGTTGGCGCAGGACAAATGAGCCGAATAGATTCAGCTCGGATTGCCAAAATTAAAGCTGAAAATGCGGGACTAAGTCTTCAAGGTTCTGCTGTTGCTAGCGACGCCTTCTTCCCATTTCGCGATGGTTTAGACGAAGTGGTAGCGGCGGGAGCCACCAGCGTGATTCATCCTGGCGGCAGCATGCGTGATGATGAGGTGATTGCTGCTGCAAATGAACAAGGTATTGCCATGATTTTTACTGGCACGCGTCATTTCCGACACTAAATTACTTCCCTCGTCTACTCAATCAATGCGTTGGCTCGGAATTGACCCCGGTTTAAGAACCACCGGATTTGGGGTGATTGAAATTGCTGGTCAACGCTTAACTTATATTGCATCTGGAACGATTGAAAGTGGCGAAGCTAGCGCTGGTTTACCTAAAAGACTGGGGCTCCTTTATGAGGGAGTTAGGGAAATTGTTGTTCACTACTCTCCCAATGCGGCCGCGATCGAAGAAATTTTTTTAAATGTCAATCCTCGCTCTACTTTGCTGTTAGGACAGGCGCGAGGGGCAGCTATCGCTGCACTGGTATCAACTCAAATCGAGGTAGCTGAATTTAGTACGCGCAGTGTAAAAAAATCCGTAGTTGGGACTGGTGGTGCCACTAAAACACAAGTACAAGAGATGGTAAAGCGTTTATTGAATCTAAAAAAGATGCCTGGCGCTGATGCCGCTGATGCCTTGGCAGTAGCAATCTGCGCAGCCCATACTCAAGGTCAAAACCCACTCCTGCAACTATCTCGTCGTAAAGCATTAAGATAGATCAATGATTGGACGACTCCACGGCACCCTGATTGCAGTTCACCCTCCCCGCATCCTGATCGATTGTCATGGAGTGGGTTACGAAGTCGATGTGCCAATGAGCACCTTATATCAACTTCCAGCATTGAATCAAGCGTTGACCCTTTTAACTCATTTTCATGTTCGCGAAGATATTCAACAACTGTTTGGGTTTGCCACCGAAGCCGAGCGTGAGGCCTTTAAGGCTTTAATAAAAATTAGCGGCGTTGGAGCGAGAACTGCACTGTCGGTTCTATCGGGAATGAGCGTCAATGATTTAGTTCAGGCCATTACCCTTCAAGAGTCAGGGCGCCTTACTCAGGTTCCTGGGATTGGCAAGAAAACGGCGGAGAGGCTCTTGCTGGAACTCAAAGGTAAGCTGGCTCCCGATCTTGGTTTAGGGCCAAATCAATCGCGAAAAATAGAAGCGGGTACTGAAATTTTGCAGGCCTTATTAGCCTTGGGTTACTCCGATAAAGAAGCGCATTTGGCTTTAAAACAAATTCCTCCAGATACCGGCGTATCAGAAGGAATTAAATTGGCACTAAAAAGCCTTTCAAAATCCAATTAATATTGAATCATGGCAATTCATACTGAAGACCTAAACTCTGCCGAAGAGCCCAATGATCGCTTAGTGGATCCAGCGGTTTCACCTGGAAATGCAGAGGCAGTATTTGAGCGGGCCCTCAGACCCAAACAACTGGATGAGTATGTTGGCCAAACTAAAGCCCGCGCTCAATTAGAAATCTTTATTAGCGCTACCCGCAATCGTAAGGAAGCGCTCGATCATGTGCTTTTATTTGGCCCACCAGGATTAGGCAAAACGACTTTGGCTCATATCATAGCCCGTGAACTGGGGGTCAACTTACGCCAGACCAGTGGCCCCGTTTTAGATCGCCCTGGTGACTTAGCGGCCTTACTCACCAACCTAGAAACCAATGATGTTTTGTTTATCGATGAAATTCATCGGCTCTCGCCAGTGGTTGAGGAAATTCTCTACCCCGCTTTAGAAGATTACTCGCTCGACATCATGATTGGTGATGGGCCTGCTGCCCGTAGCGTCAAACTCGAATTAAAACCATTTACTTTAATTGGCGCCACGACACGTGCTGGAATGTTAACCAATCCATTGCGTGATCGCTTTGGCATCGTGGCACGTTTAGAGTTTTATACTGCCGAAGAATTAACCCGCATTATTGATCGCTCAGCGAAATTACTAAAAGCAGAAATTGATCCGTCTGGAGCCGCTGAAATTGCTAAACGCGCTCGAGGAACACCTCGGATTGCCAATCGCTTATTACGCCGTGTGCGTGACTTTGCAGAAGTAAAAGGAAGCGGTGTTATCACCAAAGCAATGGCAGATGGTGCTTTAGCCATGCTTGATGTTGATCCAAAAGGCTTTGATGTAATGGATCGTAAATTACTTGAAGCAATTTTGCATAAATTCAGCGGCGGTCCGGTTGGAATTGATAATTTAGCAGCTGCGATTGGTGAGGAACGCGATACGATTGAAGATGTGCTTGAGCCGTTTTTAATTCAGCAAGGTTATTTGCAAAGGACTTCTCGAGGTCGAATTGCTACCCGCCTAGCCTACGAACATTTTGGCTTAAAACCACCAGCTAATTCAGCGAATTTAGACTTACTCGACGAGTAAATAAAAAATTATTAATTCAAAATAACTTTAGCAAATCGTCTTTTGCCAACCTGAACAATATAGGTTCCTGGATTCAATTTAAGTGATTTATCACTAATTACTGAACCATCAATTTTGACGCCATGCTGTTCGATATTGCGATTGGCTTCAGAGCTTGATGGTACTAGATTGGCATTTTTCAACATAGCGGCGATGCCCAGTGGGGCGCCATTCAGTTGCACCTCAGGAATTTCATCAGGTATACCGCCTTTGGCCCGATGATTAAAGTCTTCTAAAGCCTTCTCTGCGGCTTTATCTGAATGGAAACGGGCAACTATTTCTTGAGCCAGTAGCACTTTACAATCCCGCGGGTTACGACCAGCAGCAATTTCTTGCTTCATTAAATCAATTTCGGACATGGGCCTAAATGACAGCAAGGTAAAGTAATCCCACATCAAATCATCGGAGATGCTCATTAGTTTTCCAAAAATATCATTAGCTGGCTCGCGGATGCCAATGTAATTATTTTTCGATTTACTCATTTTCTCGACACCATCTAAACCCACCAACAATGGCATTGTCAAAATGCATTGGGGCTCTTGACCATATTCTTTTTGCAATTCGCGGCCAACTAAAAGATTAAATTTTTGATCAGTTCCGCCCAACTCTAAATCACTTTTTAATACAACTGAATCGTACCCCTGCATTAGAGGGTATAAAAACTCATGCACTGAAATTGGCACGCCAGAGCGATAGCGCTTCGTAAAATCATCGCGCTCTAACATCCGTGCAACCGTGTACTTTGCCGCCAGTTGAATCATGCCGCGCGCTCCCAGCGGATCACACCATTCGCTGTTGTAACGTATTTCGGTTTTCTTGGGATCTAAAATTAGGCTAGCCTGCTCATAATAGGTTTTTGCATTCAGGGCTATTTCTTCTGCTGTAAGCGGCGGTCTAGTGGCATTCCGGCCAGAAGGGTCGCCAATCGTGCTCGTAAAATCGCCAATTAAAAAAATGACGGTGTGTCCCAGATCTTGTAATTGCCTGAGTTTATTTAAAACTACGGTATGCCCTAAATGGATATCAGGAGCAGTTGGATCGAGCCCCAGCTTAATCCTTAAGGGATTTCCTGTAGCGGCGCTTCGGGCTAATTTAAGAAGCCAATCGGCCTCTACCAAGAGCTCCTCGCAACCGCGTTTACTTACCTCTAAGGCCTTGAGCACCTCGGGAGTAATTGGGTGCTGAGTTTGAGCTGAGTTAGCTATCATGCGCAAGGATTATGGTTACAAGGTTAATGATTCAGTTAAATTCTAGTTTTAGCCATATTATTGTCGCATTCCCCAAGGATAAAGTTTAAATACGTGAAAACAGTTGAATCAGACCTTTACGAATCAGGCCTTTATATAGGGCTTATGTCTGGAACCAGTTTAGATGGGGTAGACGCGGTACTTTGCGCAATTGATTCAAATGGTAAGGTCACACTGAAAGAGTCTTTTAGTGCCCCGTTTGATAAAACCCTTCGGCAAGCATTATTTGATTTACAAAAATCGGGGCCTGATGAAATCCACCGAGAAAATATGGCTGCAAACCAACTTGCCTTAGCCTATGCAAAAGCAACTCAACAAGTTTTGGAATTCAGCGGTAAAAAAGCAGATGAAATTAAAGCGATTGGCGCTCATGGTCAAACCATTCGGCATCGGCCCGATTTAGTCGCCGATCAACGATACAGTCATCAAACTATCAATGCCGCGCTGCTCGCCGAAACTGTGGGCATTGATGTGATTGCCGACTTTAGAGCGCGTGATTTAGCTGCAGGTGGTCAAGGGGCGCCGTTGGTGCCGAGCTTTCATGCACAACAATTTGCTTCTGCCAATGAAAATCGTGTAGTTTTAAATTTAGGTGGAATTGCTAACCTAACTTTCCTACCTAAAAATATTAAAGCAAATAATTTAAATATTGTGGGTCTCGATTGCGGGCCAGGCAATGTCTTGATGGATGCTTGGATTACCCTGCATCGGCAACTGGATTTTGATAGCGATGGGCAATGGGCGAGTAGCGGTAAACCACAAGCTGATTTATTGGAGTCGATGTTATCTGAGCCGTATTTTCAGCTACCCGCCCCCAAAAGTACAGGGCGTGATTTATTTAATTTAAATTGGATTGAAAAGCATTTAGAAGGTAAAGACTACGCTGCTGAAGATGTGCAAGCCAGTTTATTGCAACTGACACTGGATACCATTCTGAATGAGATTCAAAAATTAGCGCCTGATATTGATCGTCTAATTGTTTGTGGGGGTGGCAGCAAAAACATCACGCTGATGCAATTGCTCCAAATAAAAGCCAAAACACGTTTTCCTAAAATACACGTTACAACCAGCGCTACCGAGGGAATCGATCCGCAATTAGTCGAAAGTTTAGCTTTTGCGTGGCTTGCATGGGCTCATCTAGCAAAACGGCCAGCAAACTTGCCGGCCGTTACGGGCGCTAAGGGTTCGCGCATCTTGGGGGCGCATTACCCTCGATAAAGCGTCTACGCTGAGAACGAAGAGCCACAGCCACAGGTCGTGGTTGCATTTGGATTTTTAATCACAAATTGCGAACCATTAATATCTTCTTTGTAATCAATTTCAGCGCCCACCAAATACTGAAAACTCATTGAGTCGACGAGCAAAGTAACTCCATTTTTTTCAAACTGAGTGTCGTCTTCATTAACGGCGTCATCAAAAGTAAAGCCATATTGGAAACCAGAGCAACCGCCACCTTGAACAAACACCCGAAGTTTTAAATCGGGATTTCCTTCTTCGGCAATTAAGTCGGCTACTTTTGCTGCAGCGCTATCAGTAAAAACAAGCGGCACTGGGGGTTCGGCTAAATTGACGCTCGACTCAACTTGATTCGTTGTTTGACTCATTGCTTGACTCATATAGGTTGCTCCTTATCCGTATTAGTTTATTTTAGGCTTTAATTGCCTAGTCTGCTGATAAGCTGATCAAGCCCCAAAAACCTTGCTTTATATTAGGGCAATAAAGCAATTTGATCCAAGCCCAGCGTCTCAGGGAAGCCAAACATGAGATTGAAGCATTGAACCCCCTGACCAGAGGCGCCTTTTACTAAATTGTCCTCGACGACCAAAATAACCAAAGTATCGCTATTGCCAGGGCGATGAATCGCGATTTTTAAACCATTGCTACCACGAACCGACCGAGTTTCAGGATGGCTCCCAGGAGGCATCACATCTACAAAAGGTTCACCCCAATAGAAATCGTCGTAAAGTTTTTGAAAATCCATTTCTAAACCATCACCCAAAATGCGCGCATAAATGGTCGAGTGAATCCCGCGAATCATGGGGGTTAAATGTGGCACAAAGGTAATACCAACTGCTTCATGACCGGCAATCGCCTTTAATCCTTGAGTAATTTCAGGGAGGTGGCGATGGCCCTTCACTCCATAGGCTTTAAAATTATCAGCCGCCTCCGCCAATAAGGTGCCGATTTCTGCCTTACGGCCAGCACCCGAAGTGCCTGATTTGGAGTCCGCAATAAAATGTTGCGTGTCGACTATTTTTTTTCCTTGGATTAATTTATTTGAAATCAGCGGGGCTAAACCAAGCTGTATCGAGGTTGGATAACAGCCAGGCAAACCAATCACTCTGGCTTTTTGAATGGCTGCACGATTAATTTCTGGCAAGCCATAAACGGCTTCTTTTAAAATATCTGGGCAAGCATGCTCCATGCCATACCATTTTTGAAATTCAAGGGTGTCCTTCAATCGGAAATCGGCCGCTAAATCTAAAATCTTGACATTCGCCGCCAGCAATTCTTTTGCTTGCGACATGGCAACTCCGTGCGGGGTCGCAAAAAAAACTGCGTCGCACTCGCCAAGATTAGACTGGTCTGGAGTGGTAAATTTTAGGCTGACCTTGCCACGCAAAGAAGGAAACATTTCGGCTACGGGCATCCCAGCCTCGGTGCGTGAGGTAATGTACTGAAGTTGAACTTGCGGGTGCTGAGCCAATAGGCGCAAAAGTTCGACTCCGGTATAGCCGGTTCCGCCCACAATGCCCACTTTAACCATACCGCTCTCCTTTGGTATCAATTCAATCTATTGTAAGAATAAATTGCGGGAAATAAAAAAAGAATATAAAAAAGGCCGCATTAGCGGCCTTTTGCAATTCAAAGAGCTGCTTAGCGTTTGCTGAACTGTTTACGACGACGGGCGCCATGTAAACCGACTTTTTTACGCTCAACCTCACGCGCATCACGCGTTACCAAGCCCGCCTTGGATAAGGTTGGCTTTAATGTGTTGTCATAGTCAATCAATGCCCGAGTAACGCCATGACGAACGGCGCCTGCTTGACCAGTTTCACCGCCACCAGTCACGTTGACTTTGATATCAAAGGTCGTTAAATGAGCAGTCAATGCTAATGGTTGACGTGCAATCATGCGTGATGTTTCGCGCGCAAAATAAGCGTCGATCGGTTTCCCGTTAACAGTAATCTCGCCCTTACCTGATTTAATAAATACACGTGCAATCGAACTTTTACGACGTCCGGTACCGTAATTCCAATTTCCGTAATTAATCGCCATTTGGTTTCCTTAGATCTCTAACGCTTTAGGCTGTTGAGCCGTATGTGGATGGTTGGCATCGCCATATACTTTCAATTTCTTGATCATGGCATAGCCTAATGGGCCTTTTGGCAACATACCCTTCACAGCCTTCTCTAACGCACGGCCAGGAAAACGCTCTTGCATTTTGTCAAAGTTAGTCGAGCTGATACCACCTGGGTATCCACTGTGACGATAATAAATTTTATTCAAACCCTTGGTGCCAGTAACGCGCAACTTGGACGAATTAATCACGACGATAAAATCGCCGGTATCAACGTGTGGCGTGAATTCGGGTTTGTGCTTGCCGCGTAGACGGAGTGCCACTTCACTGGCGACACGAC
>JAEMSI010000058.1 GCA_016462905.1 Polynucleobacter sp. | reverse complement strand
TTAGTTTAAATGCGCTGCCAAGATTTTGGCGATATGTACTGCTTCGCGTGGACTCGCGTTTTCACTAGTGATGTCTTTAGTTCCATCAGCAATTTGATGACGGCAACTCGTGCCATCGGCTACGATCCAACTATTAGCTGGTGCTTTACGAATAGTTGGCAATAAACTGAGCTCAGCCATTTGTTTAGAAGCGTCGATGTGTTCAACCTCGTAACCAAAACTACCCGCCATACCGCAACACGAGGTTTCAATCAATTGTGGATTAGCATTCGGAATTAAGCGCAGTAATTCAAGTGCAGGGGACACCGCCGCAAAGGCTTTTTGATGGCAATGCCCGTGTAGCAAAATCGGGCGATCACTCGTTTTTAGGCTTGGGCTAAAGCGACCCGCTTTCGATTCACTGACTAAAAACTCTTCTAAGAGTTGCGCTTGTTTGCTTACAGTGACTGCCGCATCGCCTAAACCCATCACCAAAGCCTCATCTTTTAATGTCAATAAGCAAGACGGCTCTAAGCCAACAATCGCAATCCCACGCTTGGCATACGGTTCGAGATGGGTAATTAAAGAACCCAAACGCTTTCTTGCTTCATCGACCATGCCCGCAGCTAAATAGGTACGACCACAGCAAAAGGCGTCCTGTTGATCATTGTTGATGGATTTGGCAGTGGGCTTGGCAATATGCACTTGATAACCTGAGCGGTGCAATACTTCGAGAGCGGCTTGCAAATTCTCATTTTCAAAATAGGCATTAAAGGTATCGGCAAACAAGACTAAGCCTTTACCATTAGTAGCTGATAATTCTTCTGGCGTATATGCAGTTGTTGCATTAGAAGTTGTATTCCAAAAGTGCTTGACTTGCCATATAGGCAAGCTGCGTTGCGCACTAATGCCAGTCAGCCATTCTTGCACTTTGGCAAAGATCGCAATGCGATTGCGTAAATTCAAGAGCGCAGGCAAGCCTGGGATTTTAGAAATCGTCGCGACGTAGGAAGGCAAGTGCGCCACTAAGCGATCGCGTAAGGTGTAACCAAAGCGTTTTTTATATTGATGCAGATATTCAATCTTCATCTTCGCCATATCCACGCCCGTGGGGCACTCACGTTTGCAGCCTTTGCAGCTCACGCACAAATCCATCGTGGCTTTGATCTCAGGCGAGGCCAGCGGTAAGCTATCGCCGGCGTTAGCCAGTTGTCCTGAAAGGGCCAAGCGCAAGGTATTGGCACGGCCACGCGTGAGGTCTTGTTCATTGCGCGTAATGCGATAACTGGGGCACATCACTTCGGCATCAAACTTGCGACAGTGACCATTGTTGTTGCACATCTCTACCGCTTTAGCTAAGCCATTAGCAGGATCACCACCGGTGCCTGAGGCCGTAATCGCTTCGGTGACGGCATTGTTTTGCACATTCCAAGCTGACCAATCGAGCGCGGTTCTTACCGGAATCACTTGGTAGCTGGGGGGATAACGAAAATAACGCGCGTCATCCATTTTGGGTGGGTTAATAATCTTGCCTGGATTGAATAATCCTTTGGGGTCAAATCGATTTTTAATTTGTGCCAGTGCTTCAGTAATCTTCGGGCCAAATTGCCAGCTAATCCATTCGCCACGACACAGGCCATCGCCATGCTCGCCACTAAACGCACCTTTATAGCGACGCACCAATTCAGAGGCTTCTTGTGCAATCGCGCGCATC
The DNA here is from genome assembly GCA_016462905.1 of Polynucleobacter sp. Taxonomy (GTDB): domain Bacteria; phylum Pseudomonadota; class Gammaproteobacteria; order Burkholderiales; family Burkholderiaceae; genus Polynucleobacter. The sequence goes on along the minus strand of JAEMSI010000058.1, from coordinate 2,946 downwards.
TTGCTTGCGCCATCACGACGCATATCTAAAATTGGACGTACGTGCAAAGTGCCTACCGAGGCGTGCGCATACCAAGTGCCGCGCGTACCATGTTTGGTAAAGACTTCAGTAAGAGCTTGTGTGTAATCGGCAAGGTGCTCGAGTGGTACAGCACAGTCTTCAATAAAACTGACGGGTTTGCCATCGCCTTTGAGGCTCATCATGATGTTTAAACCGGCCTTACGTACTTCCCATAAATTCTTTTGCATATTCGTATCGGGCATGAGTACCACTGAGTTGGGTAAACCCAAATCGCCCATGAGATTTTCTAATTCGCTTAATTTCTTGAGTAAGGGTGCATGCTCATCGCCTGAAAACTCGACTAATAGAATCGCATCGACGGTTTTGGCGGCCGAATCAACTAAAGCCGATTCAATCGTTTTTTTAAAGGAGGGATTGTTGCGCGCGAGATCGATCATGGTGCGATCGACTAGCTCGACTGCGGTGGGGCCCAATTTGACAATATGCTGAGCACTGCTCATCGCCTGATAAAAACTACCAAAATTAACCACACCCAATACTTTGTGTTTTGGCAGACGCACTACTTTCAGCGTGAGCGATTTAAAATAAGCGAGCGTTCCTTCGCTACCAACTAATAGGTGAGCCAGATTGACGCTGTTATCGAGCGTATACGGTAACTCGCTTTGCGGATGAAAGACATCGAGGTTGTAACCTGCAACACGACGCATCACCTTAGGCCAATGGGCTTCGATTTCAGGGTGAAGTTGATCGGCTAAACCTTTCACGTAATCGCCTAAGAGTTTGGCTTGACCGCTGGCTTGTGCGTATTTTCCAAAAGAAGCGAGCGAGCCATCGGCCAACCAAGCATCGATACCCAAGACGTTATGCACCATATTGCCGTAGGCAATTGAGCGACTGCCACAGGAATTATTGCCTGCCATACCGCCAATCGTTGCTTGCGCTGCAGTTGACACATCGACTGGATGCCAAAGACCATGGGCTTTTAATGCAGCATTGAGATGATCTAAGACCAAACCTGGTTCGACCGTGATACTGGCGTGATCAGGGTCGCTCAGATCGCTTGAAAGAATGTTGCGAAAGTGCTTACTGTTATCAATCACTAAAGCAGCGCCTGTGGTTTGGCCGCATTGGCTGGTGCCACCACCGCGAGGCAAAACGGGGATGCCCGATTCGCGCGCGATCGCTAATCCCGCCTCAATATCGTCGGCTGATTCGGGAACCAGAATCGCTAAGGGCATTTGCTGATAAATCGAGGCATCGGTGGCGTAGCGTCCGCGATTGGCAATATCGGTAAACACCGAACCCTTGACTTGCTTGCTTAATTTGCGTGCGATCTCCTGCGCATCCAAGCCATCTTGAAACTGAGAAGCAATCTGCGGGTTGATCGGTGCGTTCATAGCTAGTGGCTTAATTTATGGGAAAATCGCTAAGATTACTAAAATTACACAAAGATAATCCTCTATTGTAAGAAGAATCCGGTAGTTCAGATTGCTAGGCAGCATGGCATGCAGGATGAAGCACAGGATGACGCTCAAGATGACATACAAGAGAGCTTTACAAAACCAAGGAGACGAGGATGTTGGCAAAAAAACCGTATTTAACGCAAGCCGATGCACAAGCTATTTTGGATGCTGCTAATGCGCATGCCGAAAAGAATAATTGGGCCGTGACGATTGCGGTCTGCGATGAGGGCGGCCATATGCTTGGGTTGATCCGACGGGATGGCTGTGCCCCCGTTTCTGCTTACATTGCCCAAGAAAAAGCACGTTGCTCCGCCATGGGTAAGCGCGAGAGCAGAGTTTATGAAGAGATTATTAATAACGGCCGTACTGCCTTTGCGACCGTTCCCCACATTCAGGGCATGCTCGAGGGTGGCGTCAATATTGAAAGCGAAGGGCACACCATTGGTGCAGTTGGGGTTTCGGGGGTTAAATCCGCCGATGATGCCGGAATTGCTCGGGCTGGAATTGCTGCCCTGAGCCTGTAAAGAAGCCAATAAAGATGAAATTACCATATACCCCTGTAGAATACAGGGGTGCAGTCCAATATCGATCCTAATATCTTAGACCCAAAAGCCGCTAGCCCAATCCCGACCGAAGCTACGGCTGAGACCAACTCGGCTGAATCAAACAGCGGTTTACTCAATTTTGTTGATTTTGGCCTTGATGACAAGATTCTCAGGGCGGTTGCTGATCAGGGCTATACCCAAGCAACCCCGATTCAAACGAAAGCCATCCCGATCGTTTTAGAAGGCCGCGATGTCATGGGCGCAGCGCAAACCGGAACGGGTAAAACCGCCGCCTTTGTGTTGCCGATTATTCAAAAGTTATTACCGCTTGCCAATAGCAGTGCTTCACCGGCGCGGCATCCGATACGCGCTTTAGTGCTAACCCCAACCCGTGAGTTAAGCGATCAGGTCGCCGATAACGCTGCTTTGTATGCCAAACATACCGATCTTCGTAGTACGGTGGTATTTGGCGGTGTCGATATTAAAACCCAAGTCGCTACTTTGCGATCGGGTGTAGAAATCCTGATTGCTACCCCCGGACGATTACTCGATCACATTGGCTCAAAGAATGCCGATTTATCGCAGGTGCAAATTTTGGTCTTAGATGAAGCCGATCGCATGCTCGATATGGGATTTTTACCCGATTTGCAGCGGATCATTCAATTAATTCCACCGCAACGGCAAACTTTATTATTTTCAGCTACCTTTTCAACTGAGATTAAAAAATTGGCTCAAACGTATTTGCGTAATCCTGTGACGATTGAAGTGGCGCGTCAAAATGCGGCAGCGGACACCGTTAAGCAATTAGTTCATTTTGTCAGCTCAGAAAATAAACGCGCTGTGATTGTTTCGATTTTAGAAAATCGCGCCAAACAAGGCCAATCAAGGCAGTGCATTATTTTTACCAATAGCCGTTT
>JAEMSI010000037.1:14625-17309 GCA_016462905.1 Polynucleobacter sp. | reverse complement strand
GGCGCGCTCGGCAATTCCTCCCGACACAATGGCTGGGATAGCTGCAGCAAAAGTGAGCAGAAAGAAAAATTTAACTAACTCATACCCATTTTTTTCAGCCAGTAATTCTGCGCCACTAAAGAAATTAACTCCGTAGGCAACGCTATAGCCTATAAAAAAATAGGCGATGGTTGAGACTGCAAAATCTACCAAAATTTTGACTAAAGCGTTAACTTGATTTTTTTCGCGAACCGTTCCTAGTTCTAAAAATGCAAAACCAGAGTGCATCGCCAAAACCATAATGGCCCCTAATAAAATAAAGAGCGCATCGGTACCGCTTTTCATTACTTCCATTTTATTTACCCCTTCTTTTTTGCATTATTATGGGGATATTATTTTGTTAATAAGCAAATAAAAGCACTTTTTTGGTGCATAAGTACATCTTTACTGCTTTTTCATTTTTAAGTTTAAAAGGTCTTTTATGAATAAGAAAATTGCGCTTTTGCTTTTGGGCTTGTTATTTTTTTCAAGCAAACTAGTTGCTCAAACTACACCAGCCTTAAGTACCCAAGAATTGGTGAATTTATGTCAAGCGCCAGGAACCCCTGAAAACCGATCTTTTTGTATTGGCTATTCCACGGCAATTTATGACACTTACTTAGTAACGCGGCACCCCGTCAAAGCCAAGCATTTTATTTGCGTAAAACAACCAGCGCCTCCGATCGATACGGTCATCAGTGAATTTGTAAATTGGGCTAATCAAAATAGTCAGTATTTAAAAATGCCGGCGCCTGATACAGCGATGCGTTTTCTAGCGCAACGCTTTCCCTGTTCTGGCAAATAATTTTTATTGACCCCGATTTATTTCAAGGAATCGATATGCATAAATTAATCATTGTTATAAGCTTTTTCACACTAGGTCTCTTAGGCTGTTCGAATATGAGCGATACCCAACAAAGAACACTTTCAGGCGCTGGGATTGGCGCGACTGCGGGGGCGGTGGGAGCGGCCGTATTTCATGCCAATCCAGTATGGGGCGCGGTGGGCGGTGCAGCAGTAGGAGCGGCTTCTGGATATGTCTACGATGAATATGAGAAAGAAAAACAATCTCAATACAACAAAGGCTATCAAGCAGGTAAAAGTGGCTCCTCCAATAAATCCAAGAGTAGCTCCACTTCTAGTAGCAGCAAAACTTCAAACTAATTTTGAGCCTTAAACTAGTTGAGTCTTCACTTGAATTTTTCCAGTTAAGACTTTATGTAAATAACATTTATTGGCAATCTCCAAGAGTCGCTCTTTCTGTTCTTGGCTTAAATTACCAACCAACTGAATCGAGCGATTTAAAATCTCAAGCTCATCAATACGCTGCGCATCAACTTTAACGACTGCATCCTCAAGAGGCCATTCTTTTTTGAGGGCATACATTCTTAAAGTCATTCCTGTACAAGCGGCAAGAGCGATTCCTAAAAATTCAAGGGGCGATGCGCCGGTTCCATCGCCATCGGCATCAGCATCATGATCAGAAAAAATCTGAATTCCACCTACCTGAATTTTTTGATTGATTTTTCCACCGCCAAAATGGGACTCGATTGTTTTCATATAAATCCCTCTAATTAAGCTAAGAGCATTTGGTTAACTCGCTTCACATAAGCAGCAGGATCGAGCAATTGACCGCCTTCAGCTAATAATGCTTGATCAAATAGTATTTGCGTCCATTGATCGAATTGTTGATCCTGATATTTCAACTTTAATACCAGAGGATGCTGAGGATTCACCTCCAAAATAGGCTTGGTTTCTGGGGCTTGCTGGCCAGCCGCTTTTAACATCCTCAATAGATTCCCAGAAAGCTCATGCTCATCAGCGACCAAACAAGCGGGTGAATCAGTTAAACGAAATGTCACACGAACATCTTTTACTTGATTTTCTAAGACTTTTTTCATGCGAGTAATTAACTCTTCATACTCTTTTTCTGTTTTTTCTTGCTCTTGCTTTTCCGACTCGTCAGAAAGCTTACCAAGATCTAAGCCTCCTTTGGCCACTGAAACCAGTTGCTTACCATCAAATTCGGTAAAGAATGACAGCATCCATTCGTCTACCCGATCCGAAAGCAATAAAACCTCGACCCCTTTTTTGCGAAATATTTCAAGATGCGGGCTATTTTTAGCAGCTAAAAACGATTCGCCCGTCACGTAATAAATCTTATCCTGAGCTTCTTTCATGCGACCTACATAGTCAGTAAGAGAAACAGCTTGATCTGAGGTATCGGCATGCGTGCTTGAAAAGCGTAGCAATTTCGATAGTCGCTCTTGATTGGCAATATCTTCCCCAATCCCTTCTTTCAAGACCTGTCCAAACTCATTCCAAAATAATTGATATTGATCGCGCTTACTTGCGTCTTCGCTATTGGCCAATTCTTCCAGCATACTCAGAACACGTTTGGCCGAACTTTCTCGAATAATTTTGACATCGCGCGACTCCTGCAAAATCTCACGAGAAACATTTAATGGTAAATCGGCTGAATCAATTACGCCAGAGACAAAGCGTAAATACGTCGGCATTAATTGCTCGGCATCGTCCATAATAAAAACGCGTTTTACATATAACTTGATGCCACTCCGTTTATTTCTATCCCAAAGATCAAATGGAGCTTTGCTTGGTACAAACAACAATTGGGTAAATTCACTGCGCCCCTCAACCCGATTGTG
>JAEMSI010000037.1:0-14525 GCA_016462905.1 Polynucleobacter sp. | reverse complement strand
CTTAATCCAGCTCGCCGAGTTTGCACCGTAATATGATCGGCAATAATAAAGGCGGAATAAAAGCCAACGCCAAATTGACCGATGAGCGCCGCATCTTTTTGCTGATCTCCAGATAAATTGGAGAAAAATTCTTTAGTACCTGACTTTGCTATCGTGCCCAGATTTGAAATCACCTCTTCACGGCTCATACCGATACCATTATCGGTAATCGTGATTATTTTTTTGTCTTTATCAAAAGTAACTGTTATTTTTAAGTCAGGATCATTCTCATACCAATTGGGATGGGCGATGGCTTCAAATCTTAATTTGTCAGCCGCATCAGACGCATTTGAAATTAATTCCCGCAAGAAAATTTCTTTGTTGGAATAAAGCGAATGAATCATCAGTTGAAGTAGTTGCTTTACTTCGGCCTGAAAACCAAGTGTTTCTTTTGATTGGGTCATTGATAAACTCCTTAATAAATAATTTCAAGTGATCTTTATTTGGGGCTAATTACTTATATTTCAAGAGGTTATTTCAATTTTTTATAATATGAAAATACGTTACTACTACTATTCGGAATGACTTTGACATCGCTGCATCTCGGCGCCAGCATCATTTTTGCCCTCGCCATATTGCACACCTTTAGTACTAGCTACTTTGAAGGCTTGGCTAGCCGTTCTAAAAACCATGCTGGTTTATTTCATTTGTTAGGCGAAGTGGAAATCGTTTTTGGCCTATGGGCTTTCATTCTATTTTTCTGGGTTTGGTTTGCCCAAGATATTACTTTGGCGAAAAATTACGTTAATAGCAGAAACTATACCGAACCCTTTTTTGTCTTTGCCATCATGGTGGTGGCAGCTAGTAAACCCATACTTGTTTTTGCCGAGCAAATTCTCAGCTTCTTAAGCACTATTTTTTCTAAGCTTCTAAAAACAAATCAAGTCATTACCTTGTATTTTTTTACTCTCAGCATTACCCCCCTACTAGGCTCTTTTATTACCGAACCAGCAGCAATGACTTTAGCTGCGATTCTTTTAAGAGAACTTATTTATAAACATACCATTTCACTTCAGCTGGCATTTGCAACCCTAGGGGTTTTATTTGTCAATATTTCGATTGGAGGAACACTAACTAATTTTGCGGCTCCCCCGGTTTTGATGGTTGCCTCGACTTGGGGCTGGGATAACCATTTTATGTTTATTCATTTTGGTTACAAATTACTCATTGCGGTTTTCATAAATACACTAATAGTTACCTTCATATTTAAAAAAGAACTGGCTCAACTTAGAGCAGTTTCGAGTTCTGAAATCAATGAAATGGAAATGCCTAAACTGGTCACTTTAGTTCACCTTCTTTTTCTAGCTGGTATTGTTCTTTTTGCCCACGACGCTATTATTTTTGTATGGCTCTTGCTGTTTTTTATTGGATACACAGTCGCTTATCCCAAATTTCAAAACCCTCTTATTTTTCGTGAAGCCTTGTTGGTTGGATTTTTTCTGGCGGGTCTAGTTGTGCTGGGGGGGCTTCAACATTGGTGGCTTCAGCCCCTACTTGAGATGATGAGCCCCTCAGCCGTTTTTTTTGGTAGCCTGAGTCTTACCGCCATTACTGATAATGCCGCCCTAACCTATTTAGGTTCTTTGGTAGAAGGAACTAGTTTGGAATTTAAAATTGCCCTAATGGGTGGTGCCGTAGCTGGCGGAGGTTTAACTGTGATCGCTAATGCGCCCAACCCGGCAGGTGTTTCTATTCTAAGAAATTATTTTCCAAATCTGGCTATTTCAGCATTTTGGCTTTTTATCGCCGCCATTCCGCCTACTGTGATTGCGGTACTAGCCTTACACTTTTTCTAAATCGCTTAAAATAAGAACCTGAAAATGGCATTCATTAAGAATGCCTACTTAGCCCCCAGTTATAAACCTGAGAACGGCAAATGAAAAAGTTATATATCAAGACATTTGGTTGTCAAATGAACGAGTACGATTCGGCAAAAATGGCTGACGTACTCCACGCATCTGAAGGCGTCGAAAATACTTCAAACCCAGATGAAGCTGACATTATTTTGCTAAACACCTGCTCTATTCGTGAAAAAGCTCAGGAAAAAGTGTTTTCCGACTTAGGTCGACTGCGCGAGTTAAAACTAAATAAACCGCATTTATTAATTGGTGTTGGTGGTTGTGTTGCTAGTCAAGAAGGTAAACAAATTGTCAACCGAGCGCCCCATGTTGATTTTGTTTTTGGGCCACAAACCTTGCATCGACTACCCGACTTAATCTCCAAACGCCTTTCTTCAGGAAAATCGCAGGTCGATATTAGCTTTCCAGAAATTGAGAAATTTGATCATCTGCCACGCTCAAGGCAAACGCGAGGCTCAGCCTATGTCTCTATTATGGAAGGCTGTTCTAAATATTGCAGTTATTGCGTCGTGCCCTATACGCGGGGCGAGGAAGTGTCGCGTCCATTGGATGATGTACTAACCGAAATTGCTGGCCTAGTAGGTCAGGGAATTAAAGAAATTACTTTGCTGGGACAAAATGTGAACGCGTATCAAGGCGCAATGGGCCAAAGCAATCAAAAGGCTGACTTTGCACTCTTGATTGAATACATGGCAGAAATACCTGGCTTAGAACGAATTCGTTTTACCACCAGCCATCCCAAAGAATTTACACAACGTCTAATTGATGTCTACGATCAAGTTCCGCAATTAGTAAGTCATCTTCATTTACCCGTGCAACACGCTTCAGACAAAATTTTAGCGGCGATGAAGCGTGGCTATACAGCGATTGAATTTAAAAGCATCGTTCGAAAGATGCGCCGTGTTCGACCTAATCTCTCCTTATCTAGTGATTTCATTGTTGGTTTTCCAGGGGAGACCGAAGAGGATTTTGAAAAACTCATGGATATGGTGCGCGAACTTGAGTTTGATAACAGCTTTTCTTTTATTTTTAGTCCGCGGCCCGGAACGCCTGCTGCTAATTTACAAGATGAAACTCCACATGAAATTAAACTGAATCGCTTACACCGCTTAATTGCCTTGATTGAATCGCAAGCACTGGAAATCAGCAAAAAAATGGGGGGCACTCAACAAACCGTCTTGATTGAAGGCATGGCGAAAGACGGTATCCACCTTCAGGGGCGAACCGAAAATAACCGCGTCGTTAACATTGCGGCCATGGAGAATGAAATACCAGCGCGTATTGGTGAAATGGCTGAAATTCATATTACCGAAGTGCTGAAATACACCTTAAAAGGTGAATTTAGCCATGCCCTGCTTGGGCAACCCCAATAAAAATAGCAGACTCACTTCAGTAATGAATATTGACATTCAATATGCCACAATCGCTTTAGAAAAAGCGGTTGGGGCAAGTTGCTCCAAATCACAATTATTGCGCTGGATTCGAGCAAGTTCTCCGGCCCATAGCATCCTCACGATTCGCTTCGTTAATCGCGCAGAAATCCAAAAATTAAATCGTAACTATCGAGGAAAAATGTATTCGCCAAATGTGCTTACCTTTAACTACAAAAATCGTTCTAGCCAAATCGAAGCTGATATTATTTTGTGCTGGCCCGTTTTAAAGGCGGAAGCCAAGCTACAAAACAAATCTATATTTGCTCATTTAGCTCATCTTTTAATTCATGGTTGTCTGCATGCTCAGGGGTTTGATCATGAAAATCGCCGAGATGCAAAAAAGATGGAGGATCTTGAAATTCAATTACTTTCAAAATTCGGATTTACGAATCCCTACTTTATTTTATAGAGCATTACTAATATGCTTTAATCAATCCTAACTATGCCATTTCTATCTTTTAAAAATTGGATTCAACGCTATTACGGCAAAAAAAATAAGCCCGATGAAGAGCGTACTGAATTAATCGACCAACTACGCAATGCGCAAGCAAATGGCTTGATTGATGCTGATGCCTTGTCAATGATTGAAGGTGTTTTTCAAGTAAATCAATTATGTGCCCGCGATATTCTCCTTCCTAGAGCGCAGATCGATTGGATTGATGTGAACTCACCCCTGAAGGATGTTATTCGGGATGTGATTGCGGCAGCTCATTCGCGTTATCCGGTTTTTGATGGCTCAAGAGATCAAGTCATTGGCATATTGTTGGCTAAAGATTTGTTGAGGCAGGCAAGCGAAAAGAATTTTCAAATTCGCGACTGGCTCAGGCCAGCAGTATTTATTCCTGAATCGAAACGGCTGGGCGTACTTTTAAAAGATTTTAAAAATAATCGTAATCATCTTGCGATGGTAGTCGATGAGTATGGCGGGATTGCAGGAATGATTACGATTGAAGATGTGATTGAACAAATTGTTGGCGAAATTGAGGATGAACACGACATCGACGAGGAAGCCGACAATATCAGTTCAATGGCGAACGGAGATTATCGGGTTAAAGGTCTGACTGAGCTGGATCAATTCAATCAAATGATTGGAGCCAGTTTTGAAGATTCAGAGGTAGAAACTGTTGCCGGCTTAGTAATTCATCACCTCGGACGGGTTCCTAAGTTTGGGGAACGAATTCGAATCGACGGGATTGAATTTGAGGTTCAGCGCGCTGATCCTCGCCAAATTCATATTTTGGTAGTGCGCCGCATACAAACCGAGGTGTAATTTGCGCCCAAAAGAAATGCTGATATTAAGCATCATTGGGGTCATATTGGGTTTATCTGCAGAATTACCCTTCGGCGGATGGTTGCAAGTACCCATTTTGGCAATTTTATGGTCTCAGCTTCGTTTTGATCAGCCCTTCTCAAGCCATACTGCCCTTCTTAGGGGATATATTTTTGGGCTAGCCTATTTTGTTATTGGGCTATGGTGGATTTACATCAGCCTTCATGATGTTGGGGGCATGTCAATCCTACTGTCGACGTTTTCTGTTTTTGCTTTGGCCTCTTTCATGGCAATCTATTTTGCCTTAGCCAATTTTATAATCCATTACATATCGAAAAAATTCACGGCCAATCACTTCATTGGACTTTTTCTGGCGGCGGCTTGGGTCTTAGCTGAGTATCTACGCGGTCAATTATTTACTGGTTTTCCGTGGATGAGCCTGGCTGAAAATCAAATCAACGGGCCCTTTGCTGGACTTGCGCCCTATTTAGGTGGCTTGGGCTGTACTTTTTTCGTAGTGCTTGCATCGTGGCAATTGTTGCTCTTATTCAAATCAAAAATACAGATTAAAAATGGGCTTACGCAGCTAATCGTTTTATTTATATTGTTTCTTGTTCCGCAATTATTGGGATTACATCATTTTACAAAACCTTATGGCGATCCGCTGGATGTCAAATTAATTCAAGGTAATTTTCCTATCTCACTGGAATTAAATCGAGAGGCCGTTTTAAAACAAATTCTTTTTTATCGAGATGTACTAATGAATGAAAAAGCAGACTTAATTATTGCTCCAGAAACTGCTTTTATATGGCCTGAAAACCAACTGCCCATTGACTTAATCAATCATTTACAAAAAAGTACATCAGAGGAAAATCGCCATCTTTTATTTGGTGTTATTGGTAACTCTAAAGACCCAAACGGGATGCCTGCTTTTAGTAATCGGGCTCTTGGTCTTAAAAATAATTCACCGATTTATATTTACGATAAATCTCATCTTGTTCCTTTTGGAGAATATATTCCTCCAGGCTTCAAATGGTTTGTTGATGCCTTTCAAGTCCCAATGAGTAATTTTGCCGACGGTAGCGAAAAACAAAGTCCCTTTGTAATACAAAAAAATAATTCGCCAGCTGTGTCAGCGGCGCTCACGATTTGTTATGAAGATATTTTTGGTAATGAGCTTGCCAAGCGAATTCGCCATAGTGAAAAAAACGTTCATTTATTAATTAATCTGACCAACTTAGCTTGGTTTGGAACGTCCCAAGCCTCTAACCAGCAATTACGTGCTTCGCAATTGAGAACCTTGGAAACGGGTTTGCCTAGCCTAAGGGCAACCAATACAGGTATTACCGCGATTATCAATGCCGATGGCAGCATCGCTAAGCGACTACCTGAATTTATACAAGGCGTTCTAGATGGACAGGTGCAGCCTTATATTGGAAAAACGCTTTATGTCCTTTGGGGGGATCTGCCCATTGTGGGGCTTTCAACCCTAGTTCTCTGTTTTGGCTTATTAAGAAAAAGACCTGCTAAATAGCCCTTAGAGATAAAGCCCGCATCACGTAAAATCAAGGCTGATATAGTCAATTAATTAAAAACCAGTAACTGCCATCTCATGCTTACTTTTCAGCAAATCATTCTCAAGCTTCAGGAGTATTGGGGTCAGCAGGGTTGCGCCCTACTACAACCGATTGATCTGGAAGTGGGTGCGGGAACCTCGCATACGGCAACTTTTTTAAGGGCAATTGGACCCGAGCCATGGAAAGCGGCCTATGTTCAACCATCGCGAAGACCAAAAGATGGTCGCTATGGAGAAAATCCAAATCGGCTTCAGCATTACTACCAATTCCAAGTAGTTTTAAAACCATCCCCAGAAAATATTTTAGATTTATACCTTGGCTCATTAAAAACGCTGGGATTAAATCTTCAAGAAAATGATGTTCGCTTTGTCGAAGACGATTGGGAGAATCCAACCCTAGGGGCCTGGGGCTTAGGTTGGGAGGTTTGGTTAAATGGCATGGAAATTACCCAATTTACCTACTTTCAACAAGTTGGGGGCATGGATTGCAAGCCCGTTTTGGGCGAAATTACCTATGGCATTGAGCGCCTGGCAATGTATTTACAAAATTGCTCAAACGTTTATGACCTAGTTTGGACTGATGGCCTTAGCTATGGTGATGTGTACCATCAAAATGAAGTCGAGCAATCGCGCTACAACTTTGAATTAGCGAATGCAGATCTTCTATTTAGTAATTTCACTAATTTTGAAAGCGAAGCAAAGCGCTTAATTGATTCCCTATTAGTGTTACCGGCTTATGAAATGACCCTAAAAGCCGCTCATACATTCAATTTATTAGATGCTCGGGGCGCCATTTCAGTCACAGAACGCGCTACCTATATCGGACGGATTCGCAATTTATCAAAAAGTGTCGCTCAGGCTTATTTTGAATCTCGAGAAAAACTCGGGTTTCCGATGCTAAAGAAGTCCTCAAATACCAACCCCTTATCAATTTTGTAGCCTGCTCAACTTAATATAAATGTCAATCTCTAAAACAAAATCGATAGAAGCTGATTTGCTGGTAGAGATTTTTTGCGAAGAGCTTCCACCTAAATCATTACAGGCGCTCTCTGAATCATTTGGAAAATCGATTACAAACGCTTTACAAGAAGCGCAATTAATTTCAGAAAATCCCCGCGTTAAAATTTTTGCAAGCCCACGACGAATCGCTGTATTCATTCATTCGGTTGCATCCCAAGCGAACGACTATCCAATCCGTGAAAAGCTATTACCAGTTAGCATTGGACTCGATCAAAATGGCAAAGCCTCGCCCCCCCTATTAAAAAAACTGAGTGCGCTTGGTTATGAAAATATGCCGATCGAATCATTGGAACGCGCTGGAGAGGGAAAAAATGAGACTTTTTATCTCAATACCAACGCTAAAGGGGCAAGCCTAGAAAATACAGTCCAGTCCGCGTTAAAAACAGTAATTGAAAAACTACCCATTGCTAAAATGATGCATTATCAGGTCACCGAAGATTCAGGGCGCGTGCTTGATGTTGAATTCGCCCGCCCTGTCCATCGTCTTCTAGCTCTTCATGGCGATCAAATTTTAAACGTTGACGCATTCGGGATTAAGTCTGATCGGCTTACAGAGGGTCACCGCTTTTTATCTTCTGGCTCAATAGCGATTAATAAAGCAGACGACTATGAACAAATGCTGGAAAAAAAAGGCAAGGTGATCGCTTCGTTTGAAAAAAGAAAACAAAAGATTGCTCAACAACTAAAATTAATTGCGACCAACGATGAAGTTTTAATGCCGGAATTATTATTAAACGAAGTGACTGCACTGGTCGAGTGGCCAGCAATTTATGCTTGTCACTTCGATGAAGAGTTCTTAGAGGTGCCTTCAGAGTGTCTGGTTTTAACCATGCAAACCAATCAAAAATACTTTGCATTAATGACTCAAGAGGGGCAATTAAGTAATCGCTTCTTGATCGTTTCGAATATTGAAACTCAGCACCCTCAACATATTATTTCGGGTAATGAGAAAGTGATTCGTCCCAGACTAGCGGATGCGCGTTTTTTCTTTACCCAAGATAAAAAAAGAACTTTAGAGTCGCGCATCCCAGAATTAGTAAAGGTGATTTATCACAATCAACTTGGTAATCAGCTGCAGAGAATGGAGCGGGTTCGCAATATCGCCGAGGAATTAAGCGGGCAGCTTAATAAAAGTGGATTCCATATTCAAAATAAGGATATCCGCCGCGCAGCCGAGATTGCTAAAACAGACTTATTGACGGATATGGTTGGCGAATTTCCTGAATTACAAGGAATCATGGGCTGTTACTATGCCCTGCATGATGGCGAAAAGCTTGAGGTGGCACAAGCTTGTGCAGAACACTACCTACCTCGTTTTGCGGGCGATCGCTTGCCCGATACTGAGATTGGCACTGTCTTAGCAATTGCCGATAAATTAGAAACCTTAGTTGGCATTTGGTCGCTGGGTTTAGCGCCTACGGGTGACAAAGACCCCTTTGCCTTACGAAGACATGCTTTGGGAATTTGTCGGCTATTGATTGAAAAAAATCTGGCGCTTAACTTACATGAAATGATTCAACTAAGCATCAAGCAATTTGAAGCCATCCTATTAAAAGAAAAAAACTGCAACGATGCTGTATTTGATTTTATTTTTGAAAGATTAAAAGCGTATTTACGCGACCAAACTATTGACCATGCAAGCTTTAGTCATTTTGAAATAGAAGCTGTGCTTAGCCAAAAACCTACTCAATTCAACGATTTAATTCAGCGTTTAAATGCCATTCGAGCATTTAATCTATTACCTGAGGCCCAGCAACTTGCATCCGCAAACAAACGAATTAGTAATATTTTAAAAAAGAATCCAATTGATTCTAATTCACAAGTAAAAACAGCTCTGTTACAAATCCCCGCGGAAAATGAACTTCACTCGGCGCTAATTCAAATACAGGCATCGCTTACAAAAGCCTATTTAGATAAGCGTTTTCTGGATGTCTTACAAGCGCTGGTATCGCTGAGCAAACCCATTGATCACTTTTTTGCAGACGTCATGGTCATGGATCAAAATATAGAACTGAGAAATAATCGCCTTGCTCTTCTAAAAGACCTTCATCGGCAAATGAATTTAGTTGCAGATATTAGCGCTCTTGCACCTCAAAGCTAATGCAGCAGGACTTAAATAAACTAATTATTCTGGATCGCGATGGCGTGATTAATCAAGATCGCGATGATTATGTCAAAACAGTGGATGAATGGGTGCCTGTGCATGGCAGCCTTGAAGCTATTGGTTTATTAAGTCAAGCGGATTATCAAATCAGTATTGCAACCAACCAGTCTGGTATTACCAGGGGTTACTATGACATTGCAACTCTCAACGCGATGCATCAAAAAATGCGCGATTTACTAAAACCTTTTGGCGGAAAAATAGACAGCATTTTCTTTTGCCCGCATGTCGATGCCGATCTTTGTGGTTGCCGTAAACCAAAGCCTGGATTATTTATCGATATAGCCACACATTATGGCCTCCTAAAAAATCCACTAGACCAATCTCTGATTGGTATTCCCGTAGTCGGCGACACTGTTCGAGACCTGATGGCTGGTGTTGTTCTAGGAGCAGAACCTCATTTAGTGCTTACTGGTAAAGGATCCACAGTCAATCAAAGTGAATTACCACCGAATACCAGACAACACCCCGATCTACTCTCTTTTGCCAAAACCATTCTAAAAACTCAATGATTTGGCTACGCTCTCTTCTCTTTTTTATTTGGTTGGTTTCTTTAACGATAGTGTATGCCCTATTTTGCTTGCTGGTCTTCTTATTTATTGGCGAGGCCAATCGCTATCGACTCATTCAATTTTGGGCTTATTTGATTATTCATGGTTTAAGGATTATTTGCGGAGTTGATTATGAAATCAAAGGAATTCAGCATGCTCATGAGGTGATTAACCAACCCATTATTATTCTTAGTAAGCATCAGTCCGCATGGGAAACGATTGCTTTTTTAACTGTTTTTCCAAAACCCCTTTGTTACGTTTTTAAACGCGAACTTCTTTGGATACCTTTCTTTGGCTGGGTAATGGCTCTTTTAAAAATGATTCACATTGATCGCAGCGCTAAAGAAACTGCAGCCTTATCAGTAACGAATCAAGGTAAGCAACGCTTACGCGAGGGTAAATGGATTATTTTGTTCCCAGAGGGAACGAGGACTCCGGTTGGCTCTCATAAGCCTTACCGAAAAGGGGGGGCGCGACTTGCGACCTTAACGAATGCGATCGTTCTTCCAGTTGCTCATAACGCTGGAAATTTATGGCCGCGCAATAGTTTCTTGAAGCGTCCGGGGCTAATCACAGTCTCGATTGGGCCTAGTATCGACTCTCAAGATAAAACGGGTGATCAATTGAACCATGAAGTTGAAAGCTGGATTGAGGGAGAAATGAAAAAAATTGATCCGGCTGCTTACAGCTAGGCCAATAATTGCTTAGCCCATTCAATGTAGCGCTCGACTGAAATATCTTGCGCACGACTAGTTTTTTCTTCGGCCGTCATACTGATTCTTTCTAAAACTGATTCTAAATTCCCCCTGAGCATTTTGCGTCTTTGAGCAAAAGCCAAGGTAGTAATTTTTTCTAATGAATGCCATTGCTCTGGACTCAAAGCAAAATCGGGGCGCGGAATCATTCGGACTACCGCTGAATTTACCCGCGGCGGAGGATCAAACGCATCGGGAGGAACTTCTAAAATTTGCTCCATGTGATAACGGGCTTGTAACATTACTGAGAGTCTTCCAAAAGCTGAATCTTGGGGTGCAGCAACCATTCTTTCTACTACCTCAGCTTGCAACATAAAAACTTGTTCATAGACTAAATCAGCAGCCTCGATTAAATGAAACAAGAGAGGCGATGAAATGTTGTATGGCAAATTACCAACAATCGAACAAGCACGCGCTCGAACTTGCGTTGTGTCGTCCTGCTTTTTAATCTCTTTAGCCCACGATCGAAAATCAAAATGAAGTGCATCACCCTCTATCACATGAAGTCCGCTTAAATTTTGTTTGTGCCAATAGGCCACTAGATCACGATCAATTTCAAGTAAGTCTAAATGAGTTAATCGCTCCAAAAGGGGTCTTGTTAAGGCGCCTAAACCTGGACCAATTTCAATTACTGACAATTGAGAGCTCGGCTGAATTGCACGAACAATTGCTTGGATGATGGAATCATCCACTAAAAAATGCTGTCCAAAACGCTTACGCGCCTGATGCATTTTTTTTATTTAAAGCCAATTCGGCTGCAAGCGACAAAGCTTCAAACATGCTGGATGATTCTGCAATCCCTTTGCCTGCAATATCTAAGGCCGTTCCGTGATCAACTGAGGTACGAACAAAACTCAAACCCAAACTCACATTAACGCCCGTCATAAACGTAGCGAATTTAAATGCTGCCAAACCTTGATCATGGTACATCGCTAAAAAGGCATCCACTTCATCTAATTTTTTTGGATTAAACATCGTATCGGCTGGATATGGACCATCGACTAATATTCCCTTATCCTGCATCGCCCGAATTGCAGGGGAAATAATCTCAAGCTCTTCACGTCCCAAGTGACCCGACTCACCCGCATGCGGATTTAGTCCAGCCACCCGAATGCGTGGACGATGAATAGCAAAACGGTTTTTTAAGTCGTCGTGCATCACTTGCATCATTTGACACAAACTTTCAAATCGAATTTCTTGAGGCACAAGACTCAGTGGCATATGGGTAGTAGCAAGAGCAACTCGCAATAAGTGCTCCTGTGAACGACCACATAGCATCATCACGACTTGTTTTGCCCCGTCTAACTCCGCTAGAAACTCAGTGTGGCCGGTAAAGCGAATATTGGCATCATTGATCACGCTCTTTTGAACTGGTGCCGTTACTAATGCATCATGACGACCCATGCGTGTCGCATTTGCTGACGCCTTCAATACCTCGATAACATAAGCAGCGTTATTCGAATTTAATTTTCCAAATTCAACTTTTTCCCGTAAAGGAATGGCTTCAATTTGTATTTGCTTAGGCAAAACGAATGGCTGATCAAATAAATTAGGATCACCATAAATAGTGATTGAGCTAAAAGGATGATCACGAATAAAATTTAGAGCGGCTACTATGCAAATCTCTGGGCCAATACCAGCAGGTTCGCCTGAACTAATTGCCAGATTAACGATTTTGCTCATCAAAGAATAATATTTTTACGGTTGCTGTATCGCGTAATTGCCTCAACCAATCTTGATAGGCTTGTTCGAATTTACGTTCACGTATGACGGCCCGAGCAAATTCACGTTGTTTTTCAACCGTTAATTCAGTCTGACGGCGCTCTAAAACTTGTATTAGATGCCAACCAAACTCCGTTTTTACGGGATCGCTAACTTCGCCAATTTGCAAACGATTCATCGCGGACTCAAAGGGCGGGACTAAATCCCCAGGCCCCATCCAGCCCAATATACCGCCATTGGAGGCCGAGCCATCCTCTGAGTATTTTTTTGCAGCCGTTTCAAAATCTAAGGTTTTGGCACGTATTTGATCTCGATAACCTGCTAAACGCCTTTGTACATCCGCATCGTCTAGACCTGCTCGTCCTCGTATCAATAGATGCCGAGCTAAAGTTTGTGTCACCATCCTATTCTGGGGAACCATGGGGACATCCTGCGATGCGCTATTTCCAGAAGACGTTGACTGTTCAACCTTTCTGCTTGCGCCAGCACCGCGGCGATCCATCACCTTTAAAACATGAAAGCCGGCCGGGCTTTTAATAACACTGCCCGCAACTTGTCCAGGCCCTAAATTACGCACTGCCTCAAGAAAAATAGGGGGCAGGCGATCCGCCGATCTATAGCCTAAATCTTGAAATTTAATTTTGGGATTTTCTTTTGCGGCTTGAGCACCAATTTGCATAAAATCGCCATCCCCACGAGCTTCTTTTAAGATTGCTTCTGCTTTTTTGCGAGCTTCGGTTTGGGCTCCCATGCCAGAACTTTCATCAACCGGCACGAAAATTTGGGCAATCGCAATTTCTTCAGGGCCAGAATCGGTGGTAACTTGATTGCCGGCTGCCATTGGGCCTTGCTTTCGTTGCATTTGCTCAACAATAAAATTATCAACCTCCGGATCGGAAACTTTAATTTGGCTCTCTACTTCTCTTTCACGCAAGCGCGCCCGCATGACATCTTCCCGCAGTAATTCTAAATAACGCTTGTAACTCATATCGACCTTGGTTACTGATTCGCGAAACTCGGCCATGGTTAACTTGTTACGAGCGGCAATATCCTCAGCTATCTTATTTAGCTCTTTATTCGAAATCGAAATTCCAGTCTGATCAGCTTCCTGCAATTGAATCTTTTCAATAATCAAACTTTCTAATACTTGTTTACGTAATTCAGGCAATTCGGGTAACTTCTTACCACTAATTTCGCTCTGCTTTTGAATGCTGATAACCCGATCATCTAATTCTTTTTGCGTTATGTAGCCTGTATTGACAATCACAATCACGCCATCAATATTACGAATTTTAGTTTCTTTATCGACGGTATCTTTAGGCAAACTCGGATTCATTTGAGCCAATGCCGATGCACCATAGCCAATCAATACCAAAATTAATACAAACCATATTCGTTTTAACTTAAGCATTATTGGTAATTTTCATAAATAGATGGGGGCAATGGTTTTGTAGCGGGTTGATAGCCAGGCACGTTTAATTTCATCACATCAACCGGATTATTGCCTACCGCACCAAAACCCCTAAACTCTACCTGGAATAAAACTTGGGTGGTTGTAATAGTCGAGGTATTCAAAGCTTGCGAATACGCAAAGCGAAATGACCAGCAATCCTCATCGTATTGAAGTCCGCCCAAAGTATTTAAGGTTTTAGTAGTCAAGGCATCGTAGCCCCAACGGCCCAGAAGACGTATTTTACGCGTTACAGGCCATTCGCCAAATATATTATATTGATCCGTGGTGGTAATCCCTGACTGGCCTGCGCTGGTAGGGGGACTCCAAAGATTTCGATAAGCAAAACTTAAACTTCTTCCTGGGGTGGGTCGCCAAGTTGTTCCAACACTGGTTTGCACAAAGCGATTTAATTGTGTGTTGTACTGCCCAAATAAGTCAACATTAAAATTACCCATGAGTCTGATTGTGCTAGCGCCTAATGTATCGGAGTACTTACTGGGATTGGTAATCGTATTATTTAGTCCTACTTTCTGTCCCGTAAAGTCTTGGCGTTGTGCTAAGGTTACCGATGCACGCTCTGCTCCCGTATTCGCTTCTATCATTCGGCTAGTTAGACCCATGGTTAATTTATTGTTATCGGCAACACGGTCATTGCCGACAAAGGTGTTTTCACTAAAGATTTGGGT
>JAEMSI010000057.1 GCA_016462905.1 Polynucleobacter sp. | reverse complement strand
AATGATTTATCTTGCGCAGAAAAATACCATGCCAATATAACAGTCGTTATAAAAAGAGGAAGAACGATGACTTCACGAGACAACCAAGAGGTTCTCCACATATGAGCTGCTCGCCAAGCACGTTCTGGGTGGCCTAAATGAAAAAAGGAAGCAAGCAGACTTGCTATTAATAAGCCAAAGCTTACTGGGAGAGCAAGATTGGTTAAGAATGAATTACTGAGGAGATTAAATTGCGACTTGAAGATCGCAATGTAAAAAAGTAAGCCTTGTGACATCCCAGCCAATGTTGTAAAAAAAACTAAGGAGAAATTTGGTTGCATCAGCTCTCATCCTTTACGGCAGCAATTATTTCGGTAATTGAACGTGGGAGATAATGATTCGCTGGAATAGTTTCCCATTCTGGCATGAGGGCATATCCACCCCGTTCGGCAATAGCCTTGCTAGCCTCAGATTCCGGATCATGAACATCTCCAAAAAGACGCGCATTGGTAGGGCACGCCAAAACACATGCTGGTTTGCGCTCTGATATGGGCAACGTTTCACTGTAAATGCGATCAACGCATAGAGTGCACTTTGTCATTACCTGCCGTTCTTCGTCAAGTTCACGTGCACCATAAGGACATGCCCATGAACAATACTTGCAGCCGATGCATTTATCGTAGTCTACTAATACGATGCCATCTTCTGCTCGTTTATAGCTCGCTCCAGTTGGGCAAACTGGGACGCAGGGGGGATCCTCACAATGAAGGCATGACTTTGGAAAGTGAATTGTTTCAGTATTTGGGAATGAGCCCGTTTCATACGTTTGTACACGATTAAAAAATGTACCCGTTGGGCTTTCCCCATAAGCGTGCAAATCTGTAAGGGGTCCGGCTGAGCCTTGTGTGTTCCACTCCTTGCAGGATGTTACGCAAGCATGACATCCAACGCATACATTTAAGTCAATTACTAAAGCAAGTTGTTTATTTGTTTTCATATTTCAGAAAGACCTTATTTCTTAATAATCATGCCGGGTACAGAATACGCTTTAAATTGAGGCAAAGTTTCTTCATGCTCTTCTTTATCTGCGGGCGATATTTTGACGCGAACATCGTACCAACCTGCCTGACCTGTTATGGGGTCAGAGTTGCTTACTCTAAATTGCCCAAATGGCAATTCTTCCGTAATGAGATGATTTAACAAAAAGCCTTTTTTGGATTCATCTGCATTAGCATCCAGGTTCCATGCCGACTCTGCCTTTCCAATTGCATTCCAGGTCCATACGGTGCCAGGATCAACTGCTTCTGAATGGCGCGCCATACATTTCACTTTGCCCCATTGAGATTCAATGAGCATCCAGGCGCCATCCCCAATCCCATGAGATTGAGCAGTTTTTGTATTGATAAATAAATAGTTATGACTATGTATCTGCCGAAGCCAGGCATTCTGAGAATCCCATGAGTGATACATTGCCATGGGCCTTTGAGTAATGGCATTTAATGGAAATTGATTTAAATCAGTAACGTCTTCCTCGAGCGGCGGATACCACATTGGTAAGGGATCAAAATATTTGATAATTCGTTTTTTTAAATGCTCAGGAGGTGTTCTTCCTTTGCGCTGTCCCTTTGCCGCTAGCCTAAATTTTTGCAAGATATCCGAGTAGATCGATAGCATGATCGGATCATTTTTTTGTCTCAGAGCATTCTCTTTTGCAAAATCCAAATATCCTCTATTCCAATTTCGCATGTAGTGATGTTCGGTGGGCATTTTGAATTGGAAAACACAGTTATTTTTTTCGTATTGCTCCCACTGATTTTGATTGGGCTCACCACGCAAACTTTTTTCACCACTTACTCCTCGCCAGCCCGATAAAAATCCAATACCCGAATCTGGGGCGGTTTGAAACTTGGTAATAAAGTCTGTATATCCAGAAAACTTTCGCCCGCCCTCTGGGGTGGTAAAGGCTGGGAACTTTAGGCGAGATGCAAGTTCAACAATCACCTCTTGGAAGGGTTTGCAATTTCCGGTGGGTGGCAAGACTGGAATACGGACAGAGTCAACTGGGCCATCAAATTCTGAAATGGGCCGATCTAGCATACTCATGACATCGTGGCGCTCAAGATATGTGGTGTCGGGTAAAACTAAATCCGCAAAATTAACCATCTCAGATTGAAAAGCATCGCAAACTACTAAAAATGGTATTTTGTATTCACCATTTGTATTTTTCTCATTCAGAAGATTTCGTACCTCAGTAGTATTCATTGTTGAATTCCAGGACATATTAGCCATGAAAATCATTAAGGTATCAATGGTGTAAGGATCACCTTTTACTGCATTGGTAATTACGTTATGCATTAAGCCATGGGCTGCTAACGGATGCTCCCAAGAGTACGCCTTATCAATTCGCAGTGGTGTTCCATCCTCACTTAAGGAGAGATCCTCAGGCTGTGTTGGCCAACCAAGTGGCGCTTTACCTAAGGGGGTATTAGGCTTAATATCCGCATCGGAAGAGGGTGGCTTAACGTTTGGTGGGGTTTGCCTTGGATAAGGAGCCTTATGTCTAAATCCTCCGGGGCGGTCGATGGTGCCAAGCAAGGACATTAATACCGCCAAGCCTCTTACGGTTTGAAACCCATTTGAATGGGCGGAAAGACCCCGCATCGCATGAAAAGCCACGGGCCTACCAATCACAGAACTGTGTTTTTCTCCCCATGCATCGGTCCACGGAATCGGGAGGGTAAATGCTTGATCGAAGGCGGCTTGCCCAATTTCTTCGGCCAGCTTAACAATTCTAGATGCTGAAATTCCAGTGATCGCCGCCGCCCAATCTGGCGAGGTATTTTTAACTTGACGACGCAACAACTCAAATGCTGGCGCCACTCGCTTTCCCTCATGGGGCCCAGGTCCCATAATGTACTCACCCTGAAGAGATGGCATTACTCCTTTGGCGTAGCATGGTTGAGCACTATTTGTGCTGGTATCCCAAATGTATTTATTGTGAGGAAGGTCGACATTAATTTGCTCCGAGCTCGGATCAAATAAAAATAATCCTTCCTCTGGTCCCTCATCAAGACATACCAACTGGCCTGAGTTTGTATATTTTTGTAAAAAAGGTGCATCGAATTTATTTTTTGCGATTAGTTCGTGCATCAGTGCCATAAAAAGCGCACCATCAGTGCCAGGCTTAATGGGTATCCATTCATCAGCAATTGCTGAATAGCCGGTCCGGACGGGGTTGATTGAGATGAATCGTCCGCCTGAGCGTTTAAATTTTGAGAGTGCAATCTTCATTGGATTGCTGTGATGATCCTCAGCCGTGCCAATCATGATAAAGAGTTTGGAATGATCTAAATCCGGACCACCAAACTCCCAAAAACTTCCACCAATGGTGTAAATCATTCCTGCAGCCATATTGACTGAGCAAAAGCCACCATGGGCAGCGTAATTCGGTGTGCCAAATTGACGGGCAAATAAGCCTGTCAAAGCCTGCATTTGATCGCGACCAGTAAATAGTGCAAATTTTTTCGGATCACTGGCGCGGATTTTAGATAAGCGCTCAGTTAGCAAATTGAATGCAGTCTCCCAGCTAATAATCTCAAATTCATTAGAGCCGCGCGGACTATTTTTCTTTCTTAAAAGGGGTTCTGTAATGCGTGCCGGAGACTTTTGTTTCATGATTCCCGCTGAGCCCTTGGCACATATCACCCCTTGATTTATGGGATGATCAGGGTTTCCATCAATGTAAACCAATTCACCGTCCCGAAGATGTGCGCGGATACCGCAGCGGCATGCACACATATAGCAAGTAGTTTTCTTTATCTCGTCAATGGGCTTGATTTTGCCGATTGGATCATGAACAGGAGCGGAGGAAAAAGGATTAAACATATTTATTTAGTTTCTGATAAATTAATTCCTTCTAGGATACACAAATTTTCAAAAATTTGAATATGTGCTGAACCCTCGAATAGAGGTTTCAATAAAAAAGTAAGGATTCAAGGATTAGTAATAACCCTTACGTCGATCTAGGAACCTAGCTGGGTTTAAGTTTTGGATAATTTGCCTTGGCACCGTCTAAAAAGTTTTCAATTGCATGGGTGAGGTATTCCTTAAAATTTACTTTAGCCTCATAGTTGAAAATATATTTTCTCATTGCGTACGCAAAAAAACTACCATGAAGCATCCAAACAAACTCTCTTTCATCGTCGGATACAGGGCCCCAATTCTTCTTAGGGACATAAATAGCGCGTAAAGACAGGCAAATGGGGTCAATTAGCCTTTGCCGAATCATTTTTAAATACTTTTGGTTCAACCCAGTTCCGGCTAGGCCCGAATAAAGGTAAACCCTAATCCATCGTCTTGAAAAGCTATCTTCAAAGTACTCTTGATAAAACTCGATTAAGCGTTCCTGTAGTGGAATCGTCTGATTATTAAGGAGACGATCCCACCCCGGCCGCCATGAGTCTAGGAAAACAATTTCAAATACCTCCTCTATGAGAACCTCTTTGGAGGGAAAGTATCTATATAGCAAGGGTTGAGTTATCCCTAATCGTTCTGAGAGTTCCCTTGTTTTACCGGTAAAGCCTACTTCGGCAAAATACTCAATCGCTCCCTGAAGAATTAGGGAGCGACGTGCACTAGGTGATAGCCTAGTTTGCTGGTACTCCCCCGATTTTTGAGGGGTATCCGATTGTCTTGGCTTCTTATTTGAGTTTATTTTGGGCATTATTTTGACTGACTATCTTTCACGTCATTGTACTTACCTAATGAAATACCAAATTTAATGGTTTTTACCTATTAAATTAGTAATCATTAATTGCGCTAATCACAAAATTTTGCTGTATAGTAA
>JAEMSI010000012.1 GCA_016462905.1 Polynucleobacter sp. | reverse complement strand
CTCAGATGCTTCATTTTCATTTTTCGGCACATAAAATCGCGCTAAAAATAGGCCTAACTCATAAAGTAAGCACATGGGTATCGCCAATAAAAGCTGGGAAAGCACATCTGGAGGGGTAACGACGGCTGAAATCACGAAAGCCCCCACAATCACATAGGGACGAATTTCCCTTAACTTTGTTAAGGGGACAATTTTCATTTTGACCAAGACAATCACCACCACCGGTACTTCAAAGGTGATGCCAAAGGCCAAAAAAGTCGACATCGCAAAACTCAGGTACTTATCGATATCGGTCGACATTTCAGCGCCCAGAGGGGCGTTATAGCTCGCCATAAAGTTAAATACCGTGGGGAAAACCAAAAAATAGGCAAACGCCATACCCGCTATAAAAAGTGAGTAGCTACTTACAATCAACGGGAAAATTAATTTACGCTCGTGCGAATACAAACCCGGTGCGACAAAGGCCCAGATTTGGTAAATCACCACGGGTAAGGCAATTAAAAACGCCACCAACATCGTGACCTTCATTGGCACAAAAAAGGAGCCGGTAACATCAGTCACGATCATTTTTCCGCCCGCTGGTAATGCACTCAACAAAGGCTTAGCAAACAAATGAAAAATATCGGGCGCCCAATAGACTAGAGTGATAAATACAATCACCACCGCGATGGTCGCCTTGACAATTCGATCGCGTAATTCGACTAAATGCGAAAAAAAGGTTTCTTGAAAACCGCCCTCCTCATGAGCGCCCGCATCGGCACCCTCGCCTGTATTTTGGCCTAGGTTTTCTTTAGCGTTTGCGGTGGCATCTTTTTTGGGATCAGCCGAATTGGAATTAGAGCTACTCATGGGACAACTCGACGAAAGCGTTTAACGCGTGCTGCGCCAGATTGAACGCGCGCACGAACCCCAGCCGAATGCTTAAACCAAATTGGTCGAGCGCTCCGTTTAACGCGCCAACTATCTCGACCTTGACGCAAGGCATCGCGATACACTTTACGGTCATCGATACTCAAGTCCATCAAACCGGCATCATAGGATGTGGTGGTGCTTTGATCATTACCCTGATCGCTCAGGTTGTAATTGGCTTCTTGGGCAGTGGCATGGAGACTATTCTCAACGTCTTTCATCGCCGCGGCGCTCTCTTCGCGCAATTTTTTAAACTCATCGAGCTCAATTTGGCGATTCACTTCGGAGCGAACTTCGGCCATATACCGTTGCGCGCGCCCAAATAAATTGCCCACCATGCGCGCCACTTTGGGCAAACGCTCAGGGCCCACCACCACCAAAGCGACTACAGCAATTAGGGCGAGCTTGGATACTCCAAGATCAATCATTGAAACTCAATTTTTATTGGGCAAAGGCGGTTTAAAAATCCTAGCAATACTCAGTTAGGACTTGTGAACGTCTTTAGCTTGCACGTCAACAGTCTTATCTGAAGCGCTGGAAGAAGTGCCTGAGGAAGCGCTCGAATTAGCTGCCGAGCTTTGCGCCGGAATTTGTTCATTGGGATCTTTCTTGGCATCCTCACCAGGCTTCATACCGTCTTTAAACCCTTTTACAGCGCCGCCCAAATCAGAACCAATGTTGCGCAATTTTTTGGTGCCAAATACCAACATCACGATCACCAAAACAATTAACCAATGCCAAATGCTAAATGAACCCATTTCTTTCTCCTAGAATTATTTTTTCCAAGGGCGCGGGCCGCCTAATACATGCAAATGCAAGTGATAGACTTCCTGCCCCCCATCCGCGCCATTGTTCACCATCACGCGAAAGCCACCCTCTTTTCCTGGGCGACAGCCTTGTTTTTGGGCCAAGCGCGGCGCCAATTCCATCATTCTACCTAGCAATGGCGCATCCTGCGATTGTGCTGATTCCAGCATGGGCAAATGCTTCTTAGGAATGATTAAAAAATGAATCGGAGCGCCTGGGTTAATGTCATTAAAGGCAAACACTTCCTCGTCCTCATAGACCTTCTGAGACGGGATTTCCCCTGCAATAATTTTGCAAAAAATACAATCGGAATCATAACTGGCGTGTTTCATGGTTGATGACTCGATTTAATCTTGGGTTTATCTCTGGTTTGCGCTTTGCGTGCAGCTTTTTCGTCTAGCCCTGAAATACCTTCACGGCGCTTTAATTCGGCCATCACATCTTCGGGTCTTAAATTAAATTGCGATAAGGCGACCAAACAATGGATCCATAAATCCGCCATTTCACCGACCAATAAAGCCTGTTGCTTGGGATTTAAGTTGGATTGGCGCGAATCTTTTGCCGCCATCACCGTTTCGGTTGCCTCTTCACCAATTTTTTTTAAGATCGCATCATCACCTTTAGAAAATAACTGCGCAATGTAAGACGTATTCGCGTCGATTTTTCCCGCTGCAAAATCGATTTTGCGCTGCTCTATCACGTTAGCCAAATGCGCCAAAACAGAGTCTGCGTTTTCGAAGTTCGGTTTATTTAAATTACTCATAAATAGTTTATTTAATTTTTAAGATTAAACCTTACTCTTTCATTTCTACCCAATGTTGGGCAACCGTATCCCACTCATTAAAAAAACAACTGTGCTTACCCGTATGACAAGCAATTCGATCTTTTTGATCGACGATTAACAAGATCGTATCGCCATCGCAATCGAGGCGCACCTCTCGGATCGCTTGGGTGTGGCCAGACTCTTCACCTTTATGCCAGAGTTGCTTACGCGAACGTGACCAATAGACCGCCTGTCCTTTTTGCAAAGTTTGACTTAATGCCTCGCGATTCATCCAGGCCAGCATTAAAACATCCTTGCTGCCAAACTCTTGCGCGATCACCGCTACCAAGCCATGCTCATTCCAGCGAATTTGCTCAAGCCATGCGTCAGAGATTGGGGGAATTTTTTCCATACTGCTATTTTGACAGAATCAATGCTTGATTCTGTCCTTACCCTAATGTTCTAACGGCAATGCCCTTGCTGGCCATATATTGCTTGGCCTCTTGGATCGTATATTCACCATAATGAAAAATGCTGGCGGCTAAAACGGCATCAGCTCGGCCTTTTTGAATGCCATCGACCAAATCTTGTAGTTTGCCAACCCCGCCTGAGGCAATCACTGGAATTGAAATGGCGCGACTGACTGCGGCGGTTAAATCCAAATCAAACCCATCGCGCGTTCCATCACGATCCATGCTGGTTAATAAAATTTCACCCGCACCCCGCTGCGCGACTTCTTTTGCCCAAGCGATGGCATTGATACCCGTATTCTTTCTGCCTCCATGGGTAAACACTTCCCATTGATCGGGCGCAGTTTGTTTGGCGTCGATTGCCACCACAATGCACTGCGAACCATAATGCGCAGAGGCATCACTGAGTAAATCGGGATTAGCCACCACAGACGAGTTCATGCTAATTTTATCGGCACCCGCATTTAATAAACGACGCACGTCGGCAACCGTTCTAACGCCACCGCCCACGGTGAGCGGAATAAACACCTGCGATGCCACGTCTTCAATAATATGCAGTAATAAATCGCGCTCGTCGGATGTGGCTGTGATATCTAAAAAAGTCAGCTCATCAGCGCCTTGTTCATCGTAACGGCGCGCAATCTCGACAGGGTCGCCTGCATCTCGCAAGCCAACAAAATTAACGCCCTTGACTACGCGCCCCGCCGTGACATCCAAGCAGGGAATGATGCGCTTATTTAACACTGAGTTTGTCGGCGTATTGTTGCGCCTCGGTCAAATCAAGATCGCCGGTATAAATTGAGCGGCCTGCAATCACCCCCATAATGCCCTCGTCCTCGACCTTGCATAAAGCCTCAATGTCTTTTTTGCTAGAAAGACCACCGCTGGCAATCACGGGGATGCGCACCGACTGCGCTAACTTAACCGTAGCCTCTAAATTAATTCCTTGCAACATGCCATCGCGCCCAATATCGGTATAAATAATGGCTTCAGCGCCGTAGTCTTCAAATTTTTTTGCTAAATCAATCACATCATGGCCGGTTAATTTGCTCCAACCATCAATCGCCACCTTGCCATCGCGCGCATCTAAACCTACCATGATGTGGCCACTAAATGCGGTGCACGCATCTTGCAAAAACCCAGGGTTCTTGACGGCTGCAGTGCCAATAATGATGGTGCTAACACCATCATCCAATAAACGCTCGATGGTTTCTAAATCGCGAATACCGCCTCCAATCTGAACCGGAATTTGATCTCCCACGGTTTTCATAATGGCTTTAATCGCGGCCTCATTTTTCGGTTTACCTGCGAAGGCACCATTTAAATCGACTAAATGCAAACGCCGCGCCCCTTTGGCAATCCAATGTTTTGCCATCGCCGCTGGGTCTTCAGAAAAGACCGTGGCTTTTTTCATATCGCCTTGCTCTAGACGCACGCAATGCCCGTCTTTAATATCAATGGCAGGGATTAGCAACATAAGAATAAATAGGAAAGTGGATTCTTAAAAAATTAAGGTCGCCAAGCGACGAAGTTTTGATAGAGCTTGAGTCCGTATTCTGCGCTTTTTTCGGGATGGAACTGGGTAGCGAAAATCTTATCGCGAGCCACGGCAGAAGTAAACCACCCCCCATAATGGCTTGATCCTGCAATGTCCTCGCTCTGACTCGGCTGGACATAATAGCTATGGACAAAATAAAAACTGCTTAAATTGGGTATTCCTTGCCATAAAGGGTGATCCCGGTCTTGGCTCACTTGATTCCATCCCATATGAGGGATCTTAAATTTAGACCCGTCTTCCTGCTGCTTTCCTGCCAAGTCAAAGCGAATCACTTTCCCAGGCAATAGTCCTAAGCACGGGGTATTTTGATCACCCTGACGCTCTGCACTCTCATCAAATAACATTTGCTCTCCGACACAAATTCCGAGCAAGGGTTTTTCTTTCACTGCCGCAATTACTGCATCAAATAAACCCGAGGCGTGCAATTGAGCCATACATTCGGGCATCGCACCCTGACCTGGAAGAACCACTCGATCAGCATTGTGAATTTCAGCGCTCGTTTTAGCAATCAGCACTTGCGCATCGCCAGCAACGTGCTTTAAGGCCTGGGATACGGAACGTAAATTACCCATTCCGTAATCAACAATAGCAATTTGTTGGGATGACACTACCTATTTCTCCACGATCTTGTTTTGCGCCATCCAGAAATAGAGATAAAAAGTTAGAGGCTTCCCTTGGTCGATGGAATCGAACTAGGCGAGCGCGGATCAATTGCCAATGCCATCCGCAGAGCTCGCCCAAAGGCCTTAAAGACGGTTTCAATTTGATGATGCGCATTCACGCCGCGCAAATTATCAATATGTAAGGTGACTCCAGCATGATTAACAAAGCCGCGGAAAAATTCGATGCTTAAATCAACATCAAAATCACCCACCCGCGCTCGTGTGAACGGTACATGAAATTCCAGCCCTGGACGGCCCGAAAAATCAATCACTACTCTAGAAAGCGTTTCATCGAGCGGCACGTAAGCGTGTCCATAACGAGTTAAACCCGCCTTATCCCCAACCGCCTTTGCAATCGCCTGCCCAAGCGTAATACCAATATCTTCTACGGTGTGATGGTCGTCAATGTGGGTGTCGCCTTGAGCGCTCACCTTTAAATCGATCATGCCATGACGGGCAATTTGATCGAGCATGTGATCTAAAAAAGGAACGCCCGAGTTCAGCTCGGATTTTCCGCTTCCATCCAAATTCAGGCTAACTTGAATTTTAGTCTCGGAGGTGTTGCGAGTCACTTCGGCTTGTCGCATAACAATAAAAATCGATTTAAGTTAGATAATCGGTATGTAAGTCATATAAATATGGCTTCATAATATCATTTTCATTGAAAATCAAATACTTCTACCACCTAAAACAGTCTGCACAAAACCACTATGAGCCGTTTTTGGAGTCCTCTTGTTCACAACTTAACCCCCTATGTGCCTGGCGAGCAGCCCAAAATCGAGCGCTTAGTTAAACTCAATACCAATGAAAGCCCGTATGGGCCTTCCCCCAAAGTATTGGCGGCGATCGCCTCAGAAAACACCGAACAACTCAGGCTGTATCCCGACCCCGATGCCAGCGCTCTTAAACAAGCGATTGCCCAATTACACGGCTTGGACCCCAAGCAAGTTTTTGTGGGAAACGGCTCCGATGAAGTTTTGGCGCATATTTTTTTGGGCTTATTAAAGCACGATCAACCCGTTTTGTTTCCCGATATTACGTATAGTTTTTATCCCGTGTATTGCCAACTGTATGGGATTGAATCGAAAACTATTCCCTTAAATGCCAATTTTGAAATTCATATCGACGATTATTTAAAACTGGCCAAAAAAAATGGTGGGATTATTTTTCCTAACCCCAACGCCCCCACGGGTAGAGCATTACTGCGTGCCGAAATTGAACGATTAATTCAACAAAACACCGATAGCGTGCTGGTGATTGACGAAGCTTATGTGGATTATGGAACCGAATCGTGCGTTAGTCTTTTGCGTGATGAGGCCGGCATGGCTGCCTGCCCAAATAATCTATTAGTAGTGCATACCCTATCAAAATCACGTGCACTAGCTGGTTTACGAGTGGGGTTTGCGCTAGGCCACCCTGATCTGATTGCTGGACTAGAGCGTGTCAAAAACAGCTTCAACTCGTATCCGTTGGGGAAACTAGCTCAGGCAGGAGCGATTGCTGCGATTGAAGATCAAGCGCATTTAGAGGCCATGGCAAACAAAGTAAAGGCGACTCGTGCGGGCTTAATGGATAAATTAAATGAACTGGGCTTTGAGACTGTACCCTCTAGTGCCAATTTTATTTTTACTCGCCACCCTAAATACGCCGGTGAAAAAATCTACCAAGCCTTGCGTGAGCGCGGGATTATCGTGCGTCACTTTAATAAAAATCGCATTCAAGATCATTTGCGCATTACGATTGGAAACGATGAGCAAATCAAAGCGCTGATCCTAGCGCTTCAAGAATTAATTACGTAATCAGGCCGATTTTATTTTTTAAGCGCATTTTTATTTTTTAAGCGCATCTCTGCGGCACGCGCATGGGCTTGTAAGCCTTCGCCATGGGCCAACACGCTCGCAACCTGCCCTAGAGTTTGAGCGCCTGCTTCGCTCACCGCAATCATGCTGGAGCGTTTAATAAAATCATAGACACCTAATGGTGAAGAAAAACGTGCTGTGCGAGCAGTCGGTAAAACGTGATTAGGACCAGCGCAATAATCCCCCAAAGCCTCACTGGTATAGGCGCCCATAAAAATAGCGCCAGCGTGACGAATTAAGTTAGCCCAGTGTTGTGGCTCTGTAGCGATAATTTCTAAATGTTCAGCGGCAATTAAATTGGCAATATCACACGCTTCATTCATATTGCGAACCTGAACTAAGATGGCGCGATTTTGTAAAGAAGTTTGAATCACCGCCTTGCGAGGCATGGACGGTAATAATTTTTGCATACTCGCTTCAACCTGATCAATAAATTTGGCATCAGGGCAAAGTAAAATCGATTGAGCCAATTCGTCGTGCTCGGCTTGAGAAAATAAATCCATCGCAACCCAATCGGGGTCGATATCGACCCCATCGCAGATTACCAAAATTTCAGAAGGGCCTGCAATCATATCGATGCCAACGGTTCCAAAAACCCGTCGCTTCGCAGCCGCAACGTAGGCATTACCCGGACCTACAATTTTATCGACCGCAGGAATGGTTTGTGTGCCGTAAGCTAGGGCTGCAACGGCTTGTGCCCCACCGATGGTAAAAACCTGATCAACTCCTGCAACCCATGCAGCAGCCAAGACCAAGGTGTTGCGCGCCCCATCGGGAGTTGGCACCGCCATGATTAATTCTGGAACGCCAGCAACCTTGGCAGGTATGGCATTCATTAAAACGGAAGATGGATAAGCCGCTTTTCCCCCAGGGACATAAATACCAACGCGATCTAGCGGGCTTACTTTTTGTCCTAAGCGTGTGCCATCCGACTCACTATATTCCCAAGAGCGGCAACCCGTTTCGAATTTTTGCTTCTCGTGATAAATGCGTACCCGATCTGCAGCAAAGTCTAAAGCCAAACGCTGCTCTGCCGACAAATCGCGATAAGCCAACTCGAGTTCGGCTTTTGTGATTTCTAATTCCTGAGCGCGATTGACAGAGACACGATCAAAATGTTGAGTTAAGGCTAGAAGAGCATCGTCGCCCTTAGTTTTAACCTCATTGAGTATTTTGACCACTGCGGCATCAATAGCAGTATCGTCGCCCGCAGGCAGAGACAGGCTTGCTAGCAGCGTTTCTTTAAATTGAGGTGAATCGCTATTGAGGCGATTTACTTTGAGCATTTTCAGAACTTTCTAAATGGCAGGTCGATTACGTCAGCTGGTTAAGCTCGGTCAAGTCGACCATAAATCGAGTAAAGGCTTAATCGATTCGCGTTTGCGCTTGAAAGCAGCCTGATTCACAATTAAACGCGCACTTATTTCAGCGATCGACTCAACCTCAACTAAATGATTGGCACGCAAGGTATTGCCAGTCGAGACCAAATCAACAATCGCATCAGCCAAACCGACTAAAGGCGCCAACTCCATCGAGCCATATAAATGAATCGTATCGATATGGACGCCTTTATTCGCAAAGTGCTCGCGCGCGCAATTGACATACTTGGTGGCAACTCGTAAACGCGATCCTTGCCGAACTGCGGCGAGGTAATCAAAACCCTCGCGCACCGCAACCGCCATCCGACAGCGGGCAATACCTAAATCGAGTGGCACATATAAACCCTCGCTACCTTTTTCCAACAAAATGTCTAAGCCTGCAACGCCGAAATCAGCAGCGCCAAATTGAACATAGGTAGGCACATCGGATGCGCGCACAATAATCAACCGCACCTCAGGATTCGAAGTGGCAATAATCAGTTTGCGCGACTGTTCGGGGTCTTCTAATGGCTTAATTCCGGCTTTAGCTAAAACCGATGCCGTTTCCTCGAAAATGCGCCCTTTGGATAGAGCTAAAGTCAACATAATGACTTGATTATTTCATGCTTTATTTAATTCGGCGGATGTTTGCGCCAAGTTGAGTTAATTTCAACTCCATCCGATCGTAGCCCCGGTCTAGGTGATAGATCCGATCAACCTGAGTTTCACCCTGCGCAGCCAAGCCTGCAATCACCAAACTAGCGGAGGCTCGCAGATCCGTTGCCATCACAATCGCGCCCGATAACTTTTCCACTCCTTGAACCAAGGCAGTATTGCCCTCAATCGAAATATCAGCCCCTAAGCGATTGAGTTCTTGTACGTGCATAAAGCGGTTTTCGAAAATAGTTTCCGTAATATGGGACCCACCCGAGGCAATCGTGTTTAAAGCCATAAATTGAGCCTGCATATCGGTTGGAAAAGCGGGGTATTCGGAGGTTCGAAAACTAACGGGCTTAGGCCTCGAACTCATGGTGGCAGTAATGGAATCGGCTGTTTTTTTCATTTTTAAGCCTGCCTCCTTCAGTTTTGCCAAAACTGCATCTAAGGTATCAGGCCGACAATCGTGAATTGTGATTTCACCGCCCACTGCGGCAACGGCACATAAAAAAGTCCCCGTTTCAATTCGATCGGGAATCACTGAATGAGTGGCTCCATGCAAACTCGACACACCTTCAATCACCAAACGATCGGTTCCAATGCCCGAAATGTTGGCACCCATCTTGACCAATAAATCAGCTAAATCGCCTACCTCGGGCTCGCGTGCCGCATTTTCTAAAACCGTAGTACCTTTTGCAAGCGTTGCAGCCATTAATAAATTTTCAGTTCCCGTGACGGTAATCATATCGGTCACAATCGAATTGCCTTGCAAAGCATCTTGACCTTCACCCCACTTCGCTTGAATAAATCCTTTTTTAATTTGAATGCTCGCGCCCATCATTTTTAAACCTTTAATGTGCTGATCGACTGGTCGCGCGCCAATTGCACAGCCGCCTGGTAAAGAAACTTTGGCTTGGCCCATGCGCGCCAATAGCGGACCCAATACCAAAATCGATGCACGCATGGTCTTTACCATTTCATAAGGCGCTTCTGGGGTGTTGATCGTGCTGGCGTTTAAAACTAGATGATTGCGTTGATTGGCGTCTGGAAAGTAAACCTGCACGCCCATTTGTTGCAAGAGTTTTAACATCGTACGCACGTCCTGCAAATCAGGCACGTTATAAAGCTCAATGGGATCTGAACTTAATAAACAAGCGCACAAAATCGGGAGTGCTGCGTTTTTAGCCCCCGCAATACGCAGCTCACCTTTTAGTGGCGAACCACCTACCATGAGTAATTTATCCATCGCCTAATATGAAAATATCGAAATTGAACTTGGTTAGTGAGTTACTTGCTGATTAATTTGGCTGATTGATTTAACTTATTTATTGAAATCAGTTGATTTAAACTAAATTAGGCTTGCGCATATTCTGCAGGAGTAAATGCTTTAATCGATAAAGCATGAATTTCAGCTTTCATCCGCTCACCCAAGGCTGCATAAACTAATTGATGTCGCTGCACTAAGCGCTTACCTTCAAATTCGGGGCTCACTATCGTGGCATAAAAATGTTGCCCATCTCCCTCAACCATTAAATGGCTGCACTGAATATGCTCTTTAAGATAGCCTTCGATTTGTTCTGGTGTAGGAAACATGAGGAGGTTTGTGATTCGTTTTTCTGAGTTAATGTGTGAATTAATTTCTTAATTTATAGCCAGATTGTAGTAGGCGCAAGGCAATCACGGAAATGACAACAAAAAATATTCCGACAATCGCCAAACTGGTCCACGGCGATACATCTGAAATACCAAAAAATCCGTAACGAAAGCCATCGATCATATAGAAAAAAGGGTTGAAATGAGAAATGGTTTGCCAAATAGCGGGGAGCGAATGAATCGAATAGAAAACCCCAGAAAGCATGGTTGCCGGCATGATTAAAAAGTTTTGAAACGCAGCCAATTGATCAAATTTTTCTGCCAAAATACCGCCTAATAATCCCATGCCACCGAGTATGGCGGCTCCTAAAAAAGCAAACAAAATAATCCAAAGGGGATATTGAAAACTAGGCATATCAAAAAATAGTGTAATCAATAAGACTCCCAAACCAACCACTACGCCTCGGAATACAGAAGCCAAAACATAAGCTGAATAAAACTCAAAATGGGTAATTGGGGCTAATAAGACAAACACTAAATTACCGGTTAATTTGGACTGAATTAAAGAGGATGAGGTATTTGCAAACGCATTTTGTAAGACACTCATCATGACCAAACCGGGAATTAAGAAAGCGGAATAACTAATTTGATCATAGACCATCACCTTCCCTTCAAGAACATGGCCAAAGATCATTAAATACAAAACAGCCGTTAATACTGGGGCGGCTACAGTTTGAAAAGCGACTTTATAAAAACGTTTAATTTCTTTTCTTAACAGCGTTGGAAAACCGCTGGCGTATTCAAAAGCGGGTTGCATTATGACTTTCCAATCGGTGGAGTATTTTTGATAGCGCCAGACTGATCCGACATGATTTGCATAAATACTTCTTCTAGATCAGGTTCATGCCCTGTATTTTTCTGTAAAGCACGATGTCTTTCTAATAAATTACTGGTGGTATCTAAAGCAACTAACTTGCCCTGCTTTAACATCGCAATGCGTTGGCAGAGTGCTTCTGCTTCTTCTAGGTAATGGGTCGTTAAAACAATCGTATGCCCATCCTGATTTAAACGACTAATAAATTTCCAGAGAGACTGTCGCAGTTCAACATCGACCCCTGCAGTCGGCTCGTCTAAAACAATCACTGGGGGTCGATGAACCAGCGCCTGAGCAACTAAAACCCGCCGCTTCATTCCGCCTGACAGCGAGCGCATATTACTATTGGCTTTAGACGTGAGATCAAGATGAACCATGATCTCATCAATCCAGTCGTCATTATTTCGAACTCCGAAATAGCCCGATTGAAAACGTAAGGTCTCGCGAACAGTAAAGAAGGGATCAAATACCAGCTCCTGGGGGACCACCCCTAACATCCGCCGTGACTTCATAAAATCAAGCTGAACATCGGCGCCCATCACGGTTGCCAGACCAGAATCTGCTTTGCTCAGTCCGGCCAATATAGAAATCAAGGTAGTTTTGCCTGCTCCATTGGGTCCTAATAAACCAAAAAACTCGCCTTGCTCAATCCGCAAAGAAACGTCGCTTAAAGCCTGTAACTTTCCAAAGCGTTTGCTGATATGCTCAGCCGAAATGGCGGGGATCATGAATGCACGATTAATGAATACTCAAGATATCGTCGACGCCATAAACTCGAGCCAAAATACGTAACTTTTCTGGAGCATGGATCAATTGCAAACTGTTTTGTGCATCCCTAGTGTTTTGAGATTGCATACTAATTTGTTTTTGCCAAGCAATACAAATCGCAATTAAACTGGAATCAAAATCCGTTAAGACTTGGCAATCAACCTCTAAAGTCTGGATTTTTGAAGTCTGGGTCAGCATTTCGCTGCCTTGTTTCTCAACCATAGTCGCGTTTTGTAGATTGACGACCTTGGGTAGAACGTACGATGTCATATGAATTGATAGGATTAATTAATTGGATTTGGGGCCGGCCAAGGCTTTATTACGATCGCGCAAAAATTGAATCAGGCCATCAACCCCATTTTGGTTAATTTGATTGCTAAATTGATTACGGTAAGACTCTATTAGCCATGCGCCCATAATATTAATATCGTAAACCTTCCAGCCGTTGGTGGTTTTCTCTAAGCGATAATCTAGCGGAACGGGGTCGGCGCGGCCCAAAACTACGGTACGAACCACCACATCCAGATCGTCTGGCGATGCGCGCAAGGGTTTATATTGGATCGTCTGATCCCGCAATTGGCTAAGGGCACCAGAATAGGTTCGAATTAACAACATCTTAAACTCGGCAATTAGCTGCGCTTGTTGCTCGGGGCTGGCTTTATTCCAATTGCGTCCCATCGCCAATTGGGTTGTTTTGGTCATATTGGTATAAGGAACAATTTTCTTTTCAACCAAGTCGACGACTCGGGGAATATTACCCTTTTGAATTTCAGGATCCGCTTTGACTGCGCTCATCACATCGCTGACGACCATTTTGATCAAGCCATCTGGGGTGGCAGGTTCGGGGGGCAAGCCACCGACACCGGCTTGAGCAAATACCAGTTGAGCGAGGAATTGCATCGAAAAAAAGGCGATCCCATAAAAAACTTTTTTCATTAAAAAATTCATTCTGATTCCACTATTCCGTTAATCAAATCTGCAGCTCATTTTAAAAAATTATTCATACATATTTTCATACACTGGGGGCTTCGTTTCTTCACCCTGTTTTGCTTTGTCAATTTGATACTGCCTTCTTTGTATATATGAATCTCGTAAGAAAGAATACTTATCAATCGCAGCCCCTTCGACTAGTTCGCCAGCCTCAAAATAATTATTACGGGCGTTGACTACACGAATACCTGTAATGGTATTCCTTAAACCAATATTCGATACGAAACTAAATAAATAGTCAGACTCTAAATCGGCCGCTGTTCCAAAGGTGTCGCGCACCGAGCTGGGACCAAAAAATGGCAAAACCACATACGGCCCCGATGGCACCCCCCAAACTCCAAAAGTTTGCCCAAAATCCGCTGTGTGTTTTTCTAAACCAGCGGGTGTTGCCATATCAATCGTGCCACCCAAACCAAAAATCGTATTAACCATCACCCGCATGAGGTCGCTAAAGGCCAGATCAATATTGCCTTGAAGGAGATTATTTAAAGCCGTATAAATATCGCGGTAGTTACTAAAAAAATTACTAATGCCTTCGCGTACTAACTTAGGAAGAACGAAGCGATATCCCTCAGTAATGGGTTTTAAAACATAATCGTCTAGACCCTCATTAAAACTAAATATGGAACGATTAAACGGCTCCCAGGGGTCTGCGGGTGAGCGCTCAGTTCCTGTCGGCAGACTGGAGCAGGCAGTCAAAAATGCGATCAGAAAAACGAAGAAAAACTTTTTCAATGAACTTACTTTTTCACTTTTAGATTATCTTGATTACCAACTGAACTCGTTGAGCCACCTTTGTCTTGCCCACTATCGGCGGCCTTGTTATACAAAAATTGGCTGATCAAATTTTCCAACACAATGGCAGATTGGGTTTGTGTAATTTTTCCACCATTGGCTAACATCTGAGCCGAGCCGCCAGCTTCAAGTCCAATATATTGCTCGCCCAGTAATCCCGAGGTTAAAATTTTTGCAGAAGAATCGCTTGGAAATTGATAGGCGCTTTCGATGGTCATTGTCACCGTCGCCTGATACGAATTATCATCAAAGCCAATTTCAGCAATCCGCCCCACTACGACTCCTGCACTCTTCACTGGAGCACGGGGTTTTAAACCACCAATATTGTCAAAGCGTGCTGAGACTTTATACGTTGGTGCAAATGAAATAGCATTCATATTGCCCACTTTAAGAGCCAAGAAGAATGCTGCCAGAATACCAATCGCAACAAACAGCCCTACCCAAATATCGATCGCACTTTTTCTCATATTTATTTTCTTACCTTCTCATCCAGCCAATTAATTACTAAACATTAAAGCGGTCAACAGGAAGTCGAGCGCCAATACCGTTAATGATGACAAAACAACCGTGCGAGTAGTCGCCTGCGAGACACCCTCTGGAGTAGGCTTAGCTTCATACCCTTGATATAAAGCAATAAAGGTAACGGCGACTCCAAACACCATACTTTTAATTAGCCCATTACCAATGTCGTCAAATAAATCGACCCCGCCTTGCATCTGTGACCAAAATGCACCACTATCAACCCCAATCAGCGGTACCCCCACTAAATAGCCTCCGACAACACCCACGGCTGTAAAAATAGTAGCCAATAAAGGCATTGAAATCATTCCGGCCCATAGTCGCGGAGCAATCACTCGGCTTAAAGGATTAACCGCCATCATCTCCATGGCGGATAACTGCTCCCCTGCTTTCATTAAACCAATTTCAGCCGTTAAGGAGGTACCAGCTCGCCCCGCAAATAACAAAGCGGTAATAACTGGTCCTAACTCACGCGTTAAGGATAGAGCAACCAACAAACCTAAAGCCTGTTCAGAGCCATAGCGATTTAATGTGTAATACCCCTGCAAACCCAATACAAAACCAACAAATAATCCTGATACCGTAATAATGATGAAAGAATGATTGCCCACAAATAAAATTTGATCGAGCACTAAACGAGGACGTTTTACTAATTGCCACGATGTTGCCATAACCGCAAAAAACATCCGGCTTGCATAACCTAAACTGGTAATAGTTTGACGCACATAAAAACCAAGGTCCCCAAGTAAATCAACCGTTTTATTGATAAAAGCATTCATGGCTTAGGGTCCCGCATGAGAATGGAAACCAAAATCGTTTGCTTTATCGATATTGGGATAATGAAATGGCACAGGACCATCGGGAGACGCATCTAAAAATTGCCTTACAAAAGGATCACTGGAGGCGCTTAAATCAGCAGGCGTTCCCTCAGCGCCAATGCATCCGTTAGCAATAAAATAAACATAATCGGCAATCGCAAAGGTTTCA
Source organism: Polynucleobacter sp. (assembly GCA_016462905.1). Classification (GTDB taxonomy): domain Bacteria; phylum Pseudomonadota; class Gammaproteobacteria; order Burkholderiales; family Burkholderiaceae; genus Polynucleobacter. Next base: position 35,195 of record JAEMSI010000012.1, on the reverse strand, counting down.
TCGACATCATGCGTGACAATGATGCTGGTTGCTCCTAAGGCATTATTTAAATCGCGGATTAAACGCGCGGTAATTCCCAAGGCAATCGGATCTAAGCCTGCAAAGGGTTCGTCATACATGATGAGCGGTGGATCTAGGGCAATGGCTCGCGCTAAAGCGACGCGTCTTGCCATACCGCCTGAAATTTGCGATGGCATTAAATCGCGCGCGCCTCGCAAACCCACTGAATTTAATTTCATCAATACTAAATTTCGAATTAAATCGTCATTTAAATTGGTATGCTCACGCAAAGGAAAGGCAACATTCTCGAACACACTCAGGTCGGTAAAAAGTGCGCCGAATTGAAAGAGCATGCCCATACGACGGCGTGCGCTGATTAATTCTGAACTGCTCATCATGCCTACATTTTTTCCCTCAAACAAAACCGATCCGCTTTGTGCAATGACTTGGCCGCCAATTAAGCGTAATACGGTTGTTTTTCCGCAGCCCGATCCACCCATCACCGCCACCACTTGACCGCGACGAAATTCCATGTTCAAGCCACTTAGAATTTTTCTTTCGCCTAGGGCATAGGCAAAATCCAGATTTTGAATTGAAACTACTGCGGAACTGCCACTTGTATCTGAGTTTTTTATTGATTCTGTCATAAGTGGCATAAGCCTAATTTTAACGCGGTAGTACCGAGGAGCCCATTAAAAATTCATCGACTGAGCGGGCGCACTGCCGACCCTCTCGAATTGCCCAAACTACCAGCGACTGGCCGCGCCGCATATCACCCGCAGCAAATACCTTAGGAACATTGGTGTAATACGCTTTTTGCCCCTCCACGCTTGCCTTAGCATTGCCGCGAGCATCTTTATCGACACCAAACGCACCTAAGATTTGCTGTGCAGGTGAGATAAAACCCATGGCTAATAAAACCAGATCGGCTTTAATCTCAAATTCGGAATTAGGCACTTCGCTCATCTTGCCTTCTTTCCATTCCAAACGAACGCCAATCAATTTCTCTAACTTGCCATTCTTACCCTCAAAACGCTTGGTTGCTACCGACCAATCACGTTCGCAACCTTCTTCATGGGACGAAGAGGTGCGCAACTTAGTGGGCCAATAGGGCCAGACTAATGGCTTGTTTTCTTGTTCGGGCGGTTGGGGCAATAATTCAAACTGAGTTACTTTAGTAGCACCATGACGGTTCGAAGTGCCAACACAATCCGAACCAGTATCGCCTCCACCAATCACAACTACGTGTTTATCGGTTGCACGAATTTCATTTTTTAAATCACCAGCCACTTCTTTATTTTGAGGAATTAAAAATTCTAATGCGAAATGCACTCCGCTCAGCTCTCTGCCGGGCACGGGTAAATCGCGCGGCTGTTCTGCGCCACCACTAATAATGACCGCATCGTAATCCTTCATTAATTGTTCAGCGCTGACTGTCTTAGTAGCATAATTTTTAACTTCTTTACCAAGCGCTTCTTTACCGACAAAAGTGCCGGTAACAAATTCAACTCCCTCGGCTTGCATTTGCTCAACGCGACGATCGATTAGCCATTTTTCCATCTTAAAGTCGGGAATTCCATATCGCAAAAGACCGCCAATCCGATCATTCTTTTCGAATACTGTGACAGCATGGCCTGCGCGCGCTAATTGTTGGGCGGCAGCTAAACCGGCAGGGCCAGAACCCACTACTGCGACTTTTTTGCCTGTTTTTGTTTTAGGGATTTGTGGTTTAACCCAAGCATTTTCCCAAGCCTTGTCGATGATGGCGTGCTCGATCGATTTAATTCCTACGGGTAATTTATTAATACCTAATGTGCAAGCAGCCTCACATGGTGCGGGGCAAATACGGCCAGTGAACTCGGGAAAATTATTGGTTGAATGCAAAACCTCCATCGCATTTTTCCAATCGCCCTGAAAAACCAAATCATTAAAGTCGGGAATGATGTTATTGACTGGACAGCCACTGTTGCAAAAGGGGATGCCGCAATCCATACAACGCGCCCCCTGCACTTTAGCGTCGGCATCACTCAGTGGAGCTACAAACTCTTTATAGTGATGTAATCGTTTGGTGGGCGCCTCGTAATGCTCTTCGACGCGCTCAAACTCCATAAACCCAGTAACCTTACCCATAAAATTTCCAGTTTTTCTAATCGTTATTCATGAAAGCGATGACTTATTTATTTCATCACTGCAACTGCGGTATCTTTTTTGAGTTGCAGCGCTTCTTGTTTTTCCCACAACTCGCCTAGAGCGCGTTTGTATTCAGTGGGCAACACTTTGACAAAACGGCCGCGCATCTTATCCCAATCAGCTAATAAGTTCTTAGCGCGCTCTGAGCCGGTATAGCGAAAATGACGTTCGATTAAGGTCTTCAGAATCTGCTCGTCACTTAAGCGCTCGCCACCCTCTTTAACATCGACCGGAGCATGCCAAGCAGATTTAGGGGTCTTCGAAATTTGTTCCGTACTAGAAGCTACTTTTTCTAAGCCCACCATACTGGTATTGCAACGCTTTTCAAATAAACCATCTTCGTCATAAACGTAAGCAACACCGCCACTCATGCCAGCAGCAAAGTTCCTACCTGTTTTACCTAAAACCACCACAGTACCGCCCGTCATATATTCGCAACCATGATCGCCGGTGCCCTCAACTACGGCAATCGCTCCTGAGTTCCGAACCGCAAAACGCTCGCCAGCAACCCCATTAAAAAATGCTTCGCCAATAATGGCGCCATATAGAACGGTATTACCGACAATAATATTATTCACGGCATCGCCTCTAAATTCATGCGGGGCCCGCACAATGACGCGTCCACCAGACAAACCTTTACCAACGTAATCATTAGCGTCGCCAACTAAATCAAAAGTCATTCCTTTGGACAAGAATGCTGCAAAACTTTGGCCGGCGGTTCCATTAAATTGAATATGAATCGTGTCATCAGGCAAGCCTTCGTGACCGTAACGTTGCGCAAGCTCTCCCGAAAGCATGGCTCCCACGGTTCGATTGACGTTACGAATCGGGACAATGAAAGAAACTGTTTCGCCACGCTCAATAGCAGGTTCGCTTTTATCAATCAAAATATGATCTAAAGCTGAACCGAGACCATGATCTTGGATGCTGACTTGATAGCGCGGAACATTCGCAGGAACATCGGGTAAAGCAAAAATTTTGCTGAAATCAAGACCTTGAGCCTTCCAATGTTCAACCCCTTTTCGGGTATCCAATAAATCAGCGCGCCCAATTAATTCATCAAAACGACGAATGCCTAATTGCGCCATGATTTCACGTACTTCTTCAGCGATAAAGAAGAAGAAATTCACTACATGCTCTGGCTTACCTGAAAACTTTTTACGTAATTCGGGGTCTTGGGTAGCAACGCCAACCGGGCACGTATTTAAATGGCACTTACGCATCATGATGCAACCTTGAACCACTAAAGGTGCTGTGGCAAAACCAAATTCATCAGCGCCTAATAAAGCACCAATCACAACGTCTCGACCGGTTTTCATTTGACCGTCGGCTTGCACACGAATGCGTCCGCGTAATTGATTCAAGACTAAAGTTTGCTGAGTCTCCGCCAGGCCTAGTTCCCAAGGGCTGCCAGCGTGTTTAATCGACGAGAGCGGGGATGCGCCCGTGCCACCATCGTGTCCCGCTATCACCACGTGATCCGACTTGGCCTTGGCAACCCCGGCAGCTACCGTACCAACACCAAATTCCGAAACCAACTTAACGGAAACGTCGGCGGCTGGATTCACATTCTTCAAATCATGAATTAATTGCGCTAAATCTTCAATCGAATAAATATCATGGTGTGGTGGTGGCGAAATTAAACCAACGCCAGGGATAGAAAAGCGCAACTTGCCAATGTAATCCGATACTTTGCCACCAGGCAGTTGCCCGCCTTCGCCTGGCTTCGCGCCTTGCGCCATCTTAATTTGCAATTGATCGGCCGAACGTAAATATTCAGCCGTCACGCCAAAACGGCCCGATGCTACTTGTTTAATTTTAGAGCGCAAGGAATCGCCTTCTTCGAGCGGTATCCTTGCCTCAACGACATCCTTGCCTAAAATATCGGACAAGGTCTCGCCTTTCTTAATCGCAATCCCTTTCAGCTCATTTTGATATCGCTTGGGATCTTCTCCGCCTTCGCCGGTATTTGATTTACCACCAATCCGGTTCATGGCAATTGCCAAAGTGGTATGTGCCTCGGTTGAAATCGAACCCAAAGACATGGCGCCAGTTGCAAATCGTTTGACAATTTCTTTCGCAGACTCAACCTCATCGAGAGAAATTGCTTTAGTAGGGTCTACCTTAAATTCGAACAAACCGCGTAAAGTCATTAAGCGTTTGCTTTGATCATTAATTAAGTTGGCATACTCTTTGTAGGTTTGATAACCCTGATCTGATCCTAAACGAGTTGAATGTTGCAACTTCGCAATTGAGTCGGGTGTCCACATATGGCTTTCACCGCGGATCCGAAACGCATACTCGCCACCCGCATCGAGCATTTCTGAAAGAACGGGGTCATTACCAAAAGCCTGTTGATGCATGCGGAGAGCTTCTTCTGCGACTTCAAAAATACCGATACCGCTGACATTGGACGAGGTCCCTTTAAAGTAGCGATCAATCAAATCTTCATTCAAACCAATCGCCTCAAAAATTTGTGAGCCGGTATACGACATGTAGGTTGAAATGCCCATCTTCGACATGACTTTTTGTAAGCCCTTGCCAATCGCTTTTACAAAATTTTTGATTGCTTTCTCAGGGGATAGGTCGCCCGATAAGCCTTTCGCAATATCAGCTAAAGTCTCCATCGCCAAGTAAGGATGTATCGCTTCAGCACCATACCCGGCTAGTAAAGCAAAGTGATGAACCTCGCGAGCGCTACCTGTTTCAACCACTAAACCAGTACTAGTACGCAAGCCTTTCTCAACCAAATGCTGATGAATCGCCGAGGTTGCCAATAGAGCAGGAATGGGAACGTGTTGTGAATCAACTTGACGATCGCTAATAATCAAAATATTGAAGCCACTGCGAACCGCATCAATTGCTTCAGCGCAAAGCGATGCAATTCTCGCTTCAATGCCTGCCTTACCCCAGGCACTGGGATAACAAATATCAAGCTCGTGTGAACGGAATTTACTGTGCGTGTAATGCTCAATATGGCGAATTTTGGCAATGTCATCAAAATCCAAAATGGGCTGACTAACCTCTAAACGCATGGGGGGGTTAATATTGTTGGTGTCTAATAAATTCGGTTTTGGTCCAACAAAGGAAACTAAAGACATCACCAAATTTTCGCGAATCGGATCAATCGGTGGATTGGTCACTTGAGCAAACAATTGCTTAAAGTAGTTATAAAGCGGTTTGTTGCGATCGGATAAAACGGCTAATGGACTATCGTTGCCCATTGAGCCAATGGCCTCTTCGCCGTTTTGCGCCATCGGAGCCATCAAATATTTAAGATCTTCTTGGGTATAAGCAAAAGCTTGCTGACGATCTAATAATTTCGCTGAAGGACGTATGCGCTGTTTTTCTTCGCGCATGTCTTTGTCGGTTGCATCTACTTCATCTAACTTCACGCGGACAGCATCAATCCAACTTTTATAGGGTTTCGCTTTAGCAACCGAATCTTTTAATTCCAGATCATCAATAATACGACCCTGCTCCATATCAATCAAGAACATCTTGCCTGGCTGCAAACGCCATTTCTGCACAATTTTATTTTCCGCAATAGGCAATACGCCTGCCTCGGATGCCATGATGACTAAATCATCATCCGTCACGTAATAACGCGCGGGACGCAGGCCATTACGATCTAAAGTGGCGCCAATTTGTCGACCGTCAGTAAAGGCAATTGCTGCAGGGCCATCCCATGGCTCCATCATGGCAGCATAGTACTCATAGAATGCGCGCCGATTTTCATCCATTAAGGTATGTTGTTCCCATGCCTCTGGGATCATCATCATCATCGCCTGAGTTAATGGATAGCCTGCCATGGTTAATAATTCGAGGCAATTATCAAACGATGCGGTATCGGATTGGCCGGGATAAATTAAGGGCCATAATTTTTCTAAATCATCTCCCAAGACCGGCGAACTGATTGCACCCGTGCGCGCATTAATCCAATTGACGTTGCCTTTAACGGTATTAATTTCCCCGTTATGCGCAATCATTCGATAGGGGTGAGCCAATTCCCATGCGGGGAATGTATTGGTTGAAAACCGCTGATGTACTAAAGCTAAGGCTGAAACAGTCCGCTTATCCTGTAAGTCGTTGTAATAAACGCCTACCTGAGTTGCCAGTAATAAACCTTTGTAAACCACCGTTCTAGCCGACATGGAAGCAACAAAATATTCTTTGCCATGTTTTAATCTCAAATCTTGAATCGCATGACTACCCGTTTTGCGAATCACGTATAACTTTCGCTCCAAAGCATCGGTAGTCATAATTTCTCGGCCACGTGCGATAAAAATTTGCCGAATGATGGGTTCTGTTTTCTTAACCGTAGGCGACATCGGCATCTCTTGATTAATCGGCACGTCGCGCCAGCCTAAAACAGTCTGCCCTTCTAGTCGGACAGTTCTTTCTAATTCTTGTTCACAAGCCAAACGCGATGCATTTTCTTTGGGTAGAAAAACCATCCCAACGCCGTATTCACCAAAGGGCGGCAGTATCACGCCCTGCTTTTTCATCTCTTGACGATAAAGTTCATCTGGAATTTGTATTAGTATTCCCGAGCCATCACCCATTAATGGATCGGCGCCAACCGCACCCCGATGATCTAAATTCTCTAGGATTTTTAAGCCTTGATTAATAATGTCGTGGGTTTTTTTCCCCTTGATATGCGCAACAAAACCAACGCCGCACGCATCATGCTCATTTTGTGGGTCGTATAAACCCTGCGCCTTTGGTCTTAGTTCGAGATGTTCGGTTTGGCCAAGGGGCTGATTTGAGGGTTGCATATTCATAGGAGTATTCACAAAAACGGTCAATAAAAGATCAATTGGGAGGGTAAATATAGGGGAATCTATCAGGACTTGCAAGAAAAACAAATGAGTCTGTCCCAATTAAAAAAATGATATCTCTGTCCCTGATTAAATAATAGGGACATAGTCATTCATGATTCCCTTGATGCATACCAAGACTAAAGCTTCTTAGGTCTCCCGCGAGGCCGAATTACTTGGCTCAAAAGGGGTAATTTAGGATTATTTTTGAATAGGGAAGCAGCAAACTCTGGGCTAAGCCAAGGCCTAGATCGTGCTATATGCTCTGTAATGGCTTTTTCTTCTGACGGCGCTACACCCTCTTTTACATAATTAAGCCAAGCAAGCTGTCTTTCAAACGGGGTATTTCCGAGAGCCCAAAATTGGGGATGGTCATTTAGCCAGCCTTCCCCTTTGCCGCCGATATGGTCTCGATAACTGGTCCATCTAAAGTCTTCTGGTTTTGATTCCAAACCCACTCTTACGGGCGTCAATTCAATAAAACGTTGGCATTGCAAAAAAAATTGTGGGTCGATTAAAGAAGATCGAAAGCGCCCCTCCCAAATTGTTCCCGTGTGCCGATGCTGGCGATTAAAGTATTGGGCATAGCGACGACCTAATGACTGCATGGTACGGGCTAGCGACTCTTCTTTTGATGGGGTAAGGAGTAAATGCGCATAATTTGGCAACAGCGCAAATGCATGCACCTGACAAGCAAAATCTTTTGCGGCGATTCTGAGCCAATCTAAATAAACGCGACGGTCTTCATCTTGCGGAAAAATAGTTTCGCGATTGTGGCCCAGAACCATCACATGCATTGCATGTCCAGAAATAACGAAGCGAGCTAATCTAGCCATAAGCTTCGATGCTAGCAAATAAACTAGCGATTGGGATTACGCAAACCACCGAGCGGTACAAATGCAGGAATATACCAATCGCCATCTTGCTGAGTTACGCCAGCAGGTACTTCTCGAGTAAATTCAGGCATACCTCTTAAGGCAACTGCCATATAGTTCAACCAAATAGGCAAAGCCAAGCCACCACCAGTCTCACGATCACCTAAACTTTTTGGCTTATCAAAACCAATCCATGCCACTGCAACAACTTGGGGGTTGTACCCTGCAAACCAAGCATCGTGAGAATCGTTGGTGGTTCCCGTTTTTCCAGCAATATCATTGCGATTTAATTTTGCACGAGCCCCGCCAGCGGTTCCTGTTTTGGTGACCTCTTGCAACATACTATCCATCACAAAAGCAGTGCGTGGATCCAAAACGCGGATTGAACTGTCACCTGCCTTAATTGGTTTTGCCTCAAATATCACACTGCCTTTTGAATCCAGTACTTTATCGATTAAGTAAGGCTCAACCCGATAGCCCCCATTGGCAAAAACGCCATACGCAGTTGCCACTTGCAGTGGGGTGGCCGTGCCTGCACCTAAGGCCATCGTCAAATAGGGGGGGTGCTTTTCTAGTTCAAAGCCAAAGCGTTGAATAAATTCTTGGGCATACGATGGGCCAATCGCACGAATCACTCTGACCGATACTAAGTTTTTTGACTTCGCTAGGGCGGTACGCAAACGCATCGAACCCTCGTATTTATTGTCGTAATTTTTTGGCTCCCATACTTTACTGCCCGTCTCCAAACTGCTAATCGATAAGGGGGCATCATCCATCAGGGTGCTGGGCATAAATCCCTTTTCAATCGCAGCTGCATAAATAAAGGGTTTAAAAGAGGATCCTGGCTGCCTCAAGGCTTGAGTAGCATGATTAAATTGATTGCGCCGAAAATCAAATCCGCCCACCATCGAAAGAATTGCGCCAGTATTGGCGTTAATTGATACAAATGCCGACTCAACCTGTGGCAATTGCGCTAAACGCCATGCACCATCCTCGTTTAATAAACGCACAATCGCTCCAGGCCGCAATCTCTTTTTAGGTTGCGCGGTATCGGTTAATGCGGTTTGCGCTAATTTAATCGCATCGCCTTTTAAGGTGAGCGTTTCCCCCGTTGCAATCATCACCTGCATTTCTTTGGGAGACTCTTTTAAAACGATTCCCGATTGCAATTCGTCCAAGGCTGGATGACTTAAAAGCGCTTCGTCAATGGCTCTTTGCCTTTTGACAGAATCTTCTGGTAATTCGATAAAGCCCTCAGGCCCACGGTACGAATGCCGCAAATCATAATCAAAAATACCGCGCCGAACCGCCTTGTAAGCAGCGTCTTGATCGGCTTTTAAAATCGTAGTGAATACCGTAATTCCTTGAGAATAAATAGCGTCGCCATACTCGGAATATAAAAGTTGACGAACCGTCTCAGCAATAAAATCAGCGCGCGTTCCAAATTCATTTCCTAGACCGCGAACTTTAATGGTCTCCGCCATAGCTACCTGATATTGCGCGGAAGTTATATAAGATAAGTCGCGCATCCTTTGCAAAATATATTCTTGACGAATCTTGGCGCGACGAAAATTGACCACCGGGTTATAAGCGGATGGAGCCTTGGGTAAACCTGCCAACATGGCCGCTTCCGCAATCGATACGTCTCTTAATTCTTTACCAAAGTAAATTTGCGCAGCGCTAGCGAAACCATAGGCACGTTGTCCCAAAAAAATTTGGTTCATATAGACTTCTAAAATTTTATCTTTGCTGAGTTGAGACTCAATCTCCCAAGCCAATAAAACTTCATAAATTTTTCGGCTGACTGTTTTTTCGCTACTTAAGAAAAAATTCCGTGCTACTTGCATCGTAATCGTCGATGCCCCTTGCGACAAATTACCTCGTAGATTTGCTAGGCTTGCCCGTAAAACTCCCCAATAGTCAACGCCACCATGCGAATAAAAGCGATCATCCTCAATCGCCAAAACCGCGTCGCGCATGTGTTTTGGCATGTCGACCAAGGGTATGATGCTGCGCCGCTCTTCGCCAAATTCACCAATCAATACCTTATCCGCACTAAATACCCGCAGCGGCATCTTGGGGTTGTATTCGACCAAGGCAGAAATCTTCGGTAAATTGGGCTTAGCAATAATAAAAGCGTAAGCCAATAACATGGCGGCTAATGCGCCAAATAAAAAAAACATAATCAATAAAGCCTTAATCAATGGATTAAAGCTGGATTTCTTCATCGGTGAAGGACGCGAGCCTGGTTTAAGGGGTGATTTACCTGAGGGTATGAGAGCCATAATGAAATTATAGAGCTCGCACTATAGAAATGTTTAATTAAACAAAAATGCAATGGCGCGCCTATTCCGCATCTTCTTATCCTACTTTTCTTACTTTATTTCTGATTCTGCGTAGTGAATGAATCCGACAAATGAAATCGATCTATTGACTCGACTAAAAAAGTCATCGAAACCACAATAGAGCGTGCCTCATCGTAATATTAATCCCCGCGACTTTGACGATATTTTGCGCTCAATGGGCGATGATCCCGCCATCTTGCAACAAGAACAGTCGCCTTTTTTGAATCGCCCAAATCATGCCCGACCGCAACTAAAAAGTAGCGAGCCATTACCAAATCCATTAGCGAATTCATTGCCGCACTTTCATAAGCAAGAACTGGAAAATCAAAATCTTCCAAATACAAATGAAGAATATCTGTTTCTGATCATTAGAAAATATCGGATTTTTTTAATCGCATTTTATTTACCGGTCGTCCTTGGAATTGCCTATATTGGCCATCAAATCAATCTGCCAGCTAATTCTTCCGCTCCTGAAGTAGACGCTCTCGCAAAAAAATTAAACGATGTGCAGGAGCAACTCCATCTTCAAAATGAAGAGGCTCAAGATTATCAAGAGGAGTTGCTTGAATTAATTGAGGGCTATTTACAAAAACATGCTTCCCAAAAAAATGCTTCGGCTCAGGTTAATTCGAATTTCAAATTAAAGCCATCTGACCCTGTTGAGCATGAAATAAAATCATGGCGCTATTTAGGAATGGCAAATAATGCCAACGGGCAATTCGCTATTGTTCATGATGGTATTCAATCTTTCATGATTAGCCTAGGTAAGCCCGCTAAAGGCAACTGGATCGTCAGCGATATCAAACCACAGCAACTACAAATAATGGGGCCTGATAAAAAAATAATTACTTTGCAAATTCAATATCAGGATTAGAACGTGCTCCTGCAATTTTTTATATCTGCGTTCTTTGTTTTGCTTCTTTTGTTACAAAGCTATAGCTATGCCAACCCCTTAGCCAATCACTCAGCAAATCAATTCGAAACGAGCGCTGCAAATAAACAATCGATTGAGGCTCGTGATCACATCCTCAGTCTACATTTTGTTGATATTGATATTCGTGAATTACTCAATACATTAGCTAATTTAGGCGCAACCAATTTTATTTTGAGTCAATCCGTACAAGGGAACATTTCGATTCAATTAAATCAAGTGCCATGGCAAACTGCCCTCAGCTCAATTCTGGCAAGTCGCGGATTACGCTTTATTCGCAATGGCAATATCTACTGGATAGGTCCTTATTCTGAAATACAAGCATTCCAGAAAGCACGGCGAGAAGAAATAGCCCTGCCCTTCGGCGGCGAGGATTACTCCAGTCCAAAACAAATTTTAATTGAAGCAAGAATTGTTGAGGCCGACCACCGCTTTGCACGTAATTTGGGAATGAAATTAGGGCTCCAACAAAAGCCGGTAAATAGCCAAAGCACTTCTTTGGAAGGTTCTGAAAAACAGGGTTTTCAAAGTACTCTTGATCTAGCTGCCACCGGATTATCTGGCTTTGATCCGGGTAGCGCTGCGGTGACCTTATTAAGCAAACAAGCCTCACGACTGATTCAATATGAATTATCGGCACTAGAAGCAGATGGTCAAGGCAAAATTTTGTCAAACCCCCGCATCATGACGGCTGACCAAGTAAAAGCCATTATTGAACAAGGTACCGAGTTACCTTACCAATCGAGCAGTGCCAATGGGGGTAATAAAATTCAATTTCGTAAAGCCAATTTACGCCTGGAGGTCGTTCCCAAAATTCATATCGATGGGAAAATTTCTCTGCTGGTGGGGATCAACAAAGACAGCGTCGGCATGAAAACCGAGCAGGGCTATGCCATTGATACTAAAAATTTAAGCTCCGAAGTGACGGTTGAGAATGGTGGAACCGTCGTTTTGGGTGGGATCTATCAAACCACGGAACGCAATGACGAGGTTAAGGTTCCGCTACTCGGTGATATCCCGTTTTTAGGATGGCTCTTCCGCAATCAATCGAGGCTAAAAGATAAAACCGAACTGCTGGTATTCCTAACTCCGACCATCATTAGCAAACCCTAATAGAATTGAGGTATGGATAGTAAAAATACCAACCTCTTCCTGATTGGCCTGATGGGCGCCGGCAAATCGACTGTTGGAAAATTACTTGCTAAAAAACTAGAGCGTCGTTTTGTTGATTCCGACCAAGTTATCGAAGAACGTTGTGGCGTCAAGATTCCAGTTATTTTTGAAATGGAAGGCGAACTTGGTTTTCGTAAGAGAGAAGCGCAAGTTATTCAAGAGTTGGCTAGTCAGGATCATCTTATTCTTGCTACTGGAGGGGGCGCTGTATTGCTGGCCGAAAATCGCGCTGCCCTTCGCAAGGGGGGTACTGTGATCTATTTACATGCCAACCCAATTGAACTTTGGCACCGCACCAAAAACAATGATTTGCGTCCTCTTTTACAAAATGGCGATGCGAAGAAAATTCTCGAGGATCTTTACTTGGCCAGGGACCCCCTTTATCGTGAAATAGCCGACTACACTATCGAAACAGGCAAGCCCAGCGTTAATCAATTAGTAAGCTCATTGATCTCAAAACTCAATTTATCCCATGAAAACCATTAATGTTGCTTTAGGCGATCGCAGTTATCCCATTCACATTGGGGAAAATTTAATTAGCCAAACCGATTTGTTCAAGCCTCATGTTCAAGGAAAATCGGTATTCATTATTACGAATAATACGATTGCACCCCTTTATAGCAAGGTTCTCAATAAGACTCTTTTGCCGCTCGCCAAATCGATTCAAGAAATTCATTTGCCCGATGGTGAGTCCTATAAAGATTGGAAAACCCTGCAAACTATTTTTGATGCCCTGCTTTCTCATGGTGCTGATCGACAAAGTGTCATCATTGCTCTAGGCGGGGGTGTAATTGGCGACATGGCAGGCTATGCTGCAGCCAGTTTTATGCGTGGCATTCGGTTCATTCAAGTGCCGACAACCCTACTGGCCCAGGTCGATTCATCCGTAGGTGGCAAGACAGGTATCAACCATCCTCTCGGGAAAAATATGATTGGCGCCTTTCACCAACCGGTGGCTGTCATTGCTGATTTGACGACTTTAAAAACCCTAGCGCCCAGAGAACTTTCTGCCGGTCTTGCTGAAGTAATCAAGCATGGGGCTATCGCAGATGCGTCATTTTTAGATTGGATCGAAGCGAATAGCAATCCATTGCTAGCCTGCGATACTGAAGCAATGCTGCACGCAGTGCTTCGTTCCTGCGAAATTAAATCGGCGGTTGTCGCATCCGATGAGCGTGAGAGTGGCGCACGCGCCCTGCTGAACTTTGGTCATACCTTTGCACATGCGATTGAAGCTGGTATGGGTTATGGCGAATGGTTGCATGGCGAAGCCGTGGGTTGCGGTATGGTGATGGCGGCTGACTTATCAAGCCGCTTACAACATATTGAAAAAACCGATGTACTGCGCTTACAAAAAATAATTCAGGCAATGCGTTTGCCAATTACAGCGCCAAAATTGGGTAGCGAACGTTATTTAGAATTAATGCGTGTCGATAAAAAAGCGGATGGCGGCACAATTCGTTACATCACTTTAGAAAAATTAGGGAAAGCAAAAATAGAAGCGGTTCCTGATCAACTGGTCACAGAAACCCTTAACGCATACCAAAATAATTAAATCAATCAACAGGCCTTATAACTAAATATTAATTGGCTTGCCCGCTTGTTTGCTTGCAAATTCAGAAAGGTCTGCCAATAACTCTCGATTGGTTTTGGTATCCAACCACAATGGGGCATTTGGCGTTCCAGCCCAGCGGTAATGAAATCCACCCGCCTTACAAGCCACCCAAATTTCGTGCAAAGGGGGCTGGGTATTCACAACAATCACGCTCCGATCGCGGAAAACAATATTTATCACGTTACCGCCTTGCCGCGCGATATCCAAATCAAGATCTAAACTCTCGTCGGCCGACTCCAATGAAGTCTCAATGGTTTGCAACAAATGGGCTGCAATTTGATGAAATTGTTTATCGTCGATCTTTTCCATTGGGCCGTCTTTTATGTCGCTATTGTGCATGCTATATTCAGATGTATTTCTGTTAACTACCTATGATATCGAGTTTAAAAAGCCTCCTTTTGATTCTTTGCCTAATAGCCCTCACCGGGTGCGGGGTAAGGGGTCCTCTTTATCTGCCTTCGGTTCCACCAGTTCCGCCAGAACCATCGCAAGCAGAACCAAAAGGAAAGCTTTACCCTACGCCAGATCCAAGCCAAGGGCAACCAGCCACAAACTCTGCGCCCAAGAGCCAATAAAATATCAATATGACAAATATTCCAGCTCTAATCGGCTTCACTGAAAAAAATCAAAATTGGTATGTAGAGGATATATTGCTCAGCGATTTAGCCAAGCAGTTTGGAACTCCTTTGTATGTCTATAGTAAGCATGCTTTAGTTTCTGCTTTTAAAGCGTATGACAGCGCTTGTTTTGATTCGAATGGGCAACGCAAAGCTCGCATTCATTACGCAATGAAAGCCAATAGTAATTTAGCAATACTTGGCTGCTTAAACCAATTAGGAGCTGGTTTTGATTTGGTTAGCGGCGGCGAGCTAGCCCGTGCGCTGAAGATTGGCGCAGATCCCAAAATGCTGGTGTTTGCAGGCGTTGGAAAATCGAGCAACGAGATCCGCGAAGCACTAAAGGCAAAGGTACGTTGTTTTAATGTCGAATCGATTGCGGAATTACATCGTATTAATCAAATTGCTCATGAAATGGGTCTAAGAGCGCCTATTTCATTGCGAGTGAATCCCGATGTGGATGCCAAAACACATGCGTACATTTCAACTGGTTTACGTGATAATAAATTTGGCATTGCGTACTACGATGTTTTAAAAACCTATCGTCAGGCAGCCTTACTAAGCAATATTGATATTGTTGGAATTGATTGTCATATTGGGTCCCAAATAACGACTATCGAACCTTACCTCGATGCTATCGATAAAGTGCTTGATTTACTAAAGCAGCTAAAAAAAGAAGGTGTTCGAATTCATCACCTTGATTTGGGCGGTGGATTAGGAATTAATTATGGCAATGAATCCCCTCCTGATATTCATGCGTTCACAAAATCACTTCTGAATCACGTTCATAACAGTGGTTTTGCTGATTTAGAAATCCTTTTTGAGCCTGGACGCTCGATTGTGGGCAACGCTGGCATCCTGCTAACCCAAATCGAATATTTAAAAACCAGCCCGGATAAAAATTTTTGTATTGTGGATGCAGCAATGAATGATTTAATGCGCCCCACCTTATATGATGCTTATCACGCCATTGTGCCTGTTCAAGCGTCAAGTAAGAATACCCATACTGAAAAATATGACGTGGTAGGACCCGTTTGCGAATCTGGAGATTGGCTTGGTAAAGACCGCAGCTTAGCCGTAAATCAAGGCGATTTACTGGCTATTCTCTCGGCGGGAGCCTATGGTTTTTCTATGGCCTCCAATTACAACACGAGGGCTAGGCCTGCTGAAATTATGGTTGATGGAAAACAAGCCTATCTGATTCGTGAGCGCGAACAAATTCAGGACCTGTTCTCTAAAGAAAAAACCCTGCCAAATTAAGCAGGGTTTTTAAGTCAAGCAGGAATGGTTTAATTAAATCACTTACCGCAATCCTGCCATGTAATCGGATACGGCTTTAATTTCTAAATCAGAAAGTTTGCTGGCAATCGTGGTCATGGATGCGCCATTTTTACGAGTGCCATCACGGAAATAGCCTAATTGTGCAGAAGTATATTCTGCCCACTGGCCGCTTAAGCGCGGATACTGAGCTGGAACTCCAACCCCATTCGGACTATGACATCCTGCACAAGCAGGAACCCCTTTTGCAGCAATGCCGGCCTGATAAATAGTTTTACCTAATTCGATCGTTTCTTTGCTTTGCGCAACACCACCAGTTGCTTGTTGTTTGCGAAGATAAGCGGCAATGTTTGCCATATCTTGATCGGTTAAGGCTGCAACCATACCCATCATGATAGGGTTCGCGCGTGTGCCGTCTTTATAATTTTTTAATTGCTTCACAATATACGCGCTACCTTGGGCAGATAATTTTGGCCAAGTTCCTGCAGCGCTATTTCCATTGGCACCATGGCAACCAACGCAAGCCACTACACCCCGCTTCGCATCGCCACTGATATAAAGTGCTTCACCGGCCAAGGCATCTGGCATGGCGGGCTTTACAGCCACAGCAGGCGCTGGCATGGTAGCGGGAGTGTTTGCTAAAGCACTTGCTGGAGCAGTTGGGCTTGCAGGATCTGCCGCCTGAATACTAGGCGCTACGCCCCCCAAGGCCAAAAAGGCCAAAATAGCAAAGAAAAACTGAGTTTTAGACACCAGACTAAACGAATAATTGAATTTGTAGTTTTGAGAACTTTGACGCATTATGGTTACCTTATTAAATACTCTGTAAATACTCTAATTCGGTGAATTGCTCAACCCTAAATGGGGCTTAAAAGAAGAGCATGAAACTAATTACAAATTGCTGAGATTTTACAATAGCTTCTTAGCCTTTACCTTTAATTACCCAAGCCCTAAATAAGTCCCAAAACTCATGTCTAAACTACACCAAGCTCGCTTCGTAACCACGGTCAACGAACTGCATACCCTACCTGATGACGGGCTTCGGGAAATTGCCTTTGCAGGCCGATCTAATGCTGGAAAATCGAGCGCAATCAATGTCTTATGTAACCAAAAACGCCTAGCCTTTTCAAGCAAAACACCGGGCAGAACCCAGCATATTAACTACTTTGGGATTTTTGCCAAAGAGGAGCTTTTGGCCTATTTGGTTGATTTACCAGGTTACGGCTACGCTGCTGTAGACCAAAAAACAAGCCGCCATTGGAATGACATATTGAGCACCTATCTGCAGAGCCGTAAGCCATTGGTTGGTTTAATTTTAATTGTAGACGCCCGTCGTGGCTTAACTGAATTAGACGAGCAAATGATCGGCTGGTTTAGTCAAACTAGCAAACCGATCCATATTTTGCTGAGTAAAAGCGATAAACAGAACTTTTCTGAAAATCGCGCCCTACTAGAAAATATTCAAGAACAAGTAAAACAATTTACCCCCTCCAAAATCACTGCCCAACTCTTTTCCAGCACAAAACGAGTAGGCTTGGAAGAAAGCGATAAACTAATTCAAAATTGGCTTTTTACTGGCTCGAAAGAAGAAAACGATGTCTCAATATCCTAGTTACAGACCGCGCCGCATGCGTCGTGATGACTGGTCACGTCGCCTAATGCAAGAAAATCGTCTGGGTGCAGATGATTTTATTTATCCCGTCTTTCTCTTGGAGGGCAACAATAAAAATCAGGCGGTTGCCTCCATGCCAGGAATTGAACGAATGTCGCTAGATGGTATTTTTAAAGTTGCTGAGGAGTGTTTGCAATTGGGAATTCCAGTCATGGCATTGTTCCCTGTAATTGATTCAAGCTTAAAAAGCCTAGACGGCAAAGAAGCGATGAATCCTGAGGGGCTAATCCCAACAGCGGTGACTGAGCTTAAAAAACGGTTTCCTGAATTGGGCATCATGACCGACATTGCCTTAGACCCCTACACTAGTCATGGGCAAGATGGTATTTTGGATTCAGCCAATCGTATTTTGAACGATGAAACGATTGAGGTTTTGGTTAAGCAGGCCATCACCCATGCCAATGCTGGTGTTGATATTGTTGCCCCATCGGACATGATGGATGGTCGGATTGGTGAAATTCGTGACGAACTCGAATTGCAAGGATTCATTCACACACGCATCATGGCTTACTCAGCTAAATATGCGTCTGCTTTTTATGGCCCCTTTAGGGATGCCGTTGGATCTGCTGCCAATTTAGGTAAAGCAGATAAAAAAACGTATCAAATGGATCCCGCTAATGGTGACGAGGCTTTACGCGAGGTTGAGTTAGACATCATTGAAGGTGCGGATATGGTGATGGTGAAGCCGGGCATGCCATATTTAGATATTTTACAAAGAGTAAAAGATGCTTTCCAGTTTCCAACTTATGTGTATCAAGTTAGCGGTGAATATGCGATGTTAAAAGCAGCCGCTCAAAATGGCTGGCTTGATCATGATGCAGTGATGCTGGAGTCCTTAATGGCATTTAAGCGGGCTGGGGCCGATGGAATCCTAACTTACTTCGCTCTTGAGGCGGCACGAAAACTGAAGTCCTAACTTATTTTACGGGCGGACTAAGATAGTCTGCAAACGCTCAGAAAAATGATCGGTCTTCATAAAACCCACCACGCGAAGCGCCGTTTGTTCTTGACCATCTAAATTAAAAAATAAAATTGCGGGTGGGCCAAATAATTTAAATCGTTTTAATAAAGCCGTGCTTTCGGCTTGATTAGCAGTAACATCGGCCTGAACCAATATAAAATCCTGCATTAAGCGAGCGACTGCTGGATCAGCAAAGGTGAGTTTTTCCATCTCTTTGCAGCTAATACACCAGTCAGCATAAAAATCAAGTAAGACTGGTTTTTTTAAATTTTTGGCTCGCACTAAGACAGCATCTAGCTCGGCATTACTTTTAATCACAGTAAAAATTAAATTGCCTTGGATTTGTTTTTGAGAAAACTCGTTTACCTTATTAGGCAAAAATAAGGGCGATATCACCCAAACTGCTAAAGCAAGCAGAACAAAGCCTAGTGATCGCTGAATCCAAATCATCCAGGGGCCACTTTTAGGAATGATTTGCCTTGCCCCTACTGCGATGAGCAATAGCGGTAAGCCCATACCCAAGGCCATCACAAACAATAAGCCTCCGCCCAAAAAAACCGAGCCACTTTGTGCAATAAAACCCAAGATCCCTGCCAGAGGGGCTGTAATACAAGGGCTTGCAACTAAAGTAGAAATCGCTCCTAATGCAAATGCGCCCACAATACTGCCGCCTTGATGCCGCCCCGATAGTCGATCCACTTGCACTTGCCAAGCATGCGGCAAACGCAAATGAAACAGACCAAATAAACTCATTGCTAATGCCAGCAGAAGTAGCGCAAATAAAACTAAAGCCGCGGGGCTCTGCAGTACTTGCTGAACACCGCCCCCAATGAGCGCCGTTAAAACGCCAGCCAATGAATACAGCAAAGCCATACCGAGAATATAGGCCAAGGCCAAAATACCCGCCCTCGCTTTTTCACGTCTCGATCGAGTTTGGCTAATATGACTGGTGTGGGAGGCGCCCAAAACAATGCTCGAAAGAATCGGTAGCATCGGCAAAATGCATGGGGTAAACGCCAAAGCTAATCCCAAAATGAAAAAGGCTAAAAATAAATAAGTGCTACTCGTTTGATTTAAAAAAGTATTAATTGAATTAATGTCGTCTCGGTCATGCCAAAGTTGCCAAAAGTCTGCTTTTGCCTGGGTTTGATTTGCCAGTTGAGCTTGAAGGCTAGCATCAGGTATCGCAGTCACACGAACTCCAGGGGCTGCGATTCTAAATTGCAAACTCATCGGTGGGTAACAAATGCCGCCTTCTGCACAACCTTGTAACTCAAGCTCTAAATGGATCCCCGACCTACTGGGCGCTAGGCCTTTAGACTCAGGCAGATCGATTAAAACAGTGAATGGCTTTTTATAGACCTGCAGTTTTTTATTAAATGTTTCATCAAACTTTTCAATACCGGGCGGCAATGAACGGATCTTGGGAAAGTATTCTTTTCCCGAATCAAGAACCTTAAATTTCAAGGATTCTTGATAAATGTAATAGCCTTTTACGGGCAAATATTCAATCGCTACTGTATTGGAGTTTTCCAACCATGTTAGCTCGACCGGAAAGGCTTTTTCAGGCGATAAAAAATCTTGTGCTGCCCATGCCGAGGGCATCACAAAAAAGCTACATAATAAAATACCGATTAATTTACGAAGGCTTGGTTTCATCTTTAATCCATTTAGCATAAGCCGGATTCACTTGCGATGGGCTCAAGGCAATCACTTCGGGTAAATCATAAGGGTGTTCACTTAAAATATAAGCTTCTATCTCGTCCCATAGATTGGCACTGGTTTTGGCGCTTAATAAAACCTCTTGCTCTTCACAAAGTTTACCTTCCCAGTAATACAAGGACTGAATCCCGCTCTGAATTTGAATGCAAGCGGCTAATTTTTTTTCCAATAGCTTTCTAGCCAATTCTTGAGCCGCCAATAAATTAGGCAGGCTTGTCATCACAATTAAAAATGAATTCATTACAGTCATTTTATTCAAAAAAATAAAAAAGCCAGACCGAGGTCTGGCTTTTAGTCAAGGCCAAATACGTAAATTAAGCTGCGCTTACTTCTTCAGCAGCAGTAACCTCAGTCTCAGGTCTGTCGACCAGTTCAACCAATGCCATTGGCGCATTATCGCCATGACGAAAGCCGAACTTCAAAATACGCAAATAGCCACCTGGTCGAGCTGCGTAACGCGGACCCAATTCGGTAAATAATTTAGCGACAATATCGCGATCGCGCAGACGATTAAACGCCAAACGACGATTTGCCAGATTGTCCTTCTTGCCTAAGGTAATTAAAGGCTCAACTACCATACGTAATTCTTTTGCTTTTGGCAAAGTGGTTTTAATCACTTCATGCTGGAGCAAGGAATTAGACATGTTGCGCAACATCGCCAAACGATGCGATGAGGTGCGATTTAGTTTGCGTAAGCCATTTCCATGACGCATGATGCTTCCTTTCTAATTATTGGCCCAGAGTGGCTGGAGGCCAACTCTCAAGCTTCATACCGAGACTTAAACCGCGCGCTGCTAATACATCCTTAATTTCATTTAAAGATTTGCGGCCTAAATTAGGTGTCTTTAACAATTCATTTTCGGTACGCTGAATTAAATCGCCAATGTAATAAATATTTTCTGCTTTGAGGCAATTTGCTGAACGCACGGTTAGCTCAAGGTCATCGACCGGTCTCATCAACAGAGGATCAACCATAGCTGAACGACTTGGCGCCAAGTCACCGCTGACTTCACTACTTTCAAGTGCAGCAAAAACCACTAATTGGTCCACTAAAATACTGGCCGATTGGCGAATCGATTCTTCTGGGGATAAAACTCCGTTCGTTTCAATCGTCATTACCAAGCGATCTAAGTCGGTACGCTGTTCGACACGAGCAGACTCGACTGCGTAACTAACCCGATTAACTGGACTAAAAGAGGCGTCCAAAACAATACGGCCAATTAATTTTGATGACTCATCTTCATATTGACGCATATTTCCTGGAACATAGCCACGGCCTTTTTCAACCTTGATCTGCATGTCTAATTTACCGCCAGCAGAAAGATGGGCAATCACATGTTCTGGATTAATGATTTCAACATCATGAGGCAAATCAATGTCCTTGGCTAAAACTACACCTGGACCTTCTTTGCGAAGATTAATGGTTACTTCATCGCGCGATTGTAATTTGAATACAACCCCTTTGAGGTTTAATAAAAGATTCACTACATCTTCTTGAACGCCATCGAGCGTTGAATACTCATGCACCACTCCAGCAATCGCCACTTCAGTTGGTGCGAAACCAACCATTGATGACAATAAAACACGACGTAATGCATTGCCTAAAGTATGGCCATAGCCACGCTCAAAAGGCTCCATAACAACTTTGGCTTGATTGGGCGCAATGGCTTCAACAGAAATGATTTTTGGTTTGAGCAAATTGGTTTGCATAGATATCTTTTCCTTAAGAGGGTACCGAATTAACGTGAATACAATTCGACAATCAAACTTTCGTTGATGTCACCGCTGATTTCTTCGCGGTCGGGTACCTGTTTAAAAATTCCCTCTAGTTTGCTTGCATCAACGGATACCCAGTTAATGCTGCCTGTTTGTTGAGATAAATTCAGAGATTCTTGAATGCGGTTTTGTTTTTTTGCCTTTTCGCGAATAGCGACAACATCGCCTGGGCGAACTTGCATCGATGGAATATTCACCGAATTTCCATTTAATGTAATAGCGCCATGAGAAACTAGTTGACGTGCTTCTGCGCGCGTAGAACCAAACCCCATTCTATAAACAACGTTATCAAGACGCGATTCCAGCAACTGCAATAGCGTTTCGCCGGTATTACCCTTGCGTCGCTCTGCTTCAGAAAAATAACGGCGGAATTGTCGCTCTAGGACACCATAAATACGCTTTACCTTTTGCTTCTCACGCAACTGATTTCCATAATCAGAAGTACGAGAGCCTGAAGTGCGTCCATGCTGTCCTGGCTTACTATCCAGTTTGCACTTGTCTGATAAAGCTCGACGAGCGCTTTTTAAAAATAAGTCGGTACCTTCCCGACGCGATAATTTGGCCTTAGGCCCTATATAACGTGCCACGTTTCTATCCTTTCTATTCCGCCACCTTTCGGTCTGCGGTGAGTTCGTTCTAAGTTCAAACGAACGGTGGTCTTCATTAAAAAATAAACTACAGCTAATACAACACTACAAAAACTAAACTTTGCCTTAAATACGACGACGCTTCGGAGGGCGGCAACCGTTATGCGGAACAGGCGTTACATCTTGAATTTCCACAATCTTGATTCCTAGCGAATTTAAAGCACGTACTGCGGACTCGCGCCCTGGGCCGGGTCCTTTAATTTGCACTTCTAAGTTTTTGATACCGCACTCAATTGCAGCCTTACCCGCTACCTCGGCTGCGACCTGAGCAGCAAACGGGGTTGACTTACGTGATCCCTTAAAACCTTGGCCACCAGACGTTGCCCATGACAATGCATTGCCCTGACGATCTGTAATCGTGATGATGGTGTTATTAAATGATGCGTGAACGTGCGCGATCCCATCGGCAACGTTCTTCTTTACCTTTTTACGAACCCGTTGTGCGCCAGAAGATGCTGCTGCCGCTTGTTGTGCTTTTGCCATTATTTCTTATCCCTTCTTCAATGCGATACCGGCCTTACGTGGGCCTTTACGTGTGCGTGCATTCGTTTTGGTACGCTGACCACGAACTGGCAAGCCCTTGCGATGACGTACGCCACGATAGCAAGCCAAATCCATCAAACGCTTGATGTTCATGGTTACTTCACGACGCAGATCACCTTCCGTGGTGCGCTTACCCACTTCTTCGCGTAATTTTTCAAGTTCTGCGTCAGTCAGATCTTTTACTTTTTTATCGATAGCAACCCCGCTAGCTGCACAAATTTTGCGAGCTTGAGTATTGCCAATTCCGAAGATGGCAGTTAAGCCGATCACGGTATGTTGATGATTTGGGATATTTACCCCAGCGATACGTGCCATGTTCTGTTCCTTTTACTAATTAACCTTGGCGCTGCTTATGACGTGGATCGGTAGAGCAGATCACACGTACCACGCGCTTACGCTTGATAACTTTACAATTACGGCAAATACATTTAACCGATGCTAAAACTTTCATCATTCACCTCTTCATTTATTCTGTTCAAATAAAACTTTTTTACTGCCCTACTATTTCGCGCGAAAAATGATTCTTGCGCGAGTTAAATCATAGGGCGTCATTTCAACGGTTACCTTATCTCCCGGCAAAATGCGTATATAGTGCATGCGCATCTTTCCTGAGATATGCCCCAAAACCACATGCCCGTTTTCTAACTTCACCCGAAACATAGCATTTGGCAAATTCTCAACAATCTCTCCCGCCATCTGAATAACGTCATCTTTTGACATAGTTACAGAGGCGAACCCATTTTGAAGTTGGCCTTCTTCATTAAAGAGCCATACTGCTGCTGCATTACAAATGATTGGACTTGGGCCATGAAGTCCATTGCAACAACCACAATAATTAACAGCGAGGTGCCGCCAAAATAAAACGGCACATTAAATTTCAGAACTAAAAACTCGGGCAGTAAGCAAACAAGAACCATATAAATAGCGCCTGCTAAAGTTAAACGTACCAAAATTTTGTCGATATACCGTGCAGTTTGATCGCCTGGACGAATACCAGGCACAAATGCTCCGCTTTTTTTCAAATTATCAGCAGTCTCGCGGCTATTGAAAACTAATGCGGTATAAAAAAAGCAGAAGAAAATAATCGCAGCTGCATACAAAATAATATAAACAGGTTGGCCTGGAGACAAGGTCGCAGCCAAATCTTTAACGATTCGACTGACAATATTCGTAGGCTCGCCTGCGGTAAACCAACCGGCTATGGTTGCTGGGAACAAAATAATGGAAGAAGCAAAAATGGGGGGGATTACTCCAGCCATATTTAATTTCAATGGCAAATGAGAGGACTGTCCGCCATAAATTTTGTTACCAACTTGACGTTTTGCGTAATTCACCAAAATACGACGCTGTCCGCGCTCAACAAAAACGACGAAGTAAGTTACTGCAATAGCAATCACAATAATCAATAATGCAGAAATAATATTCATGGAACCAGTACGAACTAATTCTAAGAGGCCGCCTAAAGCGCCTGGTAAACCAGAAACGATTCCGCCAAAAATAATGATTGAAATGCCGTTACCAAGTCCGCGTTCGGTAATTTGCTCACCAAGCCACATTAAAAACATCGTTCCAGTTACTAAAGTAACCACCGTATTAAAACGGAACATCATCCCCGGATCCAAAACTAACCCAGGCTGAGACTCTAGGGCAACCGAAATACCAATTGCCTGAAATGTCGCCAGAAATACTGTGGCGTAACGCGTGTATTGAGTAATTTTGCGTTGACCAGCCTGACCCTCTTTTTTCATTGCTTCAAGCGAGGGGATTACCAAAGTCATTAACTGCATGATGATCGATGCCGAAATGTAGGGCATGATTCCTAAAGCAAAAACTGTGAAGCGAGATAGAGCGCCGCCCGAAAATAAATTGAACATCCCTAAGATGCCATCTTTTTGGTCGGTAAATAATTTAGAAAGCTGGTCTGGGTCAATTCCGGGAACAGGGATATGCGCACCAATTCGAAAGACGATCAAAGCCAACACCAAGAAAACCAAGCGGCGACGTAAATCGCCAAACTTGCCTCCTGATGAAGCGCCCACTGAATCTGGGCTAGAGAGCTTTGATGAACCCAGTGCCATAAATTAAACCTCTGTGAGTACCTTACCGCCAGCAGCCTCAATAGCTGCTTTTGCGCCAGCGCTTGCAGTTAAACCTTTGAGCGTTACAGCCCGCTTTAATTCGCCGGTCTTCACTACTTTCACTGCATTAATTTGTTCGCCTGCGTAACCATGTTGCTTCAAAACCAATAAATCAACTTCTGCTAAACCAATCTTTTCCAAGTCGTTTAGAGTAATTTGACCAACGTGACGTCGAGTTAAGGAAATAAATCCTCTTTTTGGTAGACGACGATACATCGGCATCTGGCCGCCCTCAAAACCAACTTTATGGAAACCGCCCGAACGCGACTTTTGACCTTTATGTCCACGGCCAGCCGTTTTGCCTAGACCTGAACCAATTCCACGACCAACGCGACGGCGTGCTTTTTTAGCGCCAGCAGCAGGTTTAATAGTATTTAATTGCATAGATTTACCCAATCACTTTGACAAGGTAAGAAACCTTGTTAATCATTCCACGAACTGCAGGAGTATCTTGCAGCTCAGAGACCGAATTAAGACGACCCAA
Source organism: Polynucleobacter sp. (assembly GCA_016462905.1). Classification (GTDB taxonomy): domain Bacteria; phylum Pseudomonadota; class Gammaproteobacteria; order Burkholderiales; family Burkholderiaceae; genus Polynucleobacter. Next base: position 9,408 of record JAEMSI010000012.1, on the reverse strand, counting down.
TCCCAAACCACGAACTGTTGCGCGGTGGCTTTCACGGGTACCAATGAGGCTACGCACCAATTGGAGCTTGACCTTTGAGTTTGATTGCGTATTTGCCATAATTTTCTTTCTGATGAAATTCCTTAGCCCAAGATCTCTTCGATTGATTTGCCGCGCTTTGCAGCAATTTCAGAAGGGGTGCTCATTTTGCTTAGGCCATCTAAAGTAGCGCGCACCATGTTGTATGGATTGGTTGAGCCAATTGATTTAGCAACCACATTGGTTACGCCCATCACATCAAAAATCGCCCGCATCGGACCGCCAGCAATTACGCCGGTACCGTCTTTTGCTGGAGAAATCAAAACCCGCGATGCTCCATGTTGACCGATGACTGAATGCTGTAACGTACCCTTGCGAAGTGGTACCTTAATCATCTTGCGGCGTGCTTCGTCCATTGCTTTTTGGACAGCCACTGGAACTTCTTTCGATTTTCCTTTGCCCATACCAATCCGACCATCGCCATCGCCCACCACGGTTAAAGCAGCAAAACCAAGAATCCGGCCGCCCTTTACCACTTTGGTTACACGATTAACCGCAATCATCTTCTCGCGTAGACCATCATCGCGCTCTTCTGACTGCATCTTTGTTTGCATTTTTGCCATAATTTTTTCCTAAACCAATTAGAACTTCAGGCCGGCTTCGCGCGCGGCATCTGCTAACGCTTTAATACGTCCGTGATAACGATGACCGCCACGATCAAACGCAACCGTCTCGACGCCCACTTTCTTTGCGCGCTCAGCAATCAACTTGCCAATTTCTTGTGCGGCAGCGCTGTTACCACCATTTTTTACAGCGGCACGCAACTCTTTTTCCATGGTCGAAGCCGCTGCGAGCACTTGAGTACCGCATGGGCTATAAACCTGGGCCGAGATATGCATATTGCTGCGCACAACCGTTAAGCGGTTTGCATTTAACTCAGCAATCTTGATGCGCGTTTGTCGTGCGCGTCTTTGTCTGGATTCGTTTTTGCTCATATTCGCTCTCGCTTATTCTTTGTTCAATTAAGCTTTAATTATTTCTTCTTGGTTTCTTTAATGATGACCACTTCGTCAACGTAACGAACCCCTTTACCCTTATAAGGCTCTGGCGAACGATAAGCACGTACTTCAGCGGCAACCTGACCAACTTGCTGCTTATTGGCGCCTTTAATAATGATCTCGGTTTGCGACGGAGTTTCTGCTTTAACTCCCTCTGGCAATGGATAATTAATTTCATGCGAAAAACCCAATTGCAATTTCAATGAATTGCCTTGTGCTTGTGCGCGATAACCAACGCCAACCAAACTTAACTTGCGTTCAAAGCCTTTGGTTACGCCATTCACCATATTATTAATTAGGGCACGTGTGGTTCCCGACAGGGCATTCGTTTCGGTGCTGTCATTTTTAATTGCAACCGTTAAAACACCGTCTTTTTGTTCAAGACCAATACTAGGATGCATATTGTGAGTCAGGGTTCCAAGGGGGCCTTTTACAGTGACCAATGCATTCGCAATGCTGACCTCGGCACCTTTTGGAATCGTAATGGGAGATTTACCTACGCGGGACATATTTTTCTCCTTAAGCCACGTAGCAGATAACTTCGCCACCCACGCCAGAGGCGCGAGCTTTACGATCAGTCATCAAACCTTTAGGGGTTGAAATAATTGCCACACCCAAACCGTTCATTACTTCCGGAATGTCATGACGTCCTTTATAAACGCGCAAACTGGGCGTCGAAACCCGCTCAATACGCTCAATCACAGGGCGCCCCGCATAGTATTTAAGATCAATCTTTAATACCGGCTTAGCTGTTTCACCAGTGATTTCAAAACCATCGATATAGCCCTCATCTTGAAGGACTTTGGCGATAGCCACTTTTAATTTGGATGACGGCATATTAACAACCAATTTCTGCACCGCTTGTGCGTTGCGGATTCTGGTCAACATGTCGGCGATTGGATCGCTAATGCTCATGGAGTTCTCCTAAATTCTTTCGCTGCTTACCAGCTAGCCTTGGTTAAACCGGGGATTTCGCCACGGAACGCGATGTCACGAATCTTTCCACGGGCCAAACCAAACTTACGGTAAGTTCCACGTGGGCGTCCTGTTAAGGAACAACGATTACGTTGACGGCTTGGACTTGCATTTCTAGGCAAGGCTTGTAATTTCAAACGGGCCTCATAACGCTCTTCATCACTTCTAGAGGTGTCGGCAATAATTGCCTTTAACTCGGCGCGCTTTTGCGCATACTTTGCAACCGTTTTTGCGCGCTTCTTTTCGCGCTCGATCAGGGACATTTTTGCCACGTTAACCTCTTAGTTACGGAAAGGAAATTTAAAGGCCGCTAACAATGCTTTTGCTTCTGCATCTGTTTTGGCGGTAGTTGTAATGCTGATATTTAGACCACGCAATGCATCGATCTTGTCGTACTCAATCTCAGGGAAAATAATTTGCTCTTTAACGCCAATGTTGTAATTGCCGCGGCCATCAAATGCTTTTCCCGAAATGCCACGAAAATCGCGCACGCGAGGTAAAGAAACGGTAATAAAACGATCGAGGAACTCATACATACGAGCACCACGGAGAGTAACCATTGCGCCGATCGGATAACCTTGACGAATTTTGAAACCCGCAATCGCTTTGCGCGCCTTAGTAATCACCGGTTTTTGACCGGCCACTTTAGTTAAATCACCAACCGCATGCTCAATTACTTTCTTGTCATTGACGGCTTCGCCTAAGCCCATATTCAAGGTTATCTTGGTGATGCGCGGCACTTCCATAACCGATTTGTACCCAAATTGGCCCATCAAACCAGCTACGACAGTATTTTTGTAATGCTCTTGTAAACGGGTGCTCATATTTTCTCCCCAACCCTTATGCGCTTAATGTGGCGCCAGTGGTTTTTAAAAAACGCACTTTCTTGCCATCAACTTCTTTAATGCCTACGCGCGAAGCTTTACCGTTGGCATCAACCAAGGCAATATTCGATATTGGCAGAGGCATGGTCTTATCAATCATGCCGCCAGTAATTCCTTCGTTTGGATTAGGCTTCACATTTTTTTTATAAATATTGACGCCTTCAACAATCACTTTGCTCTCATCAAAACCAGTGACGGTACCGGTCTTGCCTTTATCGCGGCCTGTGATAACGATGACGTTATCGCCCTTACGAATTTTTTTCATAGCTACCTCTTAATAACCGTTTTAAATGAGCGCTTTAAATAACTTCGGGCGCGAGGGAAACAATCTTCATAAATCGCTCTGTGCGCAATTCACGGGTGACGGGTCCGAAGATACGTGTGCCAATGGGTTCTAATTTGGCATTTAACAAAACAGCTGCATTTTCATCAAATTTGATTAACGAGCCATCTGGGCGGCGAACGCCCTTAGCGGTACGAACTACCACTGCGTTATAGATATCACCTTTTTTGACTCGGCCACGAGGAGCTGCAGCTTTTACGCTGACTTTGATGACATCACCGATATTGGCGTAACGACGCTTTGATCCGCCCAATACCTTAATGCACAAAACTTCACTCGCGCCAGTGTTATCGGCGACTTGTAACCTGCTTTCAGTTTGAATCATTTTCCAATTACCAACTTGACCGCCTAAGGCGTCAGTCTTGGTTCCGTCAATGGACTTTTAGCCAATGTGGCTATAGGTCCGGATTAAGTAATTACTTACTAACAAAACGTAACTTCGTACTACTTTTTCATCTATTTCCGACTAATTTAGGGAAATTGATGTAAGCCCATGATTCTACCTCTTTTTTAGCTAACTTGGCAATGGGTCTTGGTCCAATCGCTAAATTACCTAAATCAATTTCTATAAACCTCTTGCCGCCTCAACTAAACGCGTAACAACCCAGGCCTTCGTTCTTGAAATTGGCCTAGATTCTGAAATTTCAACGGTATCGCCTGTCTTAAACTGATTTGATTCGTCATGAGCATGGTACTTTTTAGATTGGCTAACGTATTTGCCATAAAGTGCATGCTTTACTTGACGCTCTACCACGACCGTTACGGTCTTATTCATTTTGTCGCTGACGACACGACCAACCAAGGTGCGTTTTAAAGATTTAGAGATTTCTGTCATATCGCTTCCCGATTATTTCTGAACAGTCTTTTGATTGATGACAGTTTTAACGCGTGCAATATCACGCTTTACTTGTCCCAATTGACTGGTGTTTTGGAGTTGTTGAGTGCCCTTTTGCATACGCAACTTAAAGCTGGTCTTTAAAAGTTCGGACAATTCCTGATTTAGGGCTGTCACGTCTTTGGCGTGGAGTTCTTTCGTTTTCATCTTATTTATTTCCGCATTCAATAGTGATTAAGCGCCAATTTGGCGAATCACAAAAGTGGTTTGAATGGGTAACTTTGATGCGGCTAAGCGAAAAGCCTCGCGCGCCAAGGTTTCATCCACTCCATCCATTTCATACAAAACTTTACCGGGTTGAATTTCAGCGACGTAGTACTCTGGGTTGCCTTTGCCGTTACCCATACGAACTTCGGCTGGCTTTTGTGAAATTGGCTTATCTGGGAAAATACGAATCCAAATACGGCCACCGCGCTTAATATGACGGGTCATAGCACGACGAGCAGATTCTATTTGACGAGCTGTTAAACGACCGCGGCCAACTGCTTTAAGACCAAAATCACCAAAGGATACTGAACTACCGCGGGTAGCGACGCCGGTATTTCGGCCTTTTTGCTCTTTACGATATTTACGACGTTTCGGTTGCAGCATGCTTACTCTCCTGCTTTCTTAGTATCGGTGCTGGCCACCGCTTTGCGTACACGCTTTACTGCGGGCTTAGTGTCAACTTTGACTTCTGGCTTGAGGTCTGCTTTTGCAGTCTCGCCACCGGCACCGATGCGACGCGCTGTTTTGGCGGGTGCACGACGCGCTGTTTTCTTATCGTTATTAGGCTGTGCCTCAACTGGCGTAGCAGCTGGTGTCACTTGAATATCAGCACCACGACCTAAGGTATCGCCTTTATAAACCCAAACCTTCACACCAATAATGCCGTAGGTTGTTTCAGCCTCGGAAGTAGCGTAATCAATGTCAGCCTTCAAAGTATGAAGTGGAACGCGACCTTCGCGATACCATTCACGGCGCGCAATTTCTGCGCCGTTCAAGCGACCAGAAGACATAATCTTAATTCCCTGAGCACCTAAGCGCATGGCACTTTGCATGGCACGCTTCATGGCGCGGCGGAACATAATCCGTTTTTCTAACTGCTGTGTAATGGAATCGGCAATTAACTGAGCATCTACTTCAGGCTTACGAATCTCTTCAATATTGACGTGTACTGGAACGCCCATGCGCTTTTGTAATTCTTTACGGAGTACTTCGATATCTTCGCCTTTTTTACCAATCACCACACCTGGGCGTGAACTATAAATAGTAATGCGGGCTGTTTTAGCAGGGCGCTCAATCACTACTTTGCTAACGGATGCGTTTTTTAGTTTTTTCTTTAAATAATTACGCACCTCAACATCTTCTTTGAGCATGTTTGCAAAATCATTGCTATTAGCGTACCAACGCGATGTCCAGTTACGGCTTACGGATAAGCGAAAACCGGTTGGATTTATTTTTTGGCCCATGTTTTTCCTTGATTCTTTGCTTAATTACTTAGGGTCACGCTAATGTGACAAGTTTGTTTTTCAATCTTATTACCACGGCCTTTTGCGCGCGCAGTAAACCGTTTTAATGAAGTTGCTTTGTCGACAATGACAGAGGCTACTTTTAATTCATCAATATCAGCACCTTTGTTGTGCTCTGCGTTTGCAATCGCAGATTCAACTACTTTCTTCATAATGAAGGCAGCTTTTTTTGGGCTGAAACTTAAAATGTTCATGGCACGTGCAATCGGCAAACCACGAATTTGGTCAGCGACCAAACGCGTTTTTTGAGCTGAGATACGTGCACTGCGGTGAATAGCTTTTACTTCCATCATCATCCCCTTACTTCTTCACGACTTTCTTGTCGGCAGAGTGACCCTTAAATGTCCGAGTCAAAGCAAATTCACCGAGTTTATGACCAACCATGTTTTCTGAAACATAAACCGGAACATGTTGGCGACCGTTATGAACTGCAATTGTTAAACCAATGAAGTCAGGAAGAATGGTCGAACGACGTGACCATGTCTTAATGGGCTTCTTATCTTTATTGGCCTGTGCTAACTCAACCTTTTTGACTAGGTTGGCGTCGCAAAATGGGCCTTTTTTAGCTGAACGTGTCATGTATCAATTCCTTATCGATTAACGCTTCTGACGACGCTGAACAATCATGGTCGTGGTACGTTTATTGCGACGTGTGCGATAGCCTTTCGTTGGAGTTCCCCAAGGAGAAACTGGAACGCGACCTTCGCCGGTTTTACCTTCACCGCCACCATGGGGGTGATCTACTGGATTCATTGCCACGCCTCGAACGGTGGGGCGAATACCGCGCCAACGCGTTGCACCCGCTTTACCAATTTGACGTAAGCCATGCTCTTCATTGCCAACTTCACCAATCGTGGCTCGGCATTCGATCAAAATGCGGCGTACCTCACCCGAGCGCAAACGAACTTGTCCATAAACACCTTCGCGTGCTAATAAAACTGCTGAGCTTCCTGCTGAACGAGCGATTTGAGCGCCCTTTCCAGGCAACATTTCTACGCAATGGATTGTGCTTCCAATTGGAATATTACGAATCGGCAAATTATTGCCCGCTTTGATTGGGGCTTCTGCGCCATTCATGATGGCTTGACCAACAGTCATACCTTTAGTGGCAATAATGTAACGGCGCTCACCATCAGCAAATAAAAGTAATGCGATATTGGCGCTACGGTTTGGGTCGTATTCTAGGCGCTCTACTTTGGCTGCAATACCATCTTTATCGTTGCGCTTGAAATCAACCATACGATAGTGATGCTTATGACCACCGCCTTTATGACGAGTGGTGATATGCCCATTGTTATTGCGGCCTGCTTTTTGAAACTGTGGTTCTACCAATGCTGCAAAAGGTTTTCCTTTGTGCAAATCGGGATTAACCACTTTCACCATCGAACGACGTCCGGGTGAGGTCGGTTTAGTTTTCATCAGCGGCATAATTAATTTGCCTCCGCTTCAAAGTTAATTTCTTGGCCTGGCTTCAAGTTGACATAGGCCTTCTTAGTGTGATCACGGCGTCCTTCGAAACGGCCAAAGCGTTTCGCTTTGCCTTTTTGGTTGACGATTTGCACGGAATCAACTTGTACTTTGAAAAGCAACTCAACTGCTTGCTTTACATCGGCCTTATTGGCATCACGTGCTACTTGAAAAATCACTTGTTCGTTTTTCTCTGCAACCATGGTTGCTTTTTCCGAAATTACCGGTCCAAGCAAAATCTGCATCAAACGATGATCGTTTTTACGAGTTTGGGTCATTTGAGCAACTCCTCCATTTTGGCAATGGCTGCTTTACTAACCAACACCTTCTGATACTGAACCAAAGACAATGGATCGGCATGTTGTGGCTCAACCACAGAAACTTTATGTAGGTTACGGGCTGCTAAATATAAATTTTCGCTGACTTGATCAACAATAATCAACACTGAATCCAAGCCCATTGCTTTTACTTTTTGCTCAAGCAATTTAGTTTTAGGGGTATCGACATTAAATTGATCAACCACATTTAATCTTCCTTCGCGAGCCAACTGCGAGAGGATCGATTTCATACCAGCGCGATACATTTTCTTATTCACTTTATGAGAAAAGTTCTCTTCAGGTGAGTTCGGAAATATCCGGCCGCCTCCGCGCCAAAGCGGGGAAGAAGACATACCGGCACGAGCACGGCCCGTACCCTTTTGGCGCCAAGGTTTCTTGGTGGTATGTTTAACCTGTTCACGGTCTTTTTGTGCGCGGTTACCGCTACGTGCGTTAGCCTGATAAGCAACAACCACTTGGTGTACCAAGGCTTCGTTGTATTCGCGTTCAAACACTTCTGGCGAGGCTTGTATGCCTGCGCCGAGTTGTCCGTTGTCTTGGAGAAGCTTAATTTCCATCGATGCTCTCCTTATTTCTTCGCAGAAGGTTTAACCGCTGCGGATGCTTTTACCGCAGGAGTAACGATGACTTTGCCGCCACGCGCACCAGGAACTGCACCCTTAACCATGATGAGGCTTCGCTCAGCATCAATACGTGCAATAACTAAATTTTGTGCGGTACGAGTGACATCGCCTAAATGACCCGTCATTCGCTTTCCTGGGAAAACACGACCTGGGTCCTGAGCCATACCGATTGATCCAGGTACGTTATGCGAACGTGAATTACCGTGACTGGCGCGACCAGAAGCAAAGTGATAACGCTTAATCGTTCCAGCGTAACCTTTACCGATTGATACGCCTTGAATGTCAACTTTCTGACCCGCTTCAAACGCATCGACACCAATCACTTGACCTGGTTTTAACTCAGCAACTTTAGCCGAATCAATTTGGAATTCATTAAGAGCATTGCCAGCCATCACTGCGGCTTTAGCAAAATGTCCTGCCATGGGTTTGGTAACGCGACTGGCACGACGGACGCCATGCGCTAACTGAACAGCGTCATAGCCATCAGTAGCCTGGGTTTTTATTTGAGCAACCCGGTTGTCGCTAACATCAATCACGGTGACGGGAATAGATTCCCCTTCATCCGTAAAAAGACGAGTCATGCCGACCTTGCGGCCGATCAAGCCTAAGCTCATATTCTTACTCCAACGCCGACTACGATTGGCCGGCAGAAATTAATTTAAACCTAATTTATTTATATAAATCAAGCACTTACATTATAAATTTGCCATTAAATTGCTTGGCAAACTGACTACAAAACTGCTACAAATACCCCGCAAATCGCGGAAAGCCTATGATTCTATCTCAGCTAAGACTTTTTGACAAGCAAGTCAGTTTTAAACCCTTACTGGAGCTTGATTTCGACGTCAACCCCAGCAGGTAAATCTAACTTCATCAAAGCATCAACCGTTTTTTCGGTTGGATCAACAATATCCATTAAACGCAAATGTGTACGGATTTCCATCTGATCACGCGATGTTTTGTTCACATGGGGCGAACGTAAAAAATCAAAGCGCTCAATCCGAGTTGGCAAAGGCACAGGACCCTTAACAACTGCTCCGGTCCGCTTCGCTGTATCCACAATCTCAGCAGCAGACTGATCAATTAAACGATAGTCAAATGCTTTTAAACGAATTCTAATTTTTTGGTTTTGCATAATAGTTCCAAAGAGCAATGCGGTGCTGCCGCGTTAATCAATACATCTAAAGAGCGGAGGATGTTTGCAGCACAAACATCCCCAAGTTTTTACAAAACAATAAAACGTTCAAGCCAAAATCTTCGCAACCACACCAGCGCCAACCGTACGGCCGCCTTCAC
>JAEMSI010000011.1 GCA_016462905.1 Polynucleobacter sp. | reverse complement strand
GATCGCGAGAAAGCTGCCTTGGCAGGCGTTACTATCGGCGATATTCGCCAAGCGCTTTATAGTTCTTTTGGTGAAAGACAAGTCTCAACCATTTATACCAGCGTTAATACGTATTATGTAATTCTAGAGACTGCAGAAGATCAAAGGCAGTTTGAAACCGACTTAAGTAAAGTGTATTTGCGAGGACGGGCGCTCGATAAACTCGTACCACTTTCAAGCATTGCTAGTTTCCGTCGCGAAGTAGGACCCACTGCGGTGAATCACCAAGGGCAAATTCCGGCGGTGACGATTGCGTTTAACTTAGCGCCTGATATCCCTCTAGGTGATGCCACGAATGCGATCGAGCGCTATGTCAAAGAAATTAAATTGCCGACCAGCATCATTACTAGCTACGGCGGTGATGCCGCAGTTTTCAAAAGCAATCAATCGGGTCAATTCATCTTAATTATTGCTGCACTGGGCGTAATCTACGTATTGCTAGGCGTGCTCTACGAAAGTTATATTCACCCCATTACAATTTTGGCAGGCCTACCCTCTGCTGCAGTGGGCGCCCTGCTTTTCCTATGGGCCTCAGGGCTCGAACTCACGATCATTGCGACGATTGGTATTCTGCTGCTGATTGGTATTGTGAAAAAGAATGCTATCTTAATGATTGACTTTGCGCTAGATGCGCAACGCAATCAAGGCATGACCCCTCTTGAAGCAATTCGCACTGCTTGTATTTTGCGTTTCCGCCCGATTATGATGACGACCTTTGCGGCTTTAATGGGAGCCCTGCCAATTGCCTTTGGTCTGGGTGCGGGTGCCGAGCTTCGTCAGCCATTGGGCATTACCGTTGCAGGCGGTTTAATTGTGTCCCAATTTGTGACTTTATTTATTACCCCTGTGATCTATCTGTATCTTGATAAATATGCGGGCAACGGGCCACTCGATATTCCCAAAGAAATTTTAGAGGGTACTTAAAGCAGAATGCTTTTTGCTTTAAGATTGTAGTTATGCGTCAAATCATTCTCGACACAGAAACAACCGGTCTAAATCCAGCCACAGGCGATCGCATCATCGAAATCGGTTGCATTGAAATGATGAACCGTCGCCAAACAGGCCGCACTCTGCACCACTACATCAATCCAGAACGCGACGTTGCTGAAGGCGCCTTTGCTGTTCATGGTCTATCACGAGAATTTTTATCCGACAAACCCCTCTTTAGCCAAATTATCGATCAGATTATTGAGTTTGTTTCCGATGCGGAAGTGGTTATTCATAACGCACCTTTTGACTTAGGTTTTTTGGATAATGAATTTGCCTTATTAAAACGCCCTGCTTTTGAGCAACACGTTCATAAAGTCACCGACACCTTAATCGATGCGCGACGCATGTTTCCAGGAAAACGAAATTCGCTAGATGCATTATGTGAACGTTTTGCCATTAGCAACGAACATCGCACTTTACACGGCGCATTACTCGATGCTCAATTGCTAGCCGAAGTCTATTTAGCAATGACGCGCGGACAAGATGATTTAACCATTGATCTAATTGACTATTCAGTCGATTCGAATAATCCTAAGCAGGGTCGCACCATCCCGACCGACTTGATTGTCTTAAGCGCTAGCGAAGCAGATTGTCTAGCCCATGATCGCGTTCTAGAAGAAATCGCTAAAGCCAGCAAGAAAACGGCGCTTTGGGCCGAATCCTCAAACGAAAAAACCGCGTAGACCGCCGATCGCGTTTTGGATTACAGTTTTAAATTGCTGCGGCAATCGCCTTACCTAAATCATCGGTCTTTGCCTTACCGCCCACATCAGGGGTTAAGGGTGCATGCGCAGGGCCTGCAGCTAACACTTTCTCAATTGCCGTAAATACCGCTTTACCGGCCTCTGGGTAACCTAAGTGATCCAACATTAAGGAACCGCTCCATATTTGACCAATGGGGTTCGCAATCATCTTGCCAAAAATATCCGGGGCAGAGCCATGAACGGGCTCAAACAAAGATGGGAATAAACCCTCTGGATTAATACTGGCCGAAGGAGCAACCGCAATCGTTCCGGTGCACGCTGGCCCTAAATCAGAAAGAATATCGCCAAATAAATTACTTGCTACCACGACATCAAATCGATCTGGATTCATCACGAATTGCGCAGTCAAAATATCAATATGGTATTTATCGGATCTCACATCAGGATATTTTTTCGACATAGCTTCAACCCGCTCGTCCCAATACGGCATCGTGATCGCAATTCCATTCGACTTGGTCGCTGAAGTCAGATGTTTTTTAGGACGGCTTTGGGCTAATTCGTAAGCAAACTTCAAAATACGATCGGTGCCCTGACGGGTAAAAATCGATTCTTGCATTACGAATTCACGGTCGGTATCAGGAAACATCCTTCCGCCAACACTCGAGTATTCGCCTTCGGTATTTTCCCGCACGACAAAGAAATCGATATCGCCTGGTTTGCGATTAGCCAATGGGCATGGAATACCCGGTAATAAACGAACGGGTCGCAAATTGACGTACTGATCAAAATTGCGTCTAAATAAAATCAAACTGCCCCATAACGAGATATGGTCAGGAATAATATTGGGCATACCAACTGCGCCAAAGTAAATTGCGTCATACTGCATTAAGGTATCAAACCAATCATCTGGCATCATCTTGCCGTGTTTTTGATAATAGTCACAACTGGCAAAATCAAAATGATCGAACTGAAAGTCAATCCCAAATTTAGAGGCCGCTGCCTCTAAAGCCCTGACCCCCTCCGGCATGACTTCTTTGCCAATGCCGTCTCCGGGAATCACCGCAATCTTGGGTTTTTGCACAGGCTTTTTGGTATTCATCAGAATTACGTCTCTAAGGTAAAAGGTTAAAAAGGTCTCATCGTCGATTTTACTGGGCTTCTGAATCAGGCTCCCCAAATCCAAACCCAGCATCAATTGGTTTATCCTTCAAACATCACTATCTCTTAATAAAAGCCTGATGAAACATTTAGAAAGCCTGAGCGCCACCCAAGCAGCCCGTTTATTAGCCCGTCGCGAAATTAAAGCCGAAGATCTGCTCTTGGCCTGCCTCGATCGCATTGGTAGCAGAGAATCCAAAGTACATGCCTGGGTTAGCCTCGGCAAAGAAAAAGCTCTTCTACGGGCTAAGGAACTCGATAAAGGCGCAGTAAAAGGTCTTTTGCATGGCTTACCGATCGGCGTGAAGGATCTCTACGATACCTACGACCTTCCAACCACTTACGGCTCTCCTATCTATAAAGACAATCACCCCAAAAGCGATGCGGTAGCCGTTGCGCTAATGCGTCATGAAGGCGGAGTCATTTTAGGTAAAACCGTCACCACCGAATTTGCCACTTTTAAACCAGGCCCAACCTGCAATCCCCATAAGCTCAACCATACCCCTGGAGGTTCATCGAGTGGCTCGGCTGCTGCAGTAGCCGATCGCATGGTGCCTTTAGCCACTGGCAGTCAAACAGCGGGGTCGATTATTCGCCCCGCCAGTTTTTGTGGTGTGGTTGGATACAAACCCAGTTACGGAAAAATTAGTATTTCGGGTGTCAAAGGTATGTCGAATTCGCTCGATACTCTGGGTGTATTTGGCAAGACCGTATCGGACGCTGCATTAGGTGTTGCTGCGATGTCAGGCGACCACGACTTACTCAAAATTTCCAAACTAGACAATAGGCCTCGCATGGCCATTTGTAAAACGGGGGATTGGGGGCAAGCACAAAAAGAAACTGCGGCTGCTTTAAGTTTGGCGGCGTTTGCGGCGAATGCGTTTGCCAGCAACAAAGTTAAAGATATTACGATTCCCAAAGCCTGCTCGCAATTTTCAAAAATCCAAACTCGCATTATGCAATTTGATATAGCCAAAAGCTTTACCTTTGAAAATACGCATTACAGCAAACTCATTAGCCCCGAATTAAAACAAATCATTAATGAAGGTAATGCTATTTCCTATAAAGACTATAGCGAAGCTCTGATTCAGGCACAAATAGCACGGCAGGCGATTGGTCAGTTACTGGTCGATGATGTAGATGTCCTGATCGCACCAAGTGCAATAGGCGAAGCTCCCGCGAGCATTGGAAAAACAGGTGATCCGATTTTCTGTCGCGGATGGACCTTAATGGGTTTGCCTTGTATTAACTTAACTATCACCAGTGGGCCAAGCGGTTTACCGGTCGGTGTTCAACTGATTGCAGGCTTAGGGCGTGATCGCTACTTGCTAAGTGTTGCTTACGCCCTAGCGAGAGAACTTTCGGATCCCCTCGCACTGCATCAGGCATAAAAATATCTAGGGCTAACCTTGCTGCAGATTAACGTTGGCCTAGTTTCACCTGACCAAAAACGCTCTGCGCTTCTTTAGGTAGGCATCGCCAATACTGTGCACTAGCAGTCACTTGGCCTTGTAAAACTGCGGCGGCTTCCCAGCCCCAACGCGGTCTAAATAAGAAGGCGCGTGCCATGCCAATTAAATCCGCATCACCCTCTTGCAAAATCGCTTCCGCTTGATGAGGATCCGTAATCAAGCCGACCGCAATCGTCGTTAAACCTGATGCTGCTTTAATTTTTTTAGAAAAATGAACCTGATAATTCGGTCCAATCTTAATTTGTTGTTTAGGTGAAATACCACCAGAAGACACGTGAATGAAATCAGCCCCTGACGCTTTTAATTTCTTAGCGAGTTCGATCGACTCTTCGGCAGTCCATCCCCCGTCAATCCAATCGGAAGCCGATAAACGAATTCCTAATACGCCCGAGAACACCTTACGAACAGCACTAAAGACCTCCAAAACAAAACGCATGCGATTTTCTGAAGAACCGCCATAGTGATCATCGCGATGATTCGAAATCGGCGATAAAAATTGATGCAGTAAATAGCCATGAGCACCGTGCAACTCAATTCCATCGATACCAATCGCTTCTGCACGTTTAGCCGCCTCGACAAAATCATGCAATACCTTCTGCAATTCGTCGGCAGTTAATTCTTGAGGATCGCGCTCGCCTTCTAAATGAGGTACACAGGAAGGCCCCTTCGTATGCCATCCGCCCTTTTCAAGCTCTAGCAATTGACCGCCATCCCAAGGAACTGCACTCGAGGATTTTCTCCCCGCATGGGCTAACTGAATAATGATTGGAACGGTGGGGGCCAATGCACGGGCACGCGTTAGTTTATCGGCCAATGCGGCGTGCGTGCGATCGTCCCATAAACCTAAACAACGGGGTGTAATGCGCGCTTCTGGACTAATTGCAGTGGCTTCAATAATAAAAAGTCCTGCGCCGCTATTTAATAAATTTCCCCAATGCATTAAATGCCAATCGCCCGCTTCACCATTCTCGGCCGAATACTGACACATTGGCGCCACCACAATTCGATTGGATAGCTTTAAAGAGCCACGGGGTGAAGATAATTCTAAGGGGGTAAACAAAAGGCTCATGGTGGCGGTTTTTCCAAAAAAGGGGGGCAAGGACTAAATTCAGTTAAGCTGTTATTTTAGCGATCTGCCCATTTAGTTTGTGAAACTCGGATAAAGGGAAAAAAATACCCATGAATGCACCGCAAGCCTTTGAAATTAAAGAAGATATTGGCCATTACATTAACGGAAAAAATACCCTGCCGCAGCAAACCCGCTATGCCGATGTCTATAACCCAGCCAAAGGCACGGTTGCACGTCGTGTGGCACTCGCCAGTCGTGCTGATGTTGATCAAGCGGTTCAAGTTGCTCAAAGCGCCTTTCAATCCTGGGGTCAGACCTCCCCACTGCGTCGTGCTCGCATTTTATTTAAATACTTAGATCTTCTCAATCAACATCGCGATGAACTCGCCGCGATCATTACCGCCGAACATGGCAAAGTATTTACTGACGCGCAAGGAGAAGTAACTCGGGGTATCGAAATTTTAGAATTTGCGACTGGCATTCCCGAATTACTCAAGGGTGATTACACCGAACAAGTCTCAACCGATATTGATAACTGGGTGATGCGTCAGCCCTTAGGAGTGGTTGCAGGAGTAACGCCTTTTAATTTTCCTGTGATGGTTCCGATGTGGATGTTCCCTCTCGCTATTGCCTGTGGCAATACCTTTATTTTGAAACCAAGTCCTACTGATCCATCTGCCTCTTTATTACTGGCTAAATTATTAAAAGAAGCAGGCTTGCCAGATGGCGTATTTAATGTGGTCCAAGGCGATAAAGAAGCGGTGGATGCCTTAATAGAAAATCCCGATGTGCGCGCAATTAGTTTTGTTGGATCAACCCCGATTGCCAATTATATTTATGAACGTGGCGCCCATTTTGGTAAACGCGTTCAAGCTTTGGGAGGTGCCAAGAACCATATGGTCATCATGCCAGATGCCGATATCGACAAATCGATTGATGCCCTCATTGGCGCTGCCTACGGCTCAGCTGGTGAGCGTTGTATGGCCATTTCTGTAGCAGTGTTGGTGGGCGATGCGGCCAATAAAATCATGCCCAAATTAATTGAGCGCACTAAAACATTAAAAATAAAAAATGGCATGGAACTCGATGCCGAGATGGGTCCGATTGTCACTAAAGCGGCTCTTGAGCGGATTACAGGTTATATCGAAAAAGGGGTGGCAGGCGGTGCCAAACTGTTGGTGGATGGGCGTGGTTTGAAAGTAGCTGGACTTGAACACGGTTTTTGGTTAGGCGGCACTTTGTTTGATGATGTCACTGCCGATATGACTATTTATAAAGAAGAAATTTTCGGTCCAGTCTTATCCTGTGTGCGCGTCCCGAATTTCACGCAAGCACTCGATTTAGTCAATGCACATGAATTTGGTAATGGCGTGGCTTGCTTTACTAGCGATGGCAACATTGCCCGTGAATTTGCACGGCGCGTTCAAGTCGGTATGGTTGGTATTAATGTGCCGATTCCCGTTCCGATGGCTTGGCATGGCTTTGGGGGTTGGAAGCGTTCCTTGTTTGGCGACACCCATGCTTATGGCAAAGAAGGTGTGCGATTCTATACCAAGCAAAAGAGCGTGATGCAGCGTTGGCCTGAAAGTATTTCCAAAGGCGCTGAATTTGTAATGCCTACCTCGAAATAAGAAGTTGGAATACCGTAACTAAAGAATTACTGTAGCGTCGTTTTCAATGCGGGGATTTCAGGCAAAGCAAATACATTGATCCCCTCTTCGCGCAGTGCTTGTGCCTCGTCTGAGGTGGTTTGACCACGAATGCTGCGCTCGGGGGCTTCTTGGTAATGTATTTTTCTCGCCTCTTCGGCAAATGCCGGGCCAACATCTTCAGAGCGAACCATCAGATCACGCATTGCCTTCATCAGCGTTGCTTGCATTTGTTTTTCAACTTGCGAATGATCGTGCCCCGAAACTGCCATAGCGCCGCTTTTGACCTGAGCTAATTCATTCGAGTTACTCGTTTTCGCAATATGAGGCGCCGAGGGTAAGCGAGTAATCTCGCCACTGTCGCAAATCGGACAAATTAAAGCCCCCGAGGTCTGTTGACTGAGGCAGTCATCCTCGGAAACAAACCAACCTTCAAAACGGTGGTCTAAAGGGCAAGCTAAGTTATAGACTTTCATGAGTATTAATTATGGACGATATTGGTAAATTCAAGTCCAAACCTTAGAAATAAGGCGATTGGCCCTCTTTTAAGCCTTTAAAAGTCCCTGTCGATGCCGCGCCAGCCAATAACAAGAAATAATCGTTTTAACGTCAAAAATACGTCCTGACTCAACCCACGCCAATACATCCTCAAAGGGAGCAGCGAAGACATCTAAAAATTCTTCAGCGTCCAAATGCGCTTTGCCAGCCTGAAGACCCTCGGCCAAGTAAATATCAATAAATTCAGTCGAGTATGAAATCACGGGATAAATCCGTCGAATTCGGCTCCAGCGCTGTGCGGTGTAACCCGTCTCTTCTTCCAACTCTCTTTTAGCGCACAATAAGGGATCCTCACCGAGCTCTAATTTGCCAGCAGGAATTTCAATCACCGATTGGGCAATCGGATAGCGATACTGACGCTCTAGCAAAACTCGGCCGTCATCGAATACAGCCAGAATTGCTACCGCACCGGGATGAACTAAATATTCGCGAACTGCTTCTTGACCATCTGGCAATGCGACTGTATCGCGTTTCATTTTAAGAAAGATGCCATCGTAAATATCTTCGCCCGAGATGCGCTTCTCAACTAAGTGGGCATCGCCCGCTTCTAAATCGTGGATTGACTTATTGCTCATAATAAAATTTAGGATCCCATCAAGGTCCGGCGCATCGTATCGAGGCAAAGCGCCATTAAGGATGCCGGGAATATGCCTAAAACGAGAACAGCAATTCCGTTTAGACCCAAAATACTGCGAGCCAAGACTGAGCCAGTCACACGATGCTCCCCTATCGGCTCATCAAAATACATGACTTTCACAACCCGCAAATAATAAAAAGCGGCGATCAACGAAGTGATCACGGCTAACACGGCTAGCCAAGTCATCTCGGCATCAACCAAAGCCTCTAAAACAGATAATTTGGCGGCAAAGCCCACTGTGGGGGGAATCCCAGCTAAAGAGAACATCATCACTAGACCAATCAATGCAAATCGAGGATGCTTACGATTTAAACCCTTTAAATCGTCTAATGTTTGACAATCAAAATCGCTGCGCGACAACACCATCAAGAATCCAAAGGTTCCCAGGGTGGTTAATACATAAGTAATCACATAAAACATTGCCGCACTATAGGCGTGATCATCAAATATCGACAGCATGCCCAATAAAACAAAACCCATTTGGGCAATCGCCGAGTAAGCTAACATCCGCTTCAAATTAGTCTGTGCAATCGCAGTCACGTTACCGATAATCAAGGATAAAACCGCCAGAATCATCAGCATGGGCTGCCAATCGCCTAACAAAGGTAATAAGGTATTGACCAATAAACGGAACATTAATGCAAAAACAGCCAGCTTAGGTGCTGCTGCAATTAATAATGTGACTGCTGTTGGCGCTCCTTGATAAACGTCGGGAACCCACATATGAAAAGGAACCGCCCCTAACTTAAAGGCTAACCCAGAAACAATAAAGACCAAACCAAATGCCAAGACCAAATGATTAATCCGCGGATCTAATACAGTTCGGAAAATCTCCAGCAGATCGAGCGATCCAGTGACACCATAAATCATCGAGATACCATAGAGCAGGAAACCAGAAGCTAAAGCGCCCAAAACAAAATACTTCATTGCTGCCTCGGAACTCAAGGCATCGCTGTGACGCATTGCAACCAAGGCATAGGTCGATAAAGCCATCAACTCAAGACCCAGATAAAGGGTTAGCAGATTAGCGCCTGAAATTAAAACCAACTGCCCTAATAAAGCAAACAAACTCAAAACAATAAAATCGGGGCGGAATAAACCGCGGTCTTGCAAATATTGTTTGGAGTAAATCAGGCTAATTAATAAGGCGAAACAGGAGCAGCCTTTTAATACATTCGCAATCGCATCCGCTTGAAATAAACCACTCATCGCGGTATAAGGCAAATCTGAAATCCGATAAAAGAAAACACTGCCCAAAAAAATTAATACTAGACAAGCGCCGGTAAATACCATGCTGGCGGCGCGGGGAGTATCAAAAGCGTCTAAAGCATCGCTTTGTTTTATTTCCTCTCGGACAAAAGTACTGAGTAATAGCAAAATACAGGCTACCGTTAGAAGAACTAACTCGGGCATCACAGCAATAAAATCGACGAGTTCCATTTTTTACCTAAACTTAAATTTTGCTAATCGCCACATGCTGTAATAACTGAATGACAGCAGGATGAATAATGTCGGTGAAAGGTTTAGGATAAACCCCCATCCATAAAACACATAAAGATAAAGCGCTAAATAATAAAAATTCGCGGGCATTTAAATCGACTAATTCTTTAACGGGTTGATGAACAATCGGCCCAAAGAAAACCCGTTTAGCCATCCACAAGGAATAAGCGGCGCCTAACATCAGTGCTGTTGCCGCTAACAAACCAATCAGAAAGTCATAATCGACTGCCGCCAAGATCACCATAAATTCACCGACAAAACCCGAGGTCGCAGGTAAGCCGCAGTTGGCTAAGGCCATGAAAATAGCAAAGGCGGTAAATTGAGGCATGGTTTGGACCACACCGCCGTAATCTGCAATTTGACGGGTATGCATGCGTTCATATAAAACGCCAATCGCCAAGAACATGGCTCCCGATATAAAACCATGTGAAATCATTTGTACGATACCGCCCTCAATGCCAAGGGGGCTAAATACAAAGAAGCCAAGCGTTACAAAACCCATATGCGCCACCGATGAATAAGCGACTAATTTTTTCATGTCCTGCTGAACAATCGCGACCAAACCAACGTAAATCACCGCAACCAAAGATAAGAAAATAACAACTGGGCCTAGCAATAAACTGGCATCAGGGGTAATTGGTAAGGAGAAACGCAAAAAGCCATAAGCGCCCAGTTTCAACATAATGGCTGCCAAAACGACTGATCCACCAGTCGGCGCTTCCACGTGAACATCCGGTAGCCAAGTATGCAAAGGCCACATCGGAACCTTGACTGCAAAAGCCATAAAGAAGGCAAAGAACAATAAAATTTGCTCAACAATATCCAGTTTGGTCTGATGCCACTGAAGGATTTCAAACGAGTTGCTCGCGTTATAGAGATACAAGATAGCGACTAGGGTTAGTAATGAACCCATCAGGGTATATAAGAAAAACTTGAAGGCAGCATAAATGCGATTCTTGCCGCCCCACACCCCAATAATGATGTACATCGGGATCAAAGTCGCCTCGAAAAAGACATAGAACAATAAACCATCAAGGGCAGCGAATACCCCGATCATTAAGCCTGCCAAAATCAGAAATGCAGCAAAGTACTGAGATACCTTTTCGGTAATTACTTCCCATGCTGCAATCACGACAATTAAATTAATGAAGGCGGTTAATACAATAAACCACACTGAGATGCCATCAACACCTAAGTAATAATTAATATCGTAACGCGGTATCCAACTTACCTTTTCAACAAACTGCATGCCAGGATTCGCTAAATCAAACCCCGTTAACAAGGGCAAGGTCACTAAAAAACTAATCGCTGAGCCAATTAAGGCCAAATACCGAGTGCCTTTAGAACGCTGCTCTGAACCTACCAGCAGAATTAGGCAACCAAATGCAATCGGAAGCCAGATTGAAAGAGAGAGAATCATATTTGGCGCGTGATTAAATAAACGGGTTTATCCGCAAATAGCTATAAATAACCCAAGCTAATAAAGCAGCTAGGCCCAAAATCATCGCGAATGCATAGTGATACAAATAGCCAGACTGCAAGCGACGAATCACTGCTGAGCAACGCCCCACCAAAAGAGCACTGCCATTTACTATAAAACCATCAATCCAGCGTTGATCGCCTTGCTTCCACAAACCACCGCCAATCCACAATGCGCCTTTAGCAAATACCCATTGATTTAAATCGTCTAAATAATATTTGTTATCCAGCAGTTTCTTTACTGGCGCAAAAATACGGGCGATGATTTCAGGTAACTGGGTAAACCAAAGATAGGCGATTGCCGCAACTAACACGCCCGCAAGCAAAAGCGCTAACACGGGCGATGTGAATGCGTGAATCGCCATCGCAACGGGACCATGAAACTCAGTAACCAATTCTTCCATGGCGGGGTGTCGCGATAGATCAATAAAAATAGAATCGCCAAAAAAGTTGCCAAACAACATCGGCTCAATCGTGTAATAACCAATCAATACCGAAGGAATTGCCAAAGCAATTAACGGCAAAGTGACTACCCAAGGTGACTCGTGCGGCTTTTGACCAGGGGCAAGGCCATGATGCGTATGCTCATCATGAGCATCAGAATGATGGGCATCATGCACTTCGTGACCAAAACGCTCTTTGCCATGAAATACATAAAAATAAAGACGGAATGAATATAAAGCGGTTACGAAAACACTTGCCATCACCGCAAAATAGGCAAAACCTGAGCCCGTTAAATGACTGGCAGAGACTGCTTCAATAATCGAATCTTTAGAATAAAAACCCGAGAAGAATGGCGTACCGACCAAGGATAAAGAACCGATTAACATCATGAAACAAGATAAAGGCATGTACTTCCAAAGACCACCCATTTTGCGCATATCTTGCTCATGGTGCATTCCTAAAATCACACTACCCGCGCCTAAAAATAGCAAGGCCTTAAAGAATGCGTGCGTCATCAAATGAAAAATAGCAATCGGATAAGCGGACACACCTAAAGCCACGGTCATATAACCCAGTTGCGAAAGAGTTGAGTAAGCCACGACGCGTTTAATATCGTTTTGCACAATCCCCAAAAAGCCCATAAACAAAGCGGTAATCGATCCAATAACCAAAATGAAACTCAAAGCGGCATCTGACAACTCAAATAATGGCGACATTCTAGCCACCATAAAAATACCGGCTGTAACCATGGTTGCGGCATGAATTAAAGCAGAAATGGGTGTTGGCCCTTCCATCGAATCGGGCAACCAGACATGCAATGGAAATTGTGCTGACTTGCCCATTGCACCAATAAATAAGCAAATGCAAATCACGGTTAACAAATTCCAATTAGTTCCAGGGAGAACTTGAGTTGCTAAGGTC
This sequence comes from Polynucleobacter sp., assembly GCA_016462905.1. Lineage (GTDB taxonomy): Bacteria > Pseudomonadota > Gammaproteobacteria > Burkholderiales > Burkholderiaceae > Polynucleobacter. The sequence goes on along the minus strand of JAEMSI010000011.1, from coordinate 38,198 downwards.
GAATTTTGCGCAAAGATATCGCTGTAATTTAATGAGCCGGTAGCAGCCAACAAGAGTCCAATGCCTAAAATAAAACCAAAATCGCCTACCCGATTAACTATGAAAGCTTTCATATTGGCAAATACGGCTGAGGGGCGATCAAAATAAAAGCCAATTAACAAATATGAAACGACACCGACTGCCTCCCAACCGAAGAACAGTTGCAACAGGTTATTGCTCATCACCAACATCAGCATGGCAAAGGTAAATAAGGAGATATAAGCAAAGAATCGGTTGTAGCCCTCTTCTCCCGCCATATAACCAATCGTATAAATATGAACCATTAGCGATACAAAAGTGACCACCACCATCATCATCGCAGTGAGCGGATCAATTAAAAAGCCAATCTCTAAACTAAGCTCACCTAATTTCATCCAGGTATAAACTGGACCATTGAAATAAAAACCATTTTGTACTTGCCACAATACCCAGCAAGATAAGACGCAAGCCAACGCTACCCCTAAAATCGTCAGGCTTTGTGAGGCAACCCGCCCAATGCGATTGCCTAAAAAGCGAGTGCCTAAAAAGCCAGCCAAAATCGAACCGATTAAAGGCGCTAGGGGAATCGCAATGAGGTGCTGGATTGTTAAGCTGGATTCCATGAATTCTTACCTATTCACCCTGAGTTAGCCTTTTAAGTGGTCTAGATCTTCAGCATTAATGGTGTCAGTCTTGCGGAACAAGACCACCAAAATAGCCAAACCGATTGCTGCTTCAGCCGCAGCTACCGTCATAATGAAAAACACGAATACTTGACCTGCCATATCGCCTAAAAAATAAGAAAAAGCGACGAAATTCAAATTGACCGATAGCAGCATCAATTCAATCGCCATTAATAAGACAATCACATTGCGGCGATTTAAAAAAATACCAACCACGCTCGTGGCAAATAAAATGGCGCTGAGAACTAGATAATGAGCGAGTGTAATGGTCATCTTACTTGTCCGCACCTGAATTCGAATCTTTGGTTTGCTTTGCGCCCATGTCGCTCGACATGGGAACAATCCGCATCCGCTCGCGAGATTGAACAGCAACTTGCTCACTAATATTTTGCGCCTTTGTATCTTTGCGCTTACGTAGAGTCAACGCTACCGCAGCAATAATAGCCACCAACAAAATAACACCGGCAATTTCAAAAGCAAATAAATAATCGGTAAAAATAAAGAAGCCTAAGGCTTGGGTATTATTTGCGGCGATCGGTTCGGGCAGAACCTGAACTGGGGTACTAGTTCCAATAAAACTACGAATTAAGACAATTGATATTTCTAAAATAATGACGGCGCCCATTAAAAATGCAATCGGTAGATATTGCTTAAAGTCACGCCGCAGATGAGCCAAATCTAAATCTAACATCATCACCACGAAAATAAATAAGACCATGACCGCGCCCACATAAACCAAAACCAATGCTAAGCTTAAAAATTCGGCTCTCAGTAACATCCAAATACCCGCTGCAGAGAAAAAGGCGAGTACCAAAAATAAGGCGGCATTGACGGGGTTGGCAGACGTGATCACTCGCAAAGCAGAAACAACCAATACGCCCGCAAAGGCGTAAAAGAAAACGGCAAAAATAGTGCTTGGGTCTAGAGTCATACTGAATGGATTACCGATAAGGTGCGTCTTTAGTGCGATTAGCAGCAATCTCTTTTTCGTACTGATCGCCTACTGCCAACAACATATCTTTAGTGAAATACAAATCGCCGCGTTTATCACCAAAGTATTCAAAAATATTCGTTTCAACAATCGCATCAACAGGGCAAGCCTCCTCACAGAAACCACAGAAGATACACTTGGTTAAATCAATGTCATAACGAGTGGTTCTGCGTGTACCATCCTCGCGCTGATCCGATTCAATTGAAATAGCTAAGGCGGGGCATACGGCTTCGCATAACTTGCAGGCAATGCAACGCTCTTCCCCATTCGGGTAACGACGAAGGGCGTGTAAGCCCCGAAAACGGGGAGATAACGGGGTTTTCTCTTCGGGATACTGCACTGTAATCTTGTCTTTAAAGAGATAACGCCCAGTAATTCGCATCCCAGTAAACACATCTTTGAGCATCAAACTATTTAGAAATTGAGCAATTTTTTTAAACATCCTGTTCCTTATTAAGCGTCAGCCCCAAATATTCCATGGCGATAAAATCCATCCGCCGACAACGACGACCCAAAATACGGTCAGCGGAATAAACACCTTCCAACCTAATCGCATAATTTGGTCATAGCGATAACGTGGCAAAGTAGCTCTTAACCAAATAAAGCAAGACAACAAGAAAAACGTTTTAGCAAACAACCAAAAGAAACCCGGAATATCGCGCAAGATAGGCAAATCGAGAATCGGCAACCAACCGCCTAAAAATAAAATCGAGGCCATAGCAGCAATCATGATCATATTGGCGTATTCAGCCAAAAAGAAGAGTGCAAAAGCCATGCCTGAATATTCGACCATATGACCTGCAACGATCTCGGACTCCCCTTCGACCACATCAAAAGGATGGCGATTGGTTTCTGCAACTCCCGAGATAAAGTAAATCACAAACATCGGCAAAAGCGGCAACCAATTCCAAGATAAGAAATTCAAGCCATAAGAAGCAAATAAACCAGCTTCTTGGCTGCGCACAATCGCGCTTAAGTTTAAAGACCCTGCCACCATTAATACAGTAACTAAGGCGAATCCCATCGCAATTTCATACGAAATCATTTGCGCTGAAGCTCGCATCGCACCCAAAAAGGGGTATTTTGAATTCGACGCCCAACCAGCCAAAATAACGCCATAAACACCCACCGAAGAAATTGCCATCACATACAAAAGTCCCGCATTCACATCGGCCAATACCATTTCCGCTTGAAATGGAATCACGGCCCATGCCGCAAAGGCAGGAGTAATCACCATAATCGGCGCAATAATAAATAAGCCTTTATTCGCTCGTGCAGGCGAGATAATTTCTTTTAATAAGAGCTTCAGAGCATCTGCAATCGGTTGTAATAAACCAAGGGGACCGACTCGATTAGGTCCTAAACGAATGTGCATCCAACCAATTAATTTACGTTCCCATAAAGTTAAGTAGGCAACCGCTCCAAACATAGGAAGGACAATAATCACGATTTTGATGAGCGTCCAAACTAAAGGCCAAGCAGATCCAAACAAAGCCTCGCCTTGAGCGGTAATGGTTTGGATTAAATCAGCAAGCATTTATACCGAGCCCCTCACTACAGGTGAAATAGTCACGGGACCAAACATTGCACCCAATTGAGCAGCAATCTCACCGCCAGCAGAAACGCGCACCACCCCATCGGCTAAATTGCTCTCTAAGGTAACTGGCACTTGAATCGCGCTGCCCTCCTGCGCTAACTGAATTAAGTCGCCTTCTTTTAAATTAAATTGAGTAAATAATTGAGTGCCTAAACCTACTTTCATCGCTTGTTTAGCATCACGCGTTAATTGCAAGGCTGCAGCGCGCCGCACAATTGCATCAGAAGAATATATCGGAAGATCACTGATTCGCTCGACGCTAGCGTTACTCTGGGTCAAAGAAGTACTCAAACGCATTTCAGCTGTGAACTGATTGTTAACGATCTGCTCAATTGGTTTTGCAATCGCATCACCCAATACCTCTTCAGCTGAGTTATAAAGAAACCCGGGTGATTCCAACAAACTACCTAAAGCGCGAATCACCTTCCAAGCTGGTCTGGCATCACCTAAAGGCTTCACTGTAGGCTGAACGGTTTGCACCTTACCTTCGATATTGATAAAGGTTGAAACCGTTTCGCTATACGGCGTAATGGGCAAAAGAACGTCGGCTAACTCTAACAAATCAGGGCTTGTAAACGCACTCATCGCAATCACGGTATCTGCCTGGCTCAAGGCGGCACGCGTTCTTTGAGGATTGGGTAAATCGTATGAGGGTTCGATATTCAAAAGAACCAAAGCTTTAGCTTTGCCATTCAAAATAGAATCCACTCCGCCGTTCGCGATTGAGGATATAGCTTGAACGCAATGTGCGCCGACTGCGTTACCGCCATCCAACAAGAATCCAAAACGCGCACCACTTTGCTCAGCGATAAATTGCGTCAAGATGTGCAAATCTGCTGCTTGTGGATGCGAGATCGCTGCGGAACCTAAGAAAATCGCTTTGGTCTGATCAGAAATAAGTAAAGCATCTGCGATATGTTGTGCAGAAGCGCTAATACTGAGTTGCGTATCGATGCCCACAGGAGGATTCACTGATTTTGTTTTTGCAAGCACCAGTGCTACTTGGCTAAGCATCGAGACCCACTGGCTTGGAGCAGCTTTAGCCGAATTCGCAATCCGCATTAACCAATCATCACCACCCGCATCAATGCGATGGACCTTCAAGCCTTTTTGAGCAGCAGTCCGAATGCGCGCAGCCAAGATAGGCTGATCTTTTCGTAAAAAGCTACCGATTATAAAAATCTGGTTCAATTGATTGATTTCAGCAATCGGCATTCCCAACCAAGGCGCCATCGCGGCACCACGAACATCACTTTGACGCAAACGTGTTTCAATCGCATCTGAACCTAAACTACGCATTAATTTCTGCAATAGATACAATTCTTCAACGCTCGAAATAGGATGGGCTAATGCTGCTAAGGCAGTTCCACCCTGCTCAGTGCCAATGGTTTTTAGTGAACGGCTCACATAATCTAAAACGGATTGCCAATCGGTCTCTAACCATTTGCCATCTTGTTTGACCATCGGCGTAGTCAATCGCTCCGAATGATTTAAGCCCTCGTATGCAAAACGATCTCGATCACTAATCCAACATTCATTAATACTCTCATTTTCACGGGCCACCACACGCATCACACGATTGGCTTTAACTTGAGTAACCGTATTGGCGCCTAAACTGTCGTGCGGGCTCACAGAACGTTTACGAACTAATTCCCAGGTTCGCGCCGCATATCGAAATGGCTTGCTTGTTAAAGCGCCTACTGGACAAATATCAATCATATTGCCCGATAACTCGGAATCGACGGTTTGACCCACAAAGGTCGTAATTTCAGAATGCTCACCGCGATTTACCATCCCCAATTCCATCACGCCAGCGACCTCTTGACCAAAGCGTACGCAACGGGTGCAATGGATACACCGCGTCATCTCTTCCATCGAAATTAAGGGGCCGACATTCTTATGAAAGACCACGCGCTTTTCTTCTTGATAACGAGAGCTTGATTTACCATAACCCACCGCTAAATCCTGTAATTGGCACTCGCCGCCTTGATCACAAATCGGACAATCTAAAGGATGATTGATTAGTAAAAACTCCATCACCGATTTTTGCGCAGCGACTGCTTTTTCAGAATGGGTAAAGACCTTCATACCTGCCGTAACGGGGGTTGCACAGGCAGGCAATGCCTTTGGCGCTTTTTCTACTTCAACCAAACACATCCGACAATTAGCAGCAATCGAGAGTTTCTTGTGATAGCAAAAATGGGGGACATACGTACCGATTTTATTCGTGGCGTGCATCACCATCGAACCCTGCGGCACCTCTACTGCTTTGCCATCGATTTCAATCTCAACCATGCTCACTGTGATTTATTCCTGTATTAATTCCGCGATATGCTCTTCAAAATTACGCCAAAGCAGGCTCTGAAGCCACCATGCAATGCTGATGCTCAACGTGGTACTCAAACTCATGCATAAAATGCTTCAACATCCCTTGCACTGGCATCGCTGCGGCATCACCCAAGGCGCAAATAGTGCGGCCCTGAATATTATTGGCAACGTCACGTAATAAATCCAAATCTTCGGGGCGCCCCTGACCATGCTCAATTCGATTCACAATGCGCCACAACCAACCGGTACCCTCGCGGCATGGCGTGCACTGTCCACAGGATTCTTCATGATAAAAATACGACAGGCGCAGTAATGAACGCACCATACAACGAGTCTCATCCATCACAATCACCGCACCCGAACCCAGCATCGAACCCGCTTTTGAAATCGAGTCGTAATCCATGGTTAAATCCATCATCATCGCAGCGGGAATCACAGGAGCCGAAGAACCGCCGGGGATCACGGCTTTTAACTGTTTGTCACCGCGCATACCGCCAGCTAACTTTAATAACTCAGAAAATGGCGTCCCCAAAGGAACTTCATAATTAGCGGGATACACCACATCGCCCGAAACCGAAAATATTTTAGTGCCCCCATTATTGGGCTTGCCCATTTGTAAATATTTTTCAGCACCTACTGCAAATAAAAATGGAACTGCAGCAAAGGTTTCGGTATTGTTAATCGTAGTGGGTTTACCATACAAACCAAATCCCGCAGGGAATGGCGGTTTAAAACGGGGCTGACCTTTTTTACCTTCGAGCGATTCAAGTAAGGCAGTTTCTTCACCGCAAATATAAGCACCCCAACCGGGCACAGCATGTAATTGAAAATTGAATTCACTGCCCATGATCCGGTCGCCTAAATAGCCAGCAACACGGGCTTCTTCTAAAGCCTCTTCAAAACGCTGATAGATATCCCAAATTTCACCATGAATGTAGTTATAACCAACGGTAATACCCATGGCATAGGCACCAATGATCATGCCCTCAATCAAAGCATGCGGGTTATAGCGCATGATGTCACGATCTTTAAATGTTCCAGGCTCGCCTTCATCGCTATTGCAAACTAAATATTTTTGGCCAGCGTAATTCTTGGGCATGAAACTCCACTTCAAGCCTGTTGGGAAGCCTGCGCCACCTCGACCACGCAATACGCCTGCTTTTAATTCGGCAATCACCGCATCGGGGGTAATTTTTTCGTTCAAGATACGGCGCAACTGGTGATAACCACCGCGCGCTTCATAGTCTTTCAAATGCCAAGCATTTTCGCTTAAGCCCGCAAGAATTAAGGGGTTGATATGGCGGTTATGCAAACTGGTGCTCATGCCCTCACTCCTGATGATTTTGCCTGTGCTGTTAATTCCTCCAATAAAGCATCAATCTTGTCGTGACTCATAAAGCTACACATCCGCTTATCGTTTACCAACATGACTGGAGAATCACCGCAAGCCCCCATGCACTCACCTTCTTTTAAGGTGAAAGTGCCGCAAGGGGTAGTTTCATTAAATCCAATTCCCAATTTCTTTTTCAAGTACTGAGCAGCATCCTCGCCGCGCATTAATTGGCAGGGTAGATTGGTACAAATCACCAATTTAAATTGACCGATCTTTTTAGTGTTGTACATATTGTAGAAAGTAGCGACTTCCTCTACTGCAATTCGGGGCATTTCTAAAATGGCGGCAACCTCAGCAATGATTTCGGGGGAAACCCAACCATATTCATCTTGGGCTGCAATTAAAGAGGCCATCACAGCAGACTGTTTTTGCTCAGGTGGAAACTTCGCAATATTGCGATCAATTTCAGTGCGGGTTTTAGCGGATAAGATAGACATAATGTAAAAGCCTTAACGATCAATCTCACCAAACACAATATCTTGTGTGCCAATAATAGTGACTGCATCTGCAATCATATGACCGCGCGACATTTCATCCATCGCAGCTAAATGGGCAAAACCCGGCGCACGAATTTTTAAACGGTACGGTTTATTAGCTCCATCGGAAATCAAATAGATTCCAAACTCACCTTTGGGATGCTCCACGGCGGCATACGCCTCGCCCGCCGGAACATGAATCCCTTCGGTGAATAATTTGAAATGATGGATTAACTCTTCCATATTGGTTTTCATATCAACTCGATGTGGTGGAGTCACTTTATGGTTATCCGACATCACTGGTCCGGAATGAGTTCGCAACCAAGCAATACATTGTTTAATAATGCGATTCGATTGGCGCATTTCTTCCATCCGTACCAAATAACGGTCATAACTATCGCCATTCACGCCAACGGGAATATCAAAATCAAGGCGATCGTAAACCTCATAAGGTTGCTTCTTACGTAAATCCCACTCAACTCCAGAGCCACGTAACATCGGTCCAGTAAAACCCAGTTGCAAAGCGCGCTCAGGCGAAACTACACCAATCCCGACTAAACGTTGTTTCCAAATTCGGTTATCGGTTAATAGATTGTTGTACTCATCCACGTGCTCATCAAAGCGATTGGCAAAATCCTCAATAAAATCGAGTAAAGAGCCTTCACGATTTTGATTTAAACGATTTACTGCAGCTTTACTCCGAACACTCGACGGTGCATATTGCGGCATCGAGTCTGGCAAATCGCGATAAACCCCGCCTGGACGATAGTAAGCAGCGTGCATCCGTGCGCCTGATACTGCTTCGTACATATCAAAAATTTCTTCGCGATCGCGAAAGGCGTACAAGAAAATCGCCATGGCCCCAACATCGAGACCATGACAACCAACCCATAGCAAATGATTTAGGAGGCGCGTTAACTCATCAAACAGCACACGAATGTACTGTGCACGCACAGGCACTTCGATATCCAATAATTTTTCAATCGCCATCACATAAGCGTGCTCATTGACCATCATCGATACGTAATCCAAACGATCCATATAAGGGACGTTTTGAATCCAAGTGCGTGTTTCGGCTAACTTCTCAGTGGCACGATGCAATAAACCAATATGCGGATCAGCCCGTTGAATCACCTCACCATCTAATTCGAGCACTAAACGTAAAACGCCATGGGCAGCCGGATGCTGAGGGCCAAAGTTGAGGGTGTAATTTTTAATTTCAGCCATGGAGATGTCCTCTTACTTGAGGCCTCCATACTGTTCTTCGCGAATCACGCGGGGCGTTACTTCGCGCGGATCAATGGTGACGGGCTGATACACCACTCTTTTCAGTTCGGGGTCATAACGCACTTCCACGTTTCCTGAAATAGGAAAATCTTTGCGAAAAGGATGTCCAATAAAACCGTAATCAGTCAGAATGCGACGTAAATCTTCATGCCCCTCAAACAAAATACCGAACAAATCAAACGCTTCACGCTCAAACCAATTGGCCGAATTCCAAATCGGCGCCATCGATGCAAGCAGAGGGTAATCATTGTCTGTAGCAAAAACGCGTAAACGCAAACGCCAATTATGTTGAATCGATAAAAGATGACTGACCACTGCAAAACGGGGGCCACTCCAAGTACCATCCGCATAATCACTGTAATCGACGCCACACAAATCAATTAATTGCTCAAAATGAAATTCAGGATTATCGCGAAGTATCGTTGCCACTTCCAAATAATGAGCAGCAGAAACCTCAATCGTCAACTCACGGCGTGCCAATTCAATCTTCTGAATACGCTCTTCTAAAAAGCGTTGCAATGTATCCGAAAGTTGAATCAAGCGATCTGACATATAAACCCTGTCAACCCTTCCGCGCAATCGTGCTAGTTCGGCCAATCTTGGCCTGCAACTGAATAATTCCGTAAATCAAAGCTTCTGCAGTTGGCGGACAACCAGGCACATAAATATCAACCGGAACAATCCGATCACAACCGCGTACAACCGAATAAGAGTAGTGATAGTAACCGCCACCATTAGCACAGGAGCCCATCGAAATAACCCAGCGTGGCTCAGGCATTTGGTCATAGACCTTGCGCAGGGCGGGGGCCATTTTGTTACACAGCGTACCCGCCACAATCATCACATCCGATTGACGGGGAGACGGTCTAAACACAACCCCAAAGCGATCTAAATCATAACGAGAGGCACCAGCGTGCATCATCTCAACGGCGCAACAAGCCAAGCCAAAGGTCATCGGCCATAAGGAGCCGGTTCTGGTCCAGTTGATTAACTGATCTGCAGAAGTGGTAACAAACCCTTGCTTTAAGACGCCTTCAAGTGCCATTTAATTTATTCCCAATCAAGGGCACCCTTTTTCCAAATGTAAGCAAACCCAACAATAAATTCCAACAGGAAGATCACCATCGAAATATAACCAGTCCAACCAATGTCGCGTAAGGCAACACCCCAAGGAAATAAAAAGGCAGTTTCCAGATCAAATAAGATGAACAAGATGGCAATCAGGTAATAACGCACATCAAATTTCATGCGAGCATCTTCGAATGCTTCGAAGCCGCACTCGTAGGGAGAAATTTTTTCAGAATTGGGTTTTGATGGGGCTAATACCTTGCCTAGAATCATAGGCGCCAATCCAACCCCTATGCCGACGAGGATGAATAACAGCACAGGAAAGTAATTTGAAAGATTCAACTTCGACCCTAAGTCTAATGCCACCAAAACCTATCAATTATCTACTATTTCAAAACCCTAAACCTTAATTTACGGCAATTTCCACGAGGGGAAAAGTCAGTTTGGTGCCGACGGCGAGACTCGAACTCGCACAGCCTAAGCCACTACCCCCTCAAGATAGCGTGTCTACCAATTTCACCACGTCGGCATAACAAAAAAGCGTGTATTTCAAGCCCATATTCTAACGCACGGGGGCATCAGTTGAAGCCCCTAAAATAGGCGCTTTCAAGCCTCCAGACGGCATTACAAATGCATTTTTACTTGGGCACAACCGGCTTGGCTGGCTCTGAAATGGCTTCCTTTTTGGATTCTTGAGCAGAAGGCTCAGGCTTTCCAGTTGGAGCATTTGAGCTAGCGGGAACGGTAAGCGCGGGAGCAGTGGTTCCTGATAAAACCCCTGAATTTGTAGGCTTTTTACTTCCCATCCAGGTAATGCCCAAAGTGCTTAAAAAGAAGATGACTGCAAAAATCGCAGTTGAGCGGGATAAGAAATTGGATGATCCGCTGGAACCAAAAACACTTCCCGAGGCACCCGAACCAAATGCAGCTCCCATATCAGCCCCTTTACCCTGCTGAATCAGAACCAAGCCAATAATAGCCAACGCAGAAATTACCTGCAAAATTACTAATAGAGTACTAAGCCATTCCATTTATTTCTCCTTCATTCCACGCCATTAAGCGCGGCAAATTTCTAAAAATTCTTTTGCGTCTAACGAGGCGCCCCCTACTAATCCACCGTCGATATCGGGCATCGCAAACAATTCCGTCGCATTTTCAGGCTTGATACTGCCACCATACAAAATTCCAACATGAGAAGCGACTTCTTCATCAAATTCAGCTAATTGCAAACGAATCGCACGGTGCATCTCTTGAGCTATGGGCGCGCTAGCTACCTTGCCAGTACCAATAGCCCATACCGGTTCGTAGGCAATTAAGCTATCTACTAAACGATCCTGTAATTGACCGACAATCGCGTTCACTTGCCCACGAACTACATCAACCGCTCTTCCCGAGTTACGCTCATCCGCCGTTTCGCCTACACAAATAATCGGAATAATTCCTTCGTCTAAAGCACAAGCCGCTTTTAAAGCTACCGCATCATTAGTCTCGAAGTGATGCATTCTTCTTTCAGAATGCCCAACGATGACATAACTAGCGCCTAAATCTCGCAACATATTCGCACTTACCTCGCCCGTATATGCTCCCGAGACATGCGCCGATACATCTTGAGCCCCCAATAACAGTGGGCTTGCAGATAAAGCATTCATGCACTGCGACAAATAGGGAAATGGCACGCAAACTGCAAATCGTCTTCCGGCCGGCATGCCCTTCTGCAAACCCGTTACGACGGTGGAAAGCCAAGCTTGATTGGTAGTTAAACTACCATTCATCTTCCAATTGCCAACAACGATTAAGGGTCGCATTTGTAGATCTAAATTAACTTATACCGTTAATACAATTTTACCGACATGCTCGCTCGATTCCATCAAACGATGGGCATCCGCTGCATTTTCTATAGCAAAGGTTTTGTAAATGACTGGTTTTAATTTCCCATCATTTAATAAAGGCCAAACGTGTTGATACAACTCTTGAGCAATCACGCGCTTAAATGAAACTGGCCGAGGTCTTAAAGTCGACCCAGTAATCGTTAAACGACGGCGAAGAATTTGCCCAGTATTTACTTCGGCTTTTGAGCCGCCTTGAATCGCAATCACGACAATCCGCCCATCGTCTGCTAAACAATCAATCTCACGTTGTAAATAAGAACCCGTCACCATATCCAAAATGACATTCACACCCTTACCATGGGTTGCTTTCTTTACTTCTTCAACAAAATCCTGTGTCTTGTAATTAATTGCTAAGTCAGCACCCAACTTGATACAAGCTGCGCATTTTTCATCACTTCCAGCAGTAACAAATACCCGATGACCTTTTGCTTTGGCCAAAAGAATCGCAGTAACACCAATTCCACTTGAGCCGCCTTGAACCAATAGGGTTTCTCCAGCGCTCAATGCGCCCCGTTGAAAAACATTACTCCAAACAGTAAAGAAGGTTTCTGGCAAGGATGCTGCTTCAATATCACTAAAGCCTTTTGGATAAGGCAGGCATTGTGCCACTGGGGCAATGCATAAATCAGCATAGCCACCGCCTTGAACTAGTGCACACACTTTATCGCCGACTTTAAGGCCAAAGGCATTATCACTGTGACTTAAATCGCCGCCCATAATTTCACCAGCGACCTCTAAACCCGGAATATCCGATGCACCAGGCGGGACTGGATAATGCCCTTTGCGTTGCAAAACATCAGGGCGATTAATTCCTGCCGCTAAAACACGAATCAGAATTTCCCCAGAACCCACTACAGGAACAGTGGGGTCGGGTCTAGATGCGGGAACCAAGACATCTGGTTCGCCATGCTCACGAATCTCAATGACACGCATTGCAATACTCCTGCGCCAAAAAAATTAAGCGGTTTCGCCAGTCGATTCTGCTACTGGTGCGTTTGCACCCTCTTCAGCCAATAAGGCTTTCATCGATAAACGCAAACGACCCCGATCATCCGCTGCTAACAATTTAACGCGAACAACTTGACCTTCTTGTAAATAATCTTTGACTTCCTTGACGCGCTCATTGGAGATCTCAGAGATATGCAATAGTCCGTCTTTGCCTGGAAGAATATTCACTAGGGCGCCAAACTCGAGCAACTTAACCACTGGGCCTTCATAAATCTTACCTACCTCTGCTTCAGCGGTAATCCCCTCGATTCGAGCTTTAGCAGCAGCCATTCCTTCAGCGCTAGTAGAAGCAATCGTAACGGTACCATCATCTTTAATATCAATGCTGCAACCAGTTTCTTTAGTCAAGGCTTGAATCGTTGCGCCGCCCTTACCAATCACCTCACGAATCTTGTCTGGATGAATCTTAAATGAAACCATCCGCGGTGCATGCGCTGATAATTCAGTGCGCACTGTGCCCATCGCTTCTTGCATCTTGCTCAAAATATGCAAACGCCCTTCTTTGGCTTGAGCTAAAGCGACTTGCATAATTTCTTTAGTGATTCCTTGAACTTTAATATCCATTTGCAAGGCAGTAATTCCATTAGCAGTACCTGCTACTTTGAAATCCATATCACCTAAGTGATCTTCGTCTCCCAAAATATCGGTTAGTACAGCAAAACGATTACCGTCCAAAATTAAACCCATCGCCACACCAGCAACATGCGCCTTAACAGGAACGCCTGCGTCCATTAGAGCTAAACAACCACCGCATACCGATGCCATCGAAGACGAACCGTTGGATTCAGTGATTTCAGAAACCAATCGAATGCTGTAAGCGAAGTCTTCCAAACTGGGTAAAACAGGAATTAAAGCGCGCTTGGCTAAACGACCATGGCCAATTTCACGACGCTTGGGTGTTCCAACGCGACCCGTTTCGCCTGTAGCAAAAGGAGGCATGTTGTAGTGGAACATAAAGCGATCGCGATATTCACCCTCAAGCGCATCAATAATTTGCTCGTCGCGCGCCGTGCCTAAAGTAGCAACCACTAATGCCTGAGTTTCACCGCGTGTGAACAAGGCTGAGCCATGGGTGCGTGGTAATACACTGTTGCGAATTTCGATCGGACGAACTGTGCGAGTATCGCGACCGTCAATGCGTGGCTCACCATTTAAGATTTGGCTACGCACAATTTTGGCTTCAATTTCAAACAGGAGATTACCCACCTCAACTTCATCAACTTCGCCTTCAGCGCTTAATTGCGACAACACTTGAGCGGTGACTTCTTTTAATTTCGTCGAACGGGCTTGCTTTTGACGAATTTGATACGCCTCGCGCATAGGACCTTCAGCAATCGCAGCCAACTTGGCGATTAAAGGCTCATTCTTCGCTGCAGCTTTCCAATCCCACTCTGGCTTACCTGCTTCACGAACCAGTTCCTGAATTGCATTGATCGCAATTTGTGATTGCTCATGACCGTATACCACTGCGCCCAGCATGATTTCTTCAGACAGTTGATGCGCTTCCGATTCAACCATCAATACTGCCGCTTGTGTTCCAGCGACGATTAAATCGAGTTGACTATCGACTTGCTCGGAACGATTCGGGTTCAATACATACTGGCCCTCTTTGTAACCCACGCGCGCAGCGCCCATGGGACCATTAAACGGAATACCCGAAATGGCTAATGCCGCCGAAGAAGCGATCAAAGCAGCGATGTCTGCTGGCACATCAGGGTTAATCGACATCACGTGCACTACGACTTGTACTTCGTTATAAAAACCCTCTGGAAACAAAGGGCGAATGGGACGATCAATTAAACGTGAAATTAAAGTTTCACCTTCAGAGGGGCGCCCTTCGCGACGGAAGAAACCGCCTGGTATTTTTCCTGCTGAATAGGTTTTCTCAATGTAATCGACTGTTAATGGGAAAAAATCTTGACCCGCTTTAGCAGTTTTTGCACCAACTACAGTGGCTAACACCACGGTATCGGCCATATTGAGTAATACTGCGCCGCCGGATTGACGCGCAATTTCACCTGTCTCCATCGTTACCTGATGTTGACCCCATTGAAACGTTTTGACTACTTTATTAAACATCGACATCGTATATTCTCCATAGAACTCATGCCGCGGATAAGCAGCGCCGCAGCAACACTGGAGTGATTTTTAGATTAACCAAATTGGGATGCCATTCCAATGAAACTCTCAGATCCATTTAGGCAGAGAACTTCATTGGAATGACACAATCCCACCACGCTGGAAATCCGTCACTCAAACCATCTAAGACTAAAACCAAACAAACGACAAAAAACACAAGACCAAGATAACTTAGTCTTGTGACATTGCAAATACAAACAAGGGGGGTTACTTACGCAAGCCGAGCTTATCGATCAATGCGCGATAACGATCCAAATCTTTACCTTTTAGATAATCTAAGAGGCGACGACGACGCGAAACCATCTTCAACAAGCCACGACGGCTGTGATGATCTTTTGCATTTGCCTTGAAATGGGGGGTTAATTCATTAATACGAGCCGTTAATAAAGCCACTTGAACTTCAGGGCTGCCCGTATCATTAGCGCCGCGCGCGTTTTGTTTGACGATATCCGCCTTATTAATATCTGCAACTGCCATCTTCTTACTCCTAACATGCGATCACCCCAGTTTGCACCGGATGCGTCGTGGATTGAACCAAAATTAAAAAAAGCTTTATAAATCAAAGCCTCAGAATTTTAGCAGACAAAGCGGATTTTTCTATCCGCTTTGTCTTTAAGACCCGCAACTATTTTAAATATCTTTATAAATCAATGATTTATATAGAATTATCTACGGAGCCATTTGCGCATTGAGTTTGGCCTGTGAAGGATCGTGCAATTTATTCAAAGCCGCCAAATACGCCTTTGCTGAAGCGGCAATAATGTCGGGGTCCATCCCCACCCCATTCACAATCCGACCCCCCTTCGAAAGTCGCATGGTGACCTCGCCCTGAGACTGGGTACCCGAGGTAATGGCATTCACTGAAAACAACAATAACTCCGCCCCACTTTCGACCTTTTTCTCAATTGCATTTAATGTAGCATCGACTGGGCCATTGCCTTCCGCCTCCGAACTCACATCTTGATCGCCTACTTTAAAGACAACACGGGACTTTGGTCGCTCACCGGTTTCAGAATGTTGATTTAAAGAAATAAAACCGTAATGCTCTTTCTGCTGAGACATGGCTGAATCCGACATCAAGGAAACAATATCTTCATCAAAAATTTCGGACTTTTGATCCGCCAACGCTTTAAAGCGAGCAAATGCCTCATTCAATTCAGTCTCGGACTCAAGTACCACACCTAATTCTTGAATGCGCTGTTTAAACGCATTGCGACCCGATAACTTACCCAAGACAATGCGATTGGCAGACCAACCTACATCTTCGGCGCGCATAATTTCATAGGTATCACGCGCTTTTAAAACACCGTCTTGGTGAATTCCAGAAGCATGAGCAAACGCATTTGCTCCCACTACGGCTTTATTAGGCTGCACTACAAAACCTGTAATTTGCGAAACCAATTTTGAAGCAGGAACGATTTGCGTAGCATCAATCCTCAAATCCAATTTGAAGAAATCTTTACGCGTACGAACCGCCATCACAATTTCCTCAAGAGATGTATTTCCTGCGCGCTCCCCCAAGCCATTAATCGTACACTCCACTTGACGAGCCCCACCAGTAACTACACCAGCTAAAGAATTCGCAACCCCCATACCCAAATCGTTGTGGCAGTGGACCGACCAAATCGCCTTATCTGAGTTGGGAATGCGGGTACGCAAGGTTTTAATAAAGTGGCCATATAACTCAGGAACCGCATAACCTACTGTGTCTGGAATATTTAAAGTGGTGGCACCCTCTTTAATTACCGCTTCCAAAATTCGGCATAAAAAATCCATATCAGAGCGATAGCCGTCTTCAGGTGAAAATTCAACATCATTAGTAAATTTTCTAGCAAAACGAACCGCCGCTTTTGCTTGATCAAAGACTTGATCGGGAGTCATACGTAATTTTTTCTCCATATGCAATGCACTCGT
Organism: Polynucleobacter sp.; assembly: GCA_016462905.1. Classification (GTDB taxonomy): domain Bacteria; phylum Pseudomonadota; class Gammaproteobacteria; order Burkholderiales; family Burkholderiaceae; genus Polynucleobacter. The sequence goes on along the minus strand of JAEMSI010000011.1, from coordinate 21,407 downwards.
TGCTATAAAGGTATGAATCCGTTTGGCATTCGCCGCTTTTAAAGATTCAGCCGCAATCGTGATGTCCTTCTCATTGGCTCGAGCAAGCGAACACACGATCGAATCTTTAACCACAGCAGCAACCGCAGCAATCGCGGCAGCATCACCATGAGAACTAGCAGCAAAGCCTGCTTCGATCACATCGACTCGAAGACGCTCTAACTGACGGGCAATCCGTACCTTTTCATCTTTAGTCATCGATGCACCCGGAGACTGCTCGCCGTCGCGCAAGGTCGTATCAAAAATAATTAATTTATCAGTCATCGCTATCCTCGTATCATGCGTATCTTAAAAATAAACCGCCTATAAAACAAAAACCCCAGCAATTTGCTGGGGCTGGTATGGTTTGGTTAAGAAACTTTTCTTATCCCAAGCGCAAACCCGCCCCGAGCGCTAGGCCCAGTGCTAGTAAAGCGAGTAATAAAGAAAAAGCGCTTAAATTCGTGTTCATAGGATTAATATACCTCAAATTAAGAGGAATTGGGTCGCTTTGTGACTTTTTCCCAAACCCACATGACATAGCCCGATAAAGAATAAATAACAAACAAGCCAAATAAGGTTAAAGGCGGGTTAGATGAAATCAGCACAAAACCCATAATTAAAACAACCATCACCCAAAAGGGCACTCGATAGCGAATATTTAAGGCTTTGCCGCTGTAAAAATTCGCATTCGAGACCATGGTTAAGCCAGCATAAATCGTAATAAAAAAGGTCAATATGGGAATGGCTGAATCCTTTACTGGAATGGCATTGTCATCAGCCAACCAAATAAATCCAGCTAGTAATGCGGCGGCGGCTGGGCTGGGAAGGCCCTGAAAGAAACGTTTATCGACCACGCCAATATTGGCGTTGAATCGGGCTAAGCGAAGAGCAGCTCCAGCACAATACGTAAAAGCAGCTAACCATCCTAACTTACCTAAATCTTTTAAAACCCACTCGTAGGCGACCAATGCGGGAGCTACGCCGAAGGAAACCATATCCGCCAGAGAATCAAACTGTTCGCCAAACGCACTTTGCGTATTCGTCATGCGAGCTACACGACCATCCATGCCGTCCAATACTAGTGAACAAAAAATCGCGATCGCCGCCACTTCAAAGCGATGATTCATAGCGTTCACGATAGAAAAAAATCCGCAAAATAAAGCGGCTAGAGTAAATAAATTAGGGAGTAAATAAATGCTCTTATTACGAGGTCTCGGTCTGTCTTCGATGAGTATGCCATCGACTTCAAATTCCGGAGCCTCGTCTTCGGTAAATGAATTTTTCCATTCATTTTCTATGGGAGAGTTTCTGCCCCTTAAAAAACGGGGGCGGCCTTTACGGAAAGGACGACGTGGCAACATATTATGAATCCAAACCGGGTAATCGGGCTAAAGCGGTTTTAGTAGCAAATACCTTTTCGCCAACACTAACCAAAGGTTCGGCTTCCAAAGGCAAATAAACATCCACGCGCGAACCAAAGCGAATAAAACCGTAACGCTGACCTCGTTTGACATGCTCTGCTGGATGAACGTAGCAAAGAATACGACGCGCAATCAAGCCTGCAATTTGTACTAAGGTAATCGTATGCCGATTAGCATCAATCACTACCGCATTACGTTCGTTTTCAAGCGATGCCTTATCCACACTCGCATTTAAGAAGCGGCCTGGGAAATAATTAACTTCTCTCACGATCCCGTTGACCGAGCAGCGATTGGAGTGCACATTAAACACGTTCATGAAAACACTAATTTTTAAAGCGTCGCGTTTTGCATAGGAATCGTAGGCCTTCTCAACCACCACTATCCTGCCGTCAGCAGGCGATAAGACTAAATCTTTGCCGAGCGGAGCAATCCTTTGTGGGTCCCGAAAAAACTGGAGCGTAAAAATAAAGAATAGCCACAAAGGCCAAGACCAAAGCAAACCTCCGAAACGGTGCACTGCAAATGCAAGCACACCAACTAATACCAAATAAAACCAGCCTTCTTTGGCAATCAATGGGTGTGGATACATCATCGTTTACGAATCTTTCTAAAAATTAATTTTTGGATTGATCGACTAATTTATTCTTTGCAATCCACGGCATCATCGCGCGTAATTTAGCACCAACCTGCTCAATCTCATGAGCTGCAGTTAAGCGACGACGGGAAATTAAAGTGGGTGCTCCAGCACGGTTTTCAAGAATAAAGCTCTTGGCGTATTCACCAGTTTGAATATCCTGCAAACACTTACGCATGGCTTGTTTGGTTTCATCCGTAACGATACGGGGGCCGGTAACGTATTCACCATACTCCGCATTATTTGAAATGGAGTAATTCATATTGGCAATTCCGCCTTCATAAATTAAATCAACGATCAATTTCAGCTCATGCAAACATTCAAAGTAAGCCATTTCGGGGGCATAACCCGCCTCAACTAAAGTCTCGTAGCCTGCTTTAATTAATTCAACCGTGCCGCCACATAAAACCGCTTGCTCGCCGAATAAATCGGTTTCTGTTTCTTCGCGGAAGTTAGTTTCGATAACGCCTGCACGGCCGCCGCCATTGGCAGTCGCATACGATAAAGCGAGATCGCGAGCCGAACCCGATTTATCTTGGTAAACGGCGATCAAATGGGGCACGCCACCACCTTGGGTATAGGTATTGCGCACTGTATGCCCAGGCGCCTTTGGCGCAATCATAATCACATCCAAATCAGCGCGTGGCTGTACTTGACCATAGTGCACATTAAAACCATGAGCAAATGCTAAGGCAGCACCTTGCTTGATATTGTTATGCACTTCATTACGATAGACTTCGCCAATTTGCTCATCGGGCAAAAGCATCATCACTACATCTGCATCCTTAACCGCATCGGCAACGTCTTTGACATTAAGGCCCGCATTGGCAGCCTTGCTCCAAGAAGCACCGCCTTTACGCAAACCAACAGTCACTTTTACGCCAGAATCATTTAAATTCAATGCGTGTGCATGTCCTTGTGAGCCGTAACCAATAATGGTGACTTTTTTACCCTTGATCAGGGACAGATCTGCGTCCTTGTCATAAAAAACTTTCATACGAATTCCTTAAATAAATGAAAAAATAGAAAACCGCCTAAAAAATTACACTTTCAAAATACGTTCACCACGGCCAATGCCAGAACCACCGGACCGAACCGTTTCTAGAATAGAGGCGCGATCAATTGAATTAATGAAAGCATCTAACTTACTGCCAATGCCAGTGAGTTCAATCGTATAACTCTTATCGGTGACATCAATAATCCGCCCGCGAAAAATATCCGTTGTACGTTTTAATTCTTCACGCTCTTTACCTACCGCCCTAACCTTAATCATCATTAACTCACGTTCAATATGAGCACCTTCGGTTAAGTCATAGACTTTTACGACATCAACCAAGCGGTTCAGATGTTTTGTAATCTGCTCAATCACTTCGTCAGAGCCAATCGTCACAATGGTCATGCGAGATAAAGAAGGGTCCTCGGTAGGGGCGACACTTAATGTTTCAATGTTGTAACCACGAGCCGAAAATAGACCGACTACCCGCGATAAAGCCCCTGGTTCATTTTCAAGCAGAACAGAAATGATATGTCGCATCAGAGCTCCTCGCTCCCCAACAGCATCTCACTGATTCCCTTGCCCGCTTGAACCATAGGCCAAACATTTTCTTCAGGATCGGTTTGGAAATCCATAAATACGGTGCGATCTTTTAATTTCAAAGCCTCTTTTAAAGCGGGCTCAACGTCTGATTTTTTCTCAATCAGCATACCAACGTGGCCAAAGGCTTCGGCTAATTTCACAAAATCAGGCAAGGAGTCCATATATGAACTTGAATAGCGTCCGCTATAACTTAATTCCTGCCACTGACGCACCATTCCTAAATAACGATTGTTTAAAGAAACGATCTTGACTGGGGTGTTGTATTGTTTACAAGTAGAAAGTTCTTGAATGCACATTTGAATCGAACCTTCGCCGGTAATCGTGACTACTTCCTTATCGGGAAATGCTTTTTTAATTCCCATTGCATAAGGCAAGCCAACTCCCATGGTTCCTAAGCCACCCGAATTAATCCAGCGACGCGGCTCATCAAATTTATAGAACTGGGCTGCCCACATTTGATGCTGCCCTACATCAGAACAGATAAAGGCATCACCCTTGGTTAGTTCCCAAAGTTTTTCAACCACATACTGCGGCTTAACAATTTGCGAATTGCGATCGTACTTTAAGCAATCTTTCTTTTGCCACTCTTTAATTTGATCCCACCACGCTTTCACCTTGGCTTGATTCTTGCGTGCAGGCGCGACCTGAATTTGTTGGGTCATATCAACCAAGATTTCTTTTAGATCGCCAACGATTGGAACATCCACTTTCACGCGCTTCGAAATCACTGAAGGATCGATATCGATATGAATAATCTTACGGGGGTTGCTGGCAAAGTGAGTTGGATTGCCGATCACGCGATCATCAAAACGTGCGCCAATCGCAATCAACACATCACAATGTTGCATGGCCATATTAGCTTCATAGGTACCGTGCATACCGAGCATGCCAACAAACTGCGGACTAGTTCCTGGAAACCCTCCAAGACCCATTAAGGTGTTGGTAACGGGGTAACCCAATTCATTTGCAAAAGCCCGTAACTCAGCTGACGCATTTCCCAGAATCACGCCGCCACCGGTATAGATATAAGGGCGCTCTGCTTCGAGTAATAAAGAAATCGCTTTCCGAATTTGTCCGCTATGCCCTTTAATAACCGGATTGTAGGAACGCATCTCTAAATGATCAGGATAAATAAACGGCGCTTTCATTGCCGATACATCTTTTGGAATATCCACTAAAACAGGACCTGGACGACCAGTACGGGCGATATGAAAAGCTTTCTTTAAAGTTAAAGCGAGATCATTGACATCTTTAACTAAGAAATTATGTTTTACGATAGGGCGAGTAATACCAACCGTATCGGCTTCTTGGAAAGCATCTTCACCAATCGCATAGGTAGGAACATTTCCAGAAATAATCACCATCGGTATTGAATCGGTATAGGCAGTAGCGATACCGGTTACTGCATTGGTCACGCCTGGACCAGAGGTGACTAAACAAACGCCGACCTTACCAGTTGCGCGCGCATAACCATCAGCAGCATGAACTGCGCCTTGCTCGTGTCGAACCAAAATATGTTCGAACTTATCTTGTTTAAAAATTTCGTCATAAATGTGGAGCACTGCTCCGCCGGGATAACCCCAAACATATTGAACGCCCTCAGCATGCAAAGCATGAACCAGCATCTCTGCGCCGATCATTTCAGGAGCATTGCTAAGTAACTTTTCGGGAGAAGCTGAAGCGCCAGCTTGTGCGGTTTTGGGGTCTTTAGAACCCGGTGTGGCTAAAAATTCTGCATTACTCGTATTCATTTCATGTCCTTTGCAATTTTCGGCAAAAAATTGTTTGGGCAGCTCTATCCCATGTTTATGACCTGGGTTCGAACAGCACTTCCGCAATCAATAAAGCCACTTCTTGGGTAGATACTAGCGGAGAACCCATCATTGTAAAGCAATCCCATAGAATGAGCGAACTTGGATTACCCCAAAATCGCAAATTGACTATATAAAACAACGAAATTTCTTGGATAAGCGCTATTAAAATTGACTTCTCATTCAAATGGCATCTTCCCTAGAACTCTCTAACTTTCTTGCCCAAATCGAGAAAAGAGCCTTCAAGCAGGCGGTTTATGCTGTTCGAGACGATCAAGTCGCCCTCGATATTGTTCAGGACGCGATGATCAAATTGGCCGAAAAATACGCCGATCGCCCCGTAAACGAGCTTCCGCTGATCTTTTCACGTATTTTGCAGAACTGCATTCACGATTCATTTCGGCGTCAAAAGGTGAGAAATACCTGGTTAGTTCTCTTTTCCACCCTAGGGAAAAAGGCGGATGAGAGCGACGATTTTGATCCACTTGAGCAATTAGAGGCCCCCGAAGACAGCGCAATTCATCAAGATGGCTCCAAAATCCTTGAAAAAAGCCAGCTTTTGGCGGTTTTAGAGGCTGAAATAGCAAAATTGCCAAATCGTCAACGAGAAGCCTTCCTCATGCGTTATTGGGATGAGATGAGTACTTCTGAAGCAGCGGCGGCGATGGGATGCTCCGAGGGTAGCGTCAAAACACACTGCTCACGAGCCACCCAAGCCTTAGCGAAAGCCCTCAAGGCCAAAGGAGTTACTCTATGAAGACCATGAATAGAAAACAAAATACCTCGTCCCGCACTGATCAAGCCAAGAACTTAGGCTTGGATGAGGACTCTTTTGGCCGTCGTGCCGTGGCCCTGCTTGAAGAAGGAAGTCGTCGCCTAGACGACCCCATTCAAAATAAACTTTATCAAGCCAGGGTCAGAGCGCTTGCGATTGCTCGAGAACACAACTTAGGCCTTGTTAGCAACTCTCTACTGGCCAGCCCAACCAATCTGGGATTTTCAAGTTTCCTAAACAGGAATCCCCTATGGTCAACACTAGGCTGGCTTGCGCCTTTAAGTGTTTTAGTTTTTGGAATCATGCTAATTGGCGAATGGCAAAACGATCAACGGATTAACGATATTGCTGCGGTTGATCTGGCTTTATTAACCGATGAAGTCCCCCCCGTTGCCTACACCGATGATGGATTTTTAGCCTATCTTAAACTCGCTAATATCGTGCTTGATCCCAACGAAGTGAAGCAAAACTAATTCAATGTACCAAGCGCTGATTTTTAAAACTATTTCTAGTTGCATTGTCTTATTCAGTTTTTTATTGGCAAGTCTCCCATTGCACGCCCAAAACAGCCCTCCCTTAGCACCTGAAATAAATCACCCCAAAGGCGCCCCTCCTCCAGCAAAAAAAAGAAATTTAGATTGGGATCATTTAAATCCAAACGAACAGGGTGTTTTAGAAACCCTACAGCCTGACTGGAACGGCATGAGTCAAGATAGCAAAAAGAAATGGCTGCGCCTAGCTCATCACTATCCAAGAATGAAGCCTACTGAGCAAGAACTCTTAAAAAACCGGATGGCCGACTGGGCAAAATTATCTCAACAAGACCGCCGAATTGCTCGCGATAATTACTTGAGTAGTTTGCCAATCTCATCCAAAAAGAAAGCAGAAGCTTGGCGAGCCTATCAACAGCTTCCTGAAGAAGAAAAACAAAAACTCGCCGCGCAACAAGCGCAACAACGCAAATTAAGCGCTGCTACCTCGCCTAATTTACAACAACCACGAAATAACTTTAACCCGGCAAGCAATTCAAATAACGCAGAACCTAGTCAATAAGATCGATTTAAAATCGACTAATGACTCCCAATGAACTTCGTACTCTTCCTGCGCCCACGTTCTGGCGCCGTGTTTCATGCAACCTCTACGAACAACTCGTTTTATTGGGAGTGCTTGCTTTAACTTTTCTGCTACCTAATTTATTTCTAGGAATTGTTTTGGGGATTGCGCTACCAAGCTGGCTGACGTTTTTTTACCTTTATAGCGTGTTGGCTTGCTACTTTGTTTGGTATTGGACCAAGAGCGGTCAAACTCTAGCCATGCAAACTTGGCGCATTCGCTTAATTACCACATCGGGTCAGCAACCTCAAAAAATACAGGCATTTAGACGGTATGTGTATGGCTCATGCTGGTTAATTCCCTGCGTGATCATTCAATACTTCTTCGATTTCCACCGCTGGCACATTATTGAACTCCTGTTTACGGTAGCTCTGTTCTTATGGCCCTTAACAATTTACCTCGACAAAAAAAATCGGCAATCTTTGCCCGATCGCTTATCAGGAACCCAATTAATCCAAATTCCAAAAAATATAAGGTAATTGATTTTAGGCCTCTCGCAAACATTCCATTGCACTCGTCGTTTGTACTTTGCGTTGAAAACGATAACCTGCGGCAACACTCACCAAAGCCCCAATCAATACCCCCAACAGGATACTTAAGCCAAACGAGTAAAAATCAATCTCCAAAACATAACGGCCTAAGGCCCAAGCCGCAGCTCCGGCCGCAAGGCCACCCAAAAGGCCTGCCAAAGCACCTAAGGTTGCTAACTCCAGCATCAGCAATGCAGATAAAGTACTTCGTGATGTGCCTAAGGCTTTTAATAATGCAGCATCACGAAAACGTTCATCTTGAGTAGCCGCCAAAGCAGTAAATAAAACCAAAACAGCAGCGCATAAAGTAAAAATCATTAATATCCCTAAGGCTCCTGATAATTTATCCAACACATCCTGAATTTGCCGCAAGGAATTCGCCACGTCAACAATGGTTAAATTCGTAAATGATTGACTTAGCTTTAAATCAACCGGATTGGCTGACTTGGGTTGATGGTAAGAAGTAATCCAAGACTGCGGTAAATTGCTCAAAGTCAGCGGCGGCATCACTACAAAAAAGTTGACTTGCATCGATCCCCAATTTAGCTTTCTTAACGATGTAATCGGTGCAGTCAGCCTTTGACCTGCTATCTCAAATGTCATTTGATCACCCAGCTTTAATCCCAAGGTTTTCGCCAGACCGCTTTCAAGCGAAATTTGCGGATCGTCATTTAAAAACCATTGGCCACTCACAATACGATTATCTTTAGGCAGTTGATCGGTATAGGAAAGATTAAATTCGCGATCGACTAAGCGCTGAGCATTTTCATCGCGATAATCTTGCGGCATCACTAGACGACCATTCACTTCTACTAAGCGGCCGCGCACCATAGGATAGAGCTCAATATGACTCAAACCGCTAGCGCGCAACTCATTAAATACCGCTTGCCGTTGCTCAGGCTGAATATTAAGAACAAAGCGATTGGGTGCATCCACGCTAATATTCCCTTGCCATGCCTGCAACAAATCATTTCTCAATAAAAAAATAATCAGCAAGGCCATAATTGAAATCCCTAATGCCGAAATTTGAATCATCGTAAATCCAACTCTTCGAATTTGGGTTCCCATCGCAAAACGCATCGCAAACCCACTGCGGCTTAATAGATCAGCAAACCGCTCGGAAGCAATCATTCGAATTAACAACCACGCCACTCCCGCAAATATAATTGCCGCACCGATAAAGCTTAAGGCCGCCCAAGAGGCTAATTTCCAATCGCGCGCTGCCCATAACAGTAAACTCAAGACGCTCAGAGTGCCCAATATAGCGATCCAGCGCCCTGCCAGAGGAAGACTTCCAAATTCTTTACGAACCAAGCGCATGGGCGAAATCGCAATCAAGGTCATCAACGGTGGAAGTGCAAAGCCAATTAATAACAAAACTGCAATCAATAAACTCCAAACTAGCGGCATCCAGGAAGGCGCAGGAAGATTGGCTAATAAAAGCGAGCCCAAAGACTGCAACATCAACTCTTGAGTGAGCCAACCCAAAATCAAACCAATCAAGGTGGCCAATGCGGTCAGTACAGACAAGGTTTTAATTTGTCGAATCAAAATCATTTTTCGACTGGCGCCAAAACACTTCCACACCGCGCACACATCGGCCTGCTTTAAAACATAACGGCGCGAGGCAAGACCAATCGCGACTGCGGCAATGAAAGCGGTCATTAATGCCACCAAGGAGAGAAAACGTTCGGCTCGTTCGATGGTTTTGCGCATCAGTGGCTGGGCATTCTCCAAAGTTTCAATCCGCATACCGCGCCGTTGCTCGGATTGGATATTTTGCTTAGTCCATTGCTCAAAGCGGGCCACCTCAGAATCGGAACCCGATACCAGCAAACGATAAGTAACCCGACTTCCAAAGCCAATTAAACGGGTAGCCGCTAAATCATCGCTACTTAGCATCACGCGTGGAGCAAAATTCATAAAGGCTGCACCACGATCTAATTCTTTAACTAATACAGCATCAATGCGAAAGTTTTTTTCACCCAAACGGAGGGTATCGCCTAATTTTGCAGACAAGGCGATTAAAACCCCAGAATCAACCCAAACACTCCCTGACGGCGGGCCGTGCTTGACTGATTCGAGGCTAGACTCCCCTACTTGCCCATCTTGAAACTGTCGAGCTATTTGCAAAGAGCCTTGCAAGGGGTAATCGATCGACACCGCCTTAACTGAAGCCAATTTACTAAGACCAGCAACTGTCGCCATACTAGGAAAAACGGTAGTCTGCGCAGTATTGAGATTTTGCCTTTGCGCTTCTGCCAAAAAAGCGTTCGGTATCGGCTGATCAGCGGCAATTAAAAAATCAGCCGCCATCAGTTGGCGAGCGTCATAACGAAAAGCTTGTTGCAAGCGGTCCGCTAAAAAACTGACGCTGGTTAAGGCTGCAAGTGCGAGCGCAAATGCAATCAACAACCAAAGCAACTCCCTCGAGCGCAACTCCCGAGGAATCACTGCCCTATAGCCTTAGGTAAATTTTTAGAATTCTGATAAAGATCCTGCTCAAACTGAGCCAGAATTTCAGCTAAGCCCCGATTCAGGCCAGCCACCAAAGTCTCTGGACGATTATCTTTTAATGGAATTCGTTTTGAATACTTAGGGGCCATAATTAAAGGGCTCGTTTTTCCTGCTGAAATCACCGTTAAATAATATTGAATCGAAATGACTGCTTCGGCTTGGTTGCGATAATCTCCATAAAACTCATTTACAGTCGCCTGAAGGGTGTAATACGGAAAAAAGGTATTGCTCTGTCCAACCGTTACTTTAAATACTTGCGAATCATTAATCCATTGAGTCGTCGCATTGGTCAGCATTTCTGAGGGGGATGAAATATAGATATTGTAAAAATCCTTTTCATAGCGTTGTTCACCAATGCGATAGACCAGAGATTTTCCATCAAATGGTGTCGCTATTGAAATAGCGCTAACCTTTAGCCAATATTCCGAATTGGGGGTGCGAGCCTCTGCGCTGCGCTGCGGATTAATCAACCATTGGTGCGGCTCAAGACTAGGTCGCGAGGGTGCGCAAGCACTTAAAAAAACGGCTGCTAAAGCCAATAGTAAGATTTTCATTTTTTGTTCCCACTTTCAGGAAGAATAATTTTAGAGGGGGGCTCGCCCCAAACTAGGCTACTCGGATAACGACTGGCGATACGGGTTAAATCATTCAATTGCTCAGTAACTTGTTTGATATTTTCAGCACTATTAACAGCATCGCTTTGCATCGATCCGATGGTTTGTCGCAAACTAACCGAAAGTGCGATTAACTCCCGCGTTAAAAACTCAATCTCTTGGCGACTGGTTGCCTGATCAATACGAGCCAATAGGGCATTTAAGCGTTCAATCGATTTAACAACACCATCGTTAGTTCCGCCACTGCCGGCAATAATCAAATTTAGATTACTTAACAAATCATCGATTCTCTTTTGCATCCCCACAAAATCAACTTGAGATAAATTATTAATCGTCTTGGTAATTCCATTGGAAAGCATGTCGACCTGACTGGGTATCGATGGGATTACTGGGTATTGGGGCTCCCAATTAAACGGTAATGCCAATTCGGCTTTATCTTTAATTTGTTTGTAATAATCAATTTCAATATAGTTCACCCCAGTAATGCCTTGATTTTCTAGTCTTGCGCCCAAAGAATTAGCCACCATGGTGTCCAGCGAGCCCAATAAATCTTTCGATTTGCCTTGTATTAACAATCGCACAACCACGTATTGTTTTTGTTGCGATAAAGGTTTATCGCTTTCGTAAATAGGCCCCGATAAAGCAATCGTCGAAACCTTGCCGACTTTGACCCCCCGAAAACGCACTGGAGCGCCAATATCTAAACCCGTTACCGATTGCTCAATATAGGTTTCAACGGTAAAGGATTCCTTGAAGAACTGGCCCGAACCAAATAGCAATATCAATGCAATTAATACACCTATGCCAGATAAAACAAAAATGCCCAGACGGTAGTAATTTGTATTTGATTTGCTCATGCCGCATCCTTGCTCATTACGCGATTAAAAAATTGATACGCTTTTGGATTATCTTTTTGCTCTCTTAATTGCCTAGGGTCACCCTCAGCAATAATTCCTTTTGCATCCTTATCCAACATAATGACACGATCAGCAATTGCATAAATACTAGCTAATTCATGTGAGACCACAATAAAAGTAATTCCTAGATTTCTTGATAATTCAATAATCGTACTATCTAAATCGGCCGAGGTTACTGGATCAAGACCTGCTGAGGGCTCATCTAGAAACAATATTTTAGGATCTAAAGCCATGGCACGCGCAATCGCTGCTCTTTTTTGCATACCGCCACTTATCTCGCTAGGCATAAAGTTGGCAAAGGGTAGTAAACCCACTAAATCCAACTTACACCGAGCCAGCAAATTCATTTCGCTAGGACTGAGGTGGGTATATTCCTCCATAAAAAGACGCACATTTTCTAAAAGTGTCATGGAGCCAAACAAAGCGCCCTGCTGATACATCACGCCGAATCGAGTCATAATTTGTTGACGCTCTTCTCCAACCGCATTGGTAATATCAACACCCTCAATCAGCACTTTGCCGCCAAGCGGTTGATACAAACCAAAAAGATTTTTTAATAAACTCGATTTACCGCAGCCTGAGCCTCCTAGAATCACAAATATTTCTCCAGGCTGCACTGAAAAGTTTAAATCGTCGATCAAAACACGGTCGCCATAACCGACTTTTAAGTGTTGGGTTTCAATCGCGGCTGTCATCAAAAACCTGTTTTAAAAGAAATAAACGCAAAGATACCGTCCACAACCACAATCATCACAATACTACTCACCACGGCACGCGTGGTTGAATTACCTACTGCCGCTGCTCCTGTACCGGTTTGCATACCTCGCAAACAACCAACGCTAGCCACCACTAAACCGTACACCGTTGCCTTAACCAAGCCTGACAACACATCTTCAGCACTAACCGTATTTTTTAAACCCTCGTAAAAAGTAATTAAAGGAACGCCGTAAATGAGCATCGTTAAGCCAGAAGCAAACACGCTGACTACATCAGCAAAAATGGTGAGGATGGGAGTCACTAAAATTCCGGCAATGACTCGAGGCAAAACTAAAAAACGCAATGGATTTAAACCGGCAGTAACTAATGCATCAACCTCATTATTCACTGTCATGGTGCCAATCTCGGCAGCAAATGCAGCTGAAGAACGACCCGCCAATAAAATGGCAGTAATCAGCGGGCCTAATTCTCTAAAAATTCCCAGCGAAACCAGTGGGCCGACAAAAGTAATCGCGCCAAACTTTTCTAAACCTATAGCGGATTGAAAACTTAAGATTACCCCAATCAAGAAAGCCACTAACCCCACAATCGGCATTGCAGCAACCCCCGCCTCAACCGCCACCAAGGCAAAGTCATTCCAGCGCAATAGGCGCGGATTGCGCACAAACCAAGCTAACTCAGCAGAAACCTGACCCACAAAGGTCACCAAATCTTTACTATTTTTAAAAAACTCAGCGGTAGCCTGACCAGTTCGCGTGATCAAGTCAGTCTCCGTTTTTTGATTCTGGCGAGTAAATAATTTTTGAAACGGCGCAAAACGTGCGATCTGGGCTTGATATTGCTGTCCCAAAGACACGATCTCACATAGACCATCAGCAGTTTCTTGGGCATGCTGTACATCAATTAAAAAAGCGACCCCAACACCATCCAAGAAATCAATCTTGGCAGCATCAATCTGCAAATTTTTTTGGCTGGAGCTGGCTTGTTTTAGCCATTTAGACTGCTGAGAGCGAATCGTCTTCCAGAGTTGATCTAAAGTATATAAATCAAGTCTGCCCGATAAAATCAATTTAGCCGAAGTCGGATTTTCGGTATGCCAAACAGCAACCGATTGCTTATCCATCACTGGCTTATTCATAGCGGGATTAAAGTTTGCCATTCATCAATACCAAGATCGTAAAGTAACTGTATGTCTTTACAATGAAAATCATCCCAATACGACCTCTCAACATTGAAAGACAGATGGTCTAAAGTGCTAAAACGGCATTGACAATACAATCGACCCAAATAAGGTATTTGGCAATAAAAAACTGGCGCGGCTGGCAGGATTCGAACCCACGACCCCTTGGTTCGTAGCCAAGTACTCTATCCAACTGAGCTACAGCCGCATGAGGCAGAATTATGCCATGGAAGCAAAGAACTACATAACCCCCCTTGGCCACCAGCGCCTCAAAGACGAATTACTCCAACTTTTAGACAAAGAAAGACCCGAAATCGTCAAAGTGGTGCATTGGGCCGCCTCCAATGGCGATCGCTCAGAAAATGGGGACTATATTTACGGCAAAAAACGCTTGCGTGAAATTGATCGACGGATTCGTTTTCTAAATCAACGCCTAGAACATGCGCTTGTAGTCGACAATTCTGCCAGAGCGAAAGCCGAACCTAATTCAGAACAAATCTTTTTTGGTGCGACCGTTACATTTTGCGATGATCAGGGTAAAGAAACTACCATCACGATTGTGGGAGTCGACGAGGTGGATTTAGAAAAAGGCTATGTTAGCTGGGTATCGCCTATCGCTAAAGCCTTAATCAAATCACGCGTTGGCGACAGTGTGAAAATTCAAACCCCCACCGGCACAAAAGAAATTGATATTGTAGAAGTCAACTATCAATGACTTTTGTTACGCGTCACACGTAGAACATCGGGATTAATTCTTAGACTACGCAATACTTTAGAAAGATGTATGCGATTCAGTACTTGTAACTTAAATCGAATCGCAACGGCGTCTTCTTTATAGCGATCATCCATCGACACATTCATAATATTCGAATCTGCCGAAGTAATGCTGCTTGCCACTCGAGCCAACACACCCTTGCCTTGGCGGGTATCTACAGTTATATCTACTTCAAAATCCCGATTCACCTCGGGGCTCCATTCAACCGCAACCCATTTATCGCTATCCTTAGAAAGCATTTTGATGGCATCTTTGCAATCCTGGGTATGAATCTGCAAGCCAACCCCCTTGCCCAGATAACCAATAATGTCATCTCCCGGTATCGGATGACAACAAGACTGAAAACTCACCGACATCCCTTCGCGACCGTCAACCATAATTGCTTGTCGCTGTGGCTCCTGATCGAGCACACTCCATTCGCCCGACCCTAAACGCATCTGCTCGTTGCCACCTTCTTCGTCCAGTAAGATTTTCAGGCGAATTGCCAATTCAGGTGCAGAGCGCCGTCCTAAAGCTAGATTGACACACGCCTCTTCGCGATTTTTATCCCCAGTCCAATGCAATAATTTTTCCCAGATCTCGGTTTTTAATAAACCAGCGTCAACCCCTTGCTGGCGCAAAGCACTTGCCAACAACCGCTCTCCTAATTGCAAGGCTTCTGCGTAATACGTGGTTTTTAAAGCGTGTCGAATCGACGCTCTCGCCTTGCCGGTTCTAACAAACTCAAGCCATCCAGGATTAGGTTGAGACGAGGTAGAAGTAATGACCTCAACGATATCGCCATTTTTAAGTTCGGTACGCAAAGGTAACTGCAGATTATTGATCTTAACGGCCACGCAGTTATTACCCAAATCACTGTGAATCGTATAGGCGAAATCAAGTGCGGTAGCGCCACGGGGTAAGCCACGAATTTGTCCATTGGGGGTAAAGACATAAACTGCATCAGGGAACAAATCAATCTTAACGTGCTCTAAAAATTCTTGCGAATTCCCGCTATTGTCTTGGATATCCAATAAAGACTGTAACCATTGATGGGCACGATTTTGCACTTCACTTAATTCAGGTGAACCCTCTTTATAAGCCCAATGCGCAGCCACGCCCGATTCAGCAACCGCATGCATATCGTCAGTGCGAATCTGAAATTCAATTGGCACGCCAGATGGACCCACTAGAGTGGTATGAAGCGATTGATAGCCATTTAATTTCGGGATTGAAATGTAATCCTTAAATTTCCCTGGCATTGGCTTATATAAAGCGTGCAAAATTCCCAAGGATCGATAACACGCATCAATTGAATGCACCGTAACCCGAAATGCATAGACATCCAGCACCTGAGAAAAGCTCAGGTGCTTGGTGCGCATTTTGCTGTAAATACTATACAAGGTTTTTTCTCTGCCTTGTAAATCTACATCAATCCCAGCTTGCGCAAATGATCTGCGTACCGCCAGCAAAATCTTCTCCACCATCTCTTTGCGATTACCGCGCGCTTTTTTCACCGCATTTTCAATCGCCTGAAAACGCATTGGCATCCAATAACGGAAACTAATATCTTGTAAATCGCGATACACCAAATTAAGACCAAGACGATGCGCAATCGGCGCATAAATTTCAATCGTCTCTAAAGCAACGCGGCGTCTTTTTTCGGATGGAACCGCATCTAAGGTGTGCATATTATGAGTACGATCGGCTAACTTCACCAAAATCACACGAACATCTCGCGCCATCGCCATAAACATTTTTCGAAAGCTTTCTGCTTGCGCTTCAGCATGGCTTTGAAACTCTAATTTATCGAGTTTAGTTAAACCCTCTACTAATTCAGCCACCTTGGTTCCAAAATGATCCACCAAATCATTTTTTGAACAGCCGGTGTCTTCAATTACATCATGTAATAAGGCTGCCATGATTGAGGGTGCGTCAAGACGCCAAGTAGCACATAACTCAGCCACCGCTACTGGATGGGTAATATAAGGTTCCCCGCTATTTCGATATTGGCCTAAATGAGCCTCGTCGGCAAAATGAAAGGCCTTTTTAATATCTTTAATTTCAGTTGCTTTTAGATAACCCAACTTACTCGTTAAGTTAGCAATAGAAACAACTTGTTGTTTGGGCGGTAATTGAGGTTGGGATGTTGGGCCAAATAGGTGCCGACTCGATTGAGCCAACAAAGAGGCGATCACTCCGCTAGAGGGAGCAATTAGTGGACTAGAACTCGGGATAATGCTCTTTTTAGACGAGCCCGATCCGACTTTGCCCGATGTGGTCAATGACGAAGCCACAGCGGGGCCTCAAAATTAAAGGGGGACTTTAGTCAACATATCCCGATCGGTTACTCCAGCAGCTACTTCGCGTAAGGCAACTACCGTTGCCTTGTCTTTGGCATCAACGCGCGCAGCGTGTCCCTGAACTAATTGACGGGCGCGATAAGTCGCAGCCAAAACCAATTCAAAGCGATTGGGGATTGTTTTTAAACAGTCTTCAACAGTAATACGTGCCATACTCTCACTCACTAAAACGGGGTAGGCTAAAAATAGTTCGGAAATGAAATATCCAGCCCAATACCGATAGGATAACTGATTCGCAGTCTTCCCACCCAAAACCTATACCGACTCCCCCTGACCTCTAGGCGCGGCTAATCCTTTACTAAGCGTTTAACCAAGGCAGGGTTTCGGGCCATCATGGGTGCGGCACGAAGACGACTAGCGGCAATAATTTGCTGTAAATCAGCCAATGCCTGAGCGAAAGAATCATTAATCACCAAATAATCTGCCTCGTGCGCATGATGTAACTCAATTTGGGCGGCCGCAAGACGACGAAGAATCGTAGCCTCATCATCTTGTCCACGTTTACGTAAACGCTCTTCTAAAGCTTCGATAGATGGAGGAAATATAAAAACCCACAAGGCTTGAGGTATCAAACGCCGAATTTGTTGTGCACCCTGCCAATCAATTTCTAACAGTACATCGCTGCCTTTCGTCATTTGTGCTTCGATCCAGGATTTTGAAGTTCCGTACAAATTACCATGCACTTCAGCCCATTCCAGAAAATCGCCTGCATCACGCCGCGCTATAAAATCCTCTTTAGATAAGAATTGATAATCACGACCGTCTAATTCACCAGGACGTGGGGCGCGAGTTGTGCACGACAAGGATAATTGCAAGGCAAAATCTTTTTCCAGCAAGGCATTCACTAAAGATGATTTTCCAGCGCCCGAAGGAGCGACGATCATTAACATGCTGCCCTGATATTGAGTGTGATTCGAAGTCATTGCGATAAATGGATTTGATTTGAATATAGATTATTCTAAATTTTGAACCTGTTCGCGCATTTGTTCAATGAGTAATTTCAACTCGACTGCGGCAGTAGTCGATTCTTCAGCAACCGACTTCGATCCTAAGGTATTCGCTTCGCGATTTAATTCCTGCATTAAAAAGTCGAGGCGTTTGCCCACCTGGCCACCCTTGTTTAATACCTCTGTAATCGCATTTAAATGAGTCTTTAAGCGGGCAAATTCCTCTGCGACATCAATCTTCACCGCATACAAAATAACTTCTTGGCGAATTCGTTCCATCAATTCGGTAGAAACGGTGCTTTGGGTATTGTTGGCATAACTTTGCATCGTTTCGGTTAGGCGCGCAACTAATTTAGCTTGGTATTGATTCACAAAATGTGGAATTTTTGGCTCGAGTTGCTCTACTACCTGGTTCATTTTTGACAAGATGGTATTCAGAACAGCGCCTAATGCCTCGCCTTCGCGCTGACGACTTGCCAGCATTATCCCGAAGGCGGCTTGTCCTGCACTCAAGGTGGCTAGTCTCCAACCTTCTTCTTCGGCCTGAGGTTCACTCACCATTCCAGGCCAGCGCAAAATATCGGCAATGCGTAATTCGCCAGCCAAATTCGATTCTTTTCTTACCTCGTCCTGCAAAGATAACAAGGCGCGAAGTCTAGCTGGGTTTAAACTCAAAGCATCGGTATTAGCTTGATTGCCTTTGGGGGCTCGCCACGCAGCTCTAAACTCCACCTTACCGCGCGCAATCTTTTGCATGACCATCTCGCGTAAACCCGCCTCAGCACTACGACACTCATCGGGCAAACGGAAACTTAAGTCCAAAAATCGGCTATTCACAGCACGGCATTCCAGCTGTAGGTCGGCAAAGACTCCAGAGCCTAATTGGACCTGTTGCGAGGCGCTGCCAAAGCCAGTCATGCTAACTATCATGAAAGCATTGTAAATTGCTAACTGTCACAACCTCGATGGATATTTCAATGAAAACCCAAGCAAACCCTCCAAGCCAACGCCCAAGCCAGCGCCAAGCCCATGAATTAAGGCCGATTAGCATTACCCGCTCCTTTACGAAACATGCTGAAGGCTCGGTTTTAATGGAATTTGGCGACACCAAGGTGTTATGTACTGCCAGCGTATTAGAACGCGTCCCACCCCATAAAAAGGGCTCAGGCGAAGGTTGGGTTACTGCCGAATACGGCATGCTGCCTCGCTCTACCCATACCCGCTCGGATCGTGAAGCAGCGCGCGGCAAACAAACTGGTCGCACCCAAGAGATTCAGCGTCTGATTGGGCGTGCCATGCGCAGCGTGTTTGATTTAAAACGTCTTGGTGAACGCACCATTCATTTAGATTGCGATGTGCTGCAAGCCGATGGCGGCACACGAACCGCAGCGATTACAGGCGCTTATATCGCTGCACGCGATGCCGTTAATCAGCTCTTAAAAAATCAATTGATTAGCCAAGACCCCATTCTTGATAGCGTGGCAGCCATCTCAGTGGGAATCTATCAAGGCGTACCTGTTTTGGATTTAGATTACGCCGAAGACTCGAGTTGCGATACCGACATGAATGTCGTGATGACGGGTAAAGGCGGTTTAATTGAGGTACAAGGCACTGCTGAAGGAGCGCCTTTTTCGCGCGATGAGTTGCAAGCTTTACTTGATTTAGCCCAAGCAGGTATTCAAGAGTTAGGCAAACTTCAAGAAGCCGCATTCAATTAATTTCAATTCGATCGAAGCCATGTTGCAAAAAATCATTCTTGCCTCAAACAATACGGGCAAGATCAATGAATTTCAGGCGCTCTTAAAACCCTTGGGGATTGAGGTGATTCCTCAGGGTGCTCTTCATATCCCATCGCCTGAAGAACCCTTTCAAACCTTTATTGAAAACGCGCTCGTCAAGGCTAGACACGCTAGTCAAGCCGGACAACTTCCCGCTCTCGCTGATGATTCAGGGATATGCGTAGCAGCGCTCCAGGGCGCACCCGGAGTGAACTCAGCCCACTTTGCAGGACCGCAACGCTCTGACGCTGACAATAATCGACAATTAATTTCTGCCTTAAGTAAAGAAAAAAATCGAGCGGCCCATTATGTCTGCGCCCTAGTTTTAGTGCGCCACCCCCAAGACCCCGAGCCGATTGTGGTTCAAGCCCAATGGTATGGTGAAATACTCGAGCAAGCGCGCGGCTCAGGCGGCTTTGGATATGACCCCTATTTTTTCATTCCCGCTTTGGGCAAAACGGCTGCAGAACTTACTGCCGCAGAAAAAAATCGCCTTAGCCATCGAGGCCTTGCCTTGCAGAAACTGATTCACCAATTACAAGGATCAAGTGCTCACCAATTCAATTAGTCTAAAAGCCTTACCACCGCTATCGCTTTACATTCATTTTCCTTGGTGTGAAAAAAAATGCCCTTATTGCGACTTTAATTCGCATCAAGTGAAAGCGGGCGGCTTTAATGAAGTCGAATATATTGCCGCTTTAATTGCCGACCTCGAAACCGAAATTCCGAATGTCTGGGGCCGCAAAGTACACACGATTTTTATTGGCGGCGGCACTCCGAGCCTGATGTCATCCAAAGGCTTAGATCAACTCTTATCATCCATCCGCGCCCTCCTTCCTTTGGAAGCGGATGCTGAAATTACCATGGAGGCCAATCCCGGCTCAGTCGAAAGCCAAAAATTTTCTGAGTTTGCCCAATGCGGTGTTAATCGGATTTCCTTAGGAATCCAAAGTTTTCAAGACGAGCAATTAAAGGCCTTGGGACGAATTCATAATGGCAAGGAAGCATGCTCAGCCATTGAGATTGCACTGCGTTTTTTTAAATCAGTCAATTTAGATTTAATGTATGCCCTACCTCAGCAAAGCATTGCATCCGCTAAAAATGATTTACTCACTGCGCTGTCGTTTAATACACCCCATCTATCGCTCTATCACCTTACCCTAGAGCCGAATACCTATTTTGCAAGTCATCCCCCAAAACTACCCGATGAAGATGCAAGCGATGTGATGTTTGAACAGAACTTAGCCCTACTCCAAGAAGCAGGCTATGAGCGCTATGAAGTGTCTGCCTATGCCAAATCAAACCACGCTTGCAAACACAATCTCAATTATTGGCGTTTTGGCGATTACATTGGGATTGGTGCGGGAGCTCACGGAAAAATTTCCTACGCCAATAAAATTACCCGTCAAGTTCGTGAGAAACATCCCGAAACGTATATGCAAAAAATAAAACAGCAAGGCAATGCGCTGATTGAATCCAAAGAAATTGCAGCAAAGGATTTGCCCTTTGAATTTATGCTCAATGTTTTGCGTTTATCGCAAGGGGTTGCTACTGCGAGTTTTACTGAACGAACAGGCATCCATCTCAGCCAAATTAGTAAACCACTTCAATTGGCCACCATTAAGGGTTTGCTTGATAGCGACCCAAGTCGACTTAAACCTACCCCTTTGGGAATACAGTACCTAAATGATTTACAGGGGCTGTTTTTAGATTAGAGC
>JAEMSI010000036.1 GCA_016462905.1 Polynucleobacter sp. | reverse complement strand
CACTCATGTTGGCTGCCCGTTATCCCAAACAATCGATCCCAATTATTTTAGGAATTTTGTTGGCTACGCTGTTCAACCATGCTGGGGCTGCTTATTTGGGGCATTGGTTAGCCTTGCTGCTTAACCCTGAATGGCTACGTTGGATTTTAGGCTTAGGTTTTTTGGGGATTGGTTTGTGGTTACTGATTCCCGATCGAATCGACGATGCTCAGCAGACCAAAGCCCCAGACAAGGCTTTACGGGTTTTCGGGCTTACTACCATCTTATTTTTTCTTGCTGAGATGGGTGATAAAACTCAAATTGCTACGATTGCCTTGGGCGCAAAGTATGACGCAGTGCTGACCGTTACCTTGGGCACCACTTTAGGGATGATGCTTGCTAACGTCCCCGCCATCTGGATTGGACAACATTTTACAAAACGGATTCCAATTCAATGGGTGCATGCTCTTGCCGCAATTACCTTTATTGTGATTGGGGTTTTAACCCTGCTCTGGGGCTAAAATTGAGTTTTATCTTGAATTAAAAAGCCGGAATAGCTCAGTTGGTAGAGCAGCGCATTCGTAATGCGAAGGTCGTAGGTTCGATTCCTATTTCCGGCACCATACCTCATGGACGCTTGTCTGGGAAATCAACTACTTAATTACCCTCGGTTGCCCTAAAAATTCGGGTTTTTACTAGTAAGATCAACATCTTTGTATGTGAAAATTTTGTGTTTGTTGATGTTTGTCAATTCCAGACCAGATGATTTAATGAAGAATGAGTCATCAAAAATTACATCGCAAAATAAATACTCGCTTTTAAACTTTTTTTGGAGGAGCGCACGTGTTACTTAAATCAAAATCCACTGTTTTAGCAGTCGTTTTAAGTAGTTTGTTTGTGGTCGCTGGATCAGCACAAGCTGCATGGGAACCCACTAAACCAGTTGAATTTATTATTCCTGCCGGTCCGGGGGGCGGAGCCGATCAAATGGCTCGCATGATTCAGGGAATCATTACTAAAAATAATTTGATGAAGCAGTCAGTCATTCCGGTTAATAAATCAGCAGGTGCTGGCGCAGAAGGTTTTTTGGCAATGAAAGAAGCGAAGGGTGATCCCCATAAGCTCGTCATTACCCTCTCTAATTTATTTACAACCCCTTTGGCGACGGGCGTTCCATTTAATTGGCGCGATATCACCCCAGTTGCCATGATGGCTTTGGATCAATTCGTTTTGTGGGACAACGCTGAAAAGCCTTATAAAACCGCGAAAGAATTTTTAGATGCAGCCAAAGCAGCAGGGCCAGGCAAATTCAAAATGGGCGGAACTGGCTCGAAGCAAGAAGACCAAATCATTACCGTTGCCTTAGAAAAGGCTACGGGTACTAAATTTACCTATATCCCATTTAAAGGGGGCGGTGATGTGGCAGTGCAATTAGTGGGAAATCATATTGATTCATCCGTTAACAATCCAATTGAGGCGGTTGCTCAATGGCGCGCTGGCAAGCTACGTGCCTTATGTGTGTTTGATGAAAAGCGCATGCCTTACAAAGAAAAGATAACCCCAACCCAATCTTGGAGTGATGTACCAACCTGTAAAGAGTCGGGCGTATCAGCTGATTACGTCATGTTGCGTGGCATTTTCATGGGCCCTGGAGTTACTCCGGAGCAAGTTGATTACTTTATTGGTGTTTTAAAGAAGGTTCGCGAAACAGCCGAATGGAAAAAATTCATGGCTGACGGCGCATTTAATCAGACCTTCTTGACCGGCCAAGATTTTGTAAATTGGTTGGGTAAAAACGAAGCATTGCATGTTCAATTAATGAAAGAGGCTGGTTTTATCGCCAAATAATTAGTTCATATCGAATAAGACTCCAAGGCAGTATTGCTGGAGTCTTATTTTTTAAGTACAGACGTTTTTTATAACAGTAGGTTGATCTATGGATAAGCATTCAAATAACGATTCCGTTGTGAGCGAAAGAACAATGGAAATCATTACCTCCTCACTATTTCTAGTATTTGCTTTAGTGGTCATGGTAAGTTCTATCAAGTTAGGGGCGGAATGGGGAAGCGATGGCCCCCAGTCGGGTTACTTTCCCTTCTACATTAGCTTAATCATGCTGGTTTCGAGTACGGTTACTTTGTATCAAGCATTTATGAATAAGAAAAAGAAAGACGAAACATTTGTTGGGAGAGAATCATTTCGCCAAGTGATGGCAGTATTAATTCCCGCCTCCATTTTTATTTTATTAGTGCAGTTAATCGGTATTTATGTCTCTTCCGCTGTTTACATCGCCGTCTTTATGGTTTGGTTGGGTAAATATCCCCTATGGAAAGCTGCTGCTGTTGGTGTAGGTGTGAGTGCGGCCTTGTTTGTGCTGTTTGAAATGTGGTTTCAAGTGCCATTACCGCACGGAACTTTATTTAATCCATTAAGCATCGTGGGCGTTCAATAATTATCACTTACCTAAGAATTAAAAAAAGGAGTTTTCGGTGGAAGAATTAAATTCGTTATTTCAAGGGTTTGCGGTAGCAATGACGCCGTTTAACATTTTGTTAATGTTGGTCGGTGTTACCTTGGGCGTCATCATTGGTGTGCTCCCCGGTTTGGGAGGTGCAAACGGAATTGCAATTCTGCTGCCCCTCACTTTTACTATGCCACCCACCTCGGCCATCATTATGCTGTCTTGTATTTATTGGGGGGCTTTATTCGGCGGCGCGATCACCTCAATTTTGTTTAATATTCCAGGCGAGCCATGGTCGGTTGCCACCACATTTGATGGTTATCCGATGGCGCGTGACGGTAAAGCAGGCGAGGCTCTCACCGCTGCTTTTACTTCTTCCTTCATTGGCGCTTTCTTTGCAATCGTGATGATTACTTTCTTAGCGCCTTTAGTCGCTAAGTTTGCTTTGCAATTTGGACCGCCTGAATTTTTTGCAGTTTACTTACTAACTTTCTGTAGTTTTGTTGGTATGAATAAAGGTTCTCCATTTAAGGTCATTTCAGCCATGATGCTGGGCTTTGCTTTAGCAGCAGTGGGCATGGATACTGTTACGGGTCAGCTCCGCTTAACCTTTGGCTCGAGCGAATTAATGCGTGGTTTTGATTTCTTAATCGCGGTGATTGGTTTATTCGGGATTGGTGAAATTTTGCAATCGATGGAGGAGGGTCTGAAATTTTCAGGTGCTAACGCCAAGATTCGCAGCAAGATTGTTTTCGAAACCTGGGCTAAGTTACCGAAGTATTGGGCTACTTCAATTCGCAGTTGTTTAATTGGATGTTGGATGGGTATTACGCCTGGCGGCGCTACACCCGCTTCCTTCATGAGCTATGGCGTAGCAAAACGCGTTTCCAAAAATAGCAATAATTTTGGTAAAGGCGAAATAGAGGGCGTGATTGCCCCAGAAACCGCGGCTCATGCTGCCGGTACCGCCGCGCTCTTGCCGATGTTGTCATTGGGTATTCCTGGCTCACCCACAGCGGCCGTATTGTTGGGTGGTTTGTTAATTTGGGGCTTGCAACCAGGGCCTTTGCTCTTTGTGGAAAAACCTGATTTTGTTTGGGGCTTAATTGCTAGTATGTATTTAGGTAACCTCGCAGGCCTTTTTGTCGTACTAACTTGCGTCCCTTTATTTGCATCTATTTTGAGAATTCCATTTTCTATTATCGCCCCCGTCATTATTGTGATTTGTGCAGTAGGTGCTTATACCGTTCATAACGCCACATTTGATGTTTGGTTGATGCTAGGTTTTGGAGTGGTAGGTTATATCTTTAAGAAATTAGATTACCCAATGGCACCAATGGTTCTGGCTTTAGTGTTGGGAGATCGCGCCGAAGATTCTTTCCGCCAATCGATGTTGCTGTCTCAGGGCGACTTAAGCATTTTCTTCTCCAATATCTTGGTGGGTTCGATTACATTTTTGGCTTTATTATTATTGTTTTGGCCAGTATTTGGTAAAGTGTTGGGCAAATTTAAAAAAGCAACTGTTTGAAGGGTGTAATACCCAAGCAAAAATAGGGGCGTAAGCCCCTATTTTTTTAGGTCTTTTATTTAAATTGGAATGGATATGAAAGTCTCTTTATTAAATGGTTTGGTGGCTGGTTTAGCGCTGATTTCATTAAATGTTTTTTCACAAGATGCCAAGTTGGGCGCGCTGAAGATTGAAAATGGCTTTACTCGTGCTACGGTAGTTGGACAAAAAGTCACGGGTGGGTATTTAAAAATAGAGAATAAAGGCGTAAGCGATCAATTGATTTCTGCAAGTTCACCCGCAGCGGGTCAGGTTGAATTGCATATGATGAAGATGGATGGCAATGTCATGCAAATGCGGCAGATTAAAGAAATTGATATTCCCGCCAATGGTTCGGTTGAATTAAAACCAGGTGGTTTGCATTTGATGTTGATGGATTTGAAAACACCTCTAAAAGCGGGCGAGACAATTCCTGTAAAGTTAAAGTTTGCCAAAGCCGGTGAGCTTGAGATGAAATTATCGGTGAAAGCGGTTGGCACAGAAGCGCATGGATCCGGACAAACTGATCCAAAAAAATAGAGGAATCGCGTTCCTAATAAAAAAGCCATTCGTTAATACGAATGGCTTTTTTAATCTCGACTAATTCAATTAATCTAAATTGAGATCCGTCACAGCCCCTTTACTAGCCGAGCTGGCAAGGCGAGCGTATTTAGCTAATAATCCTCGGGTGTAGCGCGACTTGGGTTGCTTCCATGCCGCTTTTCGTTTTGCAATCAGATCGTCGCTGACATTCAGTTGAATCAGCAATTGATGCGCATCGATGGTGACCGAATCGCCTTCCTCAATTAGGGCAATGACACCTCCTACAAAGGCTTCTGGGGCAACGTGGCCTACTACCATGCCCCAGGTACCACCTGAGAAGCGACCATCCGTAATTAAACCTACAGTCTCACCTAAACCCTGACCTACTAGGGCTGAAGTGGGGGCAAGCATTTCGCGCATACCGGGACCGCCTTTAGGCCCCTCGTATCGAATAATGACCACATCACCGTCTTTGATTTGTTGCGCCATGATGGCTGCCATAGCGTCATCTTCGGAATTGAAAACACGCGCTGGCCCTGTAATCGAAGGATTTTTTAAACCCGTGATTTTGGCCACACACCCTTCAGGGGAGATATTCCCTTTGAGGATTGCTAGATGCCCCTGCGCATAAATAGGATTATCAAGACCACGAATGACTTTTTGATCGGCTCTGGGTTTGGATGGAATATCTTTGAGAACCTCGGCTATGGTTTTGCCAGTAATAGTCATGCAGTCCCCGTGCAGCAAGCCACCATCGAGCAAAATTTTCATAATTTGCGGGATGCCACCAGCTTGATGCAGATCGGTAGCTAAATAGCTTCCCGATGGCTTCATATCAGCGATCACAGGTACCCGTTTGCGGATGCGCTCAAAGTCATCAATCGTCCAATCGATTTCAGCGGCACTGGTAATCGCTAGAAAATGAAGCACTGCATTGGTGGAGCCGCCAACTGCCATAATCACGCTCACGGCATTTTCAATTGATTTTTTGGTGATGATGTCGCGTGGTCGCAGATTATTTTTGATTGCTTCGACCAAGACACGAGCTGACTCGGCGGCACTATCCACTTTTTCTTGATCTTCATTGGCCATGGTTGATGAATACGGCAGGCTCATCCCTAAGGCCTCAAACGAAGAACTCATCGTATTAGCGGTATACATTCCTCCACACGAGCCACTGCCAGGGCAGGCATTTTGCTCAACCCCTTTTAAGTCTTCGGCGCTGAGTCGCCCCGAAGTAAATTCACCCACGGCTTCAAATGCGGAAACAATGTTGAGGTCTTTGCCTTTATAGTGCCCTGGCTTAATCGTGCCGCCATAGACGTAAATTCCAGGAACATTGGTTCGGGCTAAAGCCATCATCCCGCCCGGCATATTTTTATCGCAACCACCGATGACCACAACTCCGTCTTGCCATAAACCGTTGACGCATACCTCAATACTGTCGGCAATTACTTCACGCGAGACTAGGGAATATTTCATACCCTCGGTACCCATCCCAATTCCGTCAGATACGGTGGGGGTGCCAAATAGCTGAGCTTTAGCCCCCGCAGTTTCAAGTGCTAATACAGCAGCATCCGCCAATTTTTGCAGGCCACTGTTACATGGAGTAATGGTGGAATGGCCGTTAGCAACCCCAACCATCGGTTTAATAAAGTCGGTCTCTTTGTATCCCATTGCGTAGTACATCGAGCGGTTTGGAGCTCTTGCAACGCCTTCCGTAACCATGCGTGAGCGCTCATTCAAGCGCTTCTTTAAATTTTGATCTGCCATCTTGGTTTTCTCCGTTAAATTGCCATCATTTCGAAACTATCTTTTCCAGCAGCGCAGTCCGGGCAGACCCAGTCAGCGGGAACATCATCCCACAGGGTGCCAGGCGCAATCCCATCTTCTGGCATCCCTTTGGCTTCATCGTAGATAAAACCGCAGATGATGCATAAATACGTTTTCATTTCATGTCCCTTTAATAATGGCGAATTATTGCACTGCAATACAATATATTTAAATATATCAATGCTTAAGTGAGGCTTTGTACTATAGTGGAGCCTAATCGCCCCTATGTATTTATTACAAATAAACGTCATATTTTATGTGTAAAAAGTAATTCAATGAATCAAAAGCAAATTCCAGAAATTAAAGGGGATGTATTTAGAGAGTCAAGAGAGGCTCAGGGGATATCCTTGGCGGAACTTGCGAATAAGTCTTGTTTATCGATTAAACATCTTGAGCAAATTGAAAGTGGCGACTCTGGCCATTTTTATTCGGCTGCGATTAAATTTCAAGCCGCAAAACGGGTTGCTGAAATTCTAAAAATCGATGTTGATCGTGCTTTTGATTTTGGTCGCAATGACTTAGTACAGGAAATGAATGCACCAGACCCGATTGCAGAAATCAGCGCGCCTGAATTAAAAGAAACAAAAGCAGTGACTCAACAAAGCGAGGCTATCGTTTTAGATAGGCCTGAAGTTCATTTTTCTGAAACAATAAATGCAACAGAAAATTTAAAAAATAAGCCAAAAAATAAGTCAAACATTCAGTATCAAAGACCGATTAAAGCCTATTTGTATTTTGGGATTGCTGTATTAGTCGGCTTGTTTGCGATTAACACCGAACGTTTTTTTGGGAGTAAAAATAATCTAGAGCCCAATATGGTGGCTAGCAGTGCCAACTCAGCGAGCGCCTTGCCGTCAGAGAATGCAAGCCCAACTTCAGCCGCTGAGGCTCCTGCTGCAAATGCTTTACCGGTTGTTTCTGAGCCAGCAGTCAAGAGCGTTCAGCCAGCTGCCGTATTGGCGTCGAATGCTGGCGAGGCTTGTGCCACTCCTGATTCCAATGCACTGGTTTATAAAACGCCTAATCCCAATAGAGCAGGTGATATGGTTTATATCCAAAGCAAAGTAAAGCAGATGGTTTGTGTGAAAGACGGTTCAGGAAAAATCGTTAATAAAGAAATGGATTCTGGGATTAACCAATCCTTTTATGGCAAGCCACCATTTTTCGTAACGACTGCAGGGTTAAGTCAAGTCGATATTTATTTTCAGGGTTATCGGGTACGACCAGCCAATCTCGAAAATAAAAGCATCGTATTAGAAGAGGTGCCGACTAGTTCTGCTCAGCAAAACTAGGCAATTTAAATTTTCTTAAACTGCCGCTTCGTTTGCTTCGCCGGTTCTAATCCGAATCGCATGTTCGACTGGGCTGACAAAAATTTTCCCATCACCAATTTTTCCTGTACGAGCCGCCTTAATAATGACTTCGATGACGGTCTCCACTCGGTCATCGCCAACTACGACCTCAACCTTCACTTTGGGTAAAAAGTCGACGACGTATTCTGCGCCACGATAAAGTTCGGTATGCCCTTTTTGGCGGCCGAAGCCTTTTACCTCGGTCACGGTAAGACCGGTAACGCCAATTTCAGCTAAAGCTTCGCGAACTTCGTCTAATTTAAAGGGTTTAATAACAGAGGTAATTAGTTTCATCGTTGTCTCCTAATTGAGTAATCATAACCAACTCTATTTATTTGTGTGAATTGGGGTTTTAGCTAAGGCTCTTCGACTTGCTAAGCCTTAAAACGCGACGTAATTGGATAGCGCCAATCTCGCCCGAAGGCGCGTTGTGTAATCCGTACCCCAGGCGGGGCTTGGCGACGTTTATATTCATTGAGCTTAATTAGGCGAGTCACTTTGTCTACACTATGGGGATCAAATCCAGCTTGAATGATTTCCTCGCTGGATTGATTTTCTTCCATGTAGCGGGCTAAGATGCCATCCAGAATTTCATAATCGGGAAGACTGTCTTGGTCAGTTTGGTTGGCGCGCAATTCGGCTGATGGGGCGCGAGTCAAAATACGATTTGGTATCACCGCGCCTTTTCCATAGGGGGTATCAACTTGATTACGGTAGTGGCATAACTGGTAGACCAAGGTTTTGGAAATATCTTTAATCACAGCAAAGCCGCCGGCCATATCCCCATAGAGCGTGCAATAACCAACCGCCATTTCACTTTTATTGCCGGTAGTTAAAACTAGACGACCCGATTTATTCGAGAGCGCCATTAATAAAGTGCCTCTCACACGGGCCTGAATGTTTTCTTCAGTGGTGTCGGCCCCCCGATTTTTAAATTGCGGGGCTAGTGCAGTCTCAAATGCATTAACGGTTTCATTAATCGGTATTTCATCGTACTGTACGCCAAGGTTATCGGCTAATTGGCGTGCATCGAGCCAAGAAATTTCGGCCGTATAGGGTGATGGCATCATCACCGCCCGAACCCGATCGGCACCGATAGCATCGACTGCAATTGCTAAAACCAAAGCAGAGTCGACTCCGCCAGATAAACCAATAATGACGCCAGGAAAGCGATTTTTTTCAACATAGTCATGCACACCTAATACCAAGGCTTCATAAACTTGCGCCTCAACACTCGATTCGTTTGCAATCGATCCTACTTGCGGTTGCTTATCTTGGATTACAACTAAACCCAAATCCTTTTTAAATTGGGGTGAGAGGGCACAAAGCACGCCCTTGTGATTGAGTGCGCAGGAGCCACCATCAAATACCAATTCATCTTGACCTCCCACAGCATTGATATAAAGCAGTGGTAACTGGGTTTGTAGAATTTGTTTGCGTAGAATTTCTAAGCGCAAATTGACTTTTTGTACATGATAAGGCGATGCATTCATGACGATCAGTAATTCTGCCCCCGCTTGTTTTGCTTGTTGTGCTGGCCCGTCATGCCAGATGTCCTCGCACAGTAAAATACCAATCGATTGATTGTGATGTTGAAAGACGCAGGCTGCATTTCCTGAAACAAAGTAACGCTTCTCATCAAAGACTTCATGGTTTGGCAACACTTGTTTTGCATAGCAAGCGAGAATTTTCCCCTGACTTAAAACCGAGGCGCAATTTTGTAAACCGAGCACGGTATTTTTGGGGTGCCCAACAATCACAGTGCATTCATTGAAGTGGGCTAAACGTTGACATAATTCATCTAGTGTCTGTTGGCATGCCGTTATAAAGCTAGGGCGTAATAAAAGATCCTCTGGCGGATAACCCGTTAGAGATAGTTCCGGCGTAATGATTAGAGAAGCGCCCTGAAGATGGGCTTCTTGAGCTGCCGTATAAATTAAATCCGCATTACCTTGCAAATCACCTAAGACAGAATTAATCTGCGCCAAGGCAACACGAAATGAATTTGAGTCAGAATGGAATTGGGTCAAACTTTCTTCTCTTGCTGATAGCGTTGAATGCCGCTAGTAATTTCCTGATGAGCAGCGGCAATATCACCCCAACCTTTTACCTTAACCCATTTCCCAGCTTCTAAATCTTTGTAGTGTTCGAAAAAGTGTTGAATTTGGTTGAGGCGCATTTGATTGATATCGTTCGCATCCTCCCAATGACTATAAATTGATAAGATCCGATCCTCTGGAACCGCCAATAGTTTGGCGTCGTCGCCAGCTTCATCTTGCATTTGTAAAACACCTAGTGCACGGCAACTGACCACAACTCCTGGAATCAGCGGGAAGGGAGTGATCACTAGAACGTCAACAGGATCACCATCACCCGCAATCGTTTTGGGAATATAGCCGTAGTTACAGGGGTAATGCATTGCAGTCCCCATAAAACGATCAACAAAAATGGCACCCGTTTCCTTGTCAACTTCATATTTTATCGGATCGGCATTCATGGGGATCTCGATAATGACATTAAATTTCTCAGGGATCTGTTTACCGGGGGTGACATTGTCAAGACTCATAAAAACTCCAAATTAAAAAAAGGGATAAATCAATTCAGCACACCAACCAATTTTGCCTGAAGAACCTAGTAAATACCCTGATATTATCAAAGCAGTAAAAGGATGTTTCTGATGGATACTGTTGGGGCTTATTTCAGAAGGGTTTTTATTCTTTTGGAATAAGCTCAAATAATAATTCATGCTTAAAAAATTGCGATTCAATTAGGGAGTTTTAGAGATGAGTAATATCACTTTGGGTCTTTACTTTGCCTTGGTTTGTGGCGTTATTGCGGTCATTTATGGCTTTGTAATGCGCAATTGGATTTTGAAACAAGATGCAGGCAATGCCAAAATGGCTGAAATTGCCGATGCGATCCAGCAGGGTGCGGCAGCTTATTTATCGCGTCAATACAAGACGATCGGCGTTGTGGGGGTTGTCCTAGCAATCCTAATCGGAGTCTTTTTGGATTTGCCAACCGCGATTGGCTTTGTGATTGGCGCGGTTCTATCGGGCGCTTGTGGTTTTATTGGGATGAATGTCTCAGTGAAGGCCAACGTTCGCACGGCTCAAGCCGCTACCGTTGGCATGAATGAGGCTCTCAATGTTGCATTTAAGGGCGGAGCAATTACTGGTATGTTAGTAGTTGGTCTTGGTCTTCTTGGTGTGGGTGTTTTCTTCATGGTCTTGGGTATGATCGGTGGCCAAGATCTTAGTTCCGTTTTACATCCTTTAATAGGGCTTGCTTTTGGCTCTTCGCTGATTTCGATCTTTGCTCGCTTGGGCGGCGGAATATTTACTAAAGGCGCAGACGTTGGCGCTGATTTGGTCGGTAAAGTTGAAGCCGGTATTCCAGAAGATGACCCACGTAATCCAGCGGTGATTGCCGATAACGTGGGCGATAACGTGGGGGACTGCGCCGGTATGGCAGCTGACTTATTTGAAACCTACGCAGTGACTTTAATTGCGACGATGGTTTTGGGCGCCCTGATGGTGGTTGGTGCTCCTCTTGAGGCTGTGGTTTATCCCTTAGTACTCGGTGGCATTTCGATTATTGCCTCGATCATTGGCTGTTCATTTGTAAAAGCAAGCCCTGGAATGAAAAACGTGATGCCCGCTTTGTATAAGGGCTTGATCATCGCCGGTGTTTTATCTTTGATTGCTTTTTATTTTGCAACTAAATTGATTATTCCTGATGACGCCTTGGGTATTCCTGGAAGTCAATGGCGTTTATTTGGTTCAACCATAGTTGGTTTATTGCTGACCGCGGGTTTAGTTTGGATTACGGAGTATTACACTGGCACCGACTATGCTCCAGTTAAACACATTGCTGAAGCATCTACTAAGGGTCATGGAACCAATATTATTGCCGGCTTAGGCGTGTCGATGAAGTCAACTGCCTACCCCGTACTTTTTGTCTGCATTGCCATTTTTGCTGCTTATTACCTCGCTGGAATTTACGGTATTGCGATTGCCGCTACAGCGATGTTGTCGATGGCGGGAATTGTGGTTGCCTTAGATGCTTATGGACCCATTACCGATAATGCTGGCGGAATTGCTGAGATGGCTGGTCTGCCTCAGTCGGTGCGTGATATTACCGATCCTTTGGATGCGGTAGGCAATACCACCAAAGCGGTGACTAAGGGTTATGCGATTGGTTCTGCTGGTTTAGCGTCCTTAGTTTTGTTCGCTGATTACACCCATGCCTTAGAGTCGATTGGTCAACAAGTCAGCTTTGATTTATCCAATCACATGGTGATCATTGGATTGTTTATTGGCGGTTTAATTCCTTATTTATTTGGCGCGATGGCAATGGAAGCAGTAGGGCGTTGCGCTGGCGCAGTCGTTGAGGAGGTACGTCGTCAATTCCGCGATATCCCTGGAATTATGGAGGGGACTGGTAAGCCTGAATACGGTAAGGCAGTTGATATGTTGACTTCAGCAGCGATTAAAGAAATGGTGATTCCTTCGCTTCTACCGGTAGTTGCGCCGATTGCAGTTGGTTTGTTATTAGGACCAGCGGCATTGGGTGGATTACTAATGGGCACTATCGTCACAGGTTTATTTGTTGCGATTTCAATGTGTACCGGTGGTGGCGCTTGGGACAATGCCAAAAAATACATCGAAGAAGGTAATTATGGCGGCAAAGGTTCTGAGGCTCACAAAGCTGCGGTTACAGGCGATACCGTTGGTGATCCTTATAAAGATACCGCAGGCCCTGCTGTGAATCCTTTAATTAAGATTATTAATATCGTTGCCTTACTGATCGTGCCGCTGTTGCCGATGGTTAAATAAGCAGATCGATTTAATCTGAGTAATAAAAAGGCCGTTCAAAAATGAACGGCCTTTTTGTTTTTGGAAAGATTTATTCGAGCGATTCTAAGTAACGTTGTGCATCGAGCGCTGCCATGCAGCCTGTTCCTGCGCTAGTCACAGCTTGGCGGTATATGTGATCCGCAACATCGCCCGCTGCAAAAACCCCTGGAATTGTGGTGGCAGTAGCATTGCCAACGATACCCGATTTAGTTTTAATATAACCACCTTCCATATCCAACTGACCTATAAAAAGCTCGGTATTGGGTTTGTGACCAATGGCAATAAAAACTCCCGCTAAAGCAATTTCTTCTTTAGTGCCATCTTTTTTGGCAATTCGAATTCCGGTAACCCCTTTTTCATCACCAAGAACTTCATCTAAAGTAGAAAATAATTTCAACTCCACTTTACCTTCGGATACTTTCGTCATGAGACGGTCGGTTAAGATTGGCTCGGCTTTAAATTTATCGCGCCGATGAATTAAGGTTACTTTTTTTGCAATACCGGTGAGGTAAAGGGCTTCTTCAACCGCGGTATTACCGCCACCAACAACACAGACATCTTGGTTTTTATAAAAAAATCCATCACAGGTGGCGCATCCTGAAACCCCGCGCCCCATAAAAGCTTCTTCGCTGGGGAGGCCAATATATTGTGCCGAGGCTCCGGTTGCAATGATGAGGCTGTCACAGGTATAGGTACCCGAGTCACCAACCAAGCGGATCGGTTTCTCAGTCAGCGCGGCAGTATGAATGTGGTCAAAAATAATTTCAGTCTTAAATTCTTCGGCGTGCTTTAAAAAGCGCTCCATCAGCTCAGGACCCTGAACCCCATGCGGATCAGCCGGCCAGTTCTCGACATCGGTCGTGGTCATTAATTGACCCCCCTGAGCCAGTCCGGTGATGAGAGTAGGGTTCAGATTGGCACGGGCTGCGTACACCGCAGCCGTATAGCCCGCAGGGCCAGAGCCCAAAATAAGTACTTTCGAATGTTTTGTCATGGTTAAATTATAGGGTTGTCAGTCAATCCCTTGTTTACAATCGGAAACTAAAGCAAAAACTCGATGGCAAGAACGACCTATCCCCAAGGAAACACTCCCCCACCTCAGCTTGGGGGGTCGGGGAGACTCCCGCGTTTATTAGCAGAAGTTCGTTGGTTTATAGCCTTAGCGCTATTTTTGGGCCTGTTTGCAATTCTGATTAGCTATAACAAACTCGACCCTGCTTGGTCGCACGCCAGCTTTGATTTACCAAAGAATATTGGCGGACGTTTTGGCGCGTGGGTTTCTGATTTGATGTTTTATATCTTTGGCGTCTCTGCATTTTGGTGGGTCGCCTTATTCGCACGTCGAGTGGTGGCAGGTTGGAAAGAGTTGTGGAGTATTCCATTGCCTCCTGATCCGGAAGCGAAGCCCGATTCATTGTGGTTACGCTGGATCGGCTTCTCTTTGACTTTAATTTCGAGCATGGGGCTTGAAGCAATTCGCTTGCATTCGCTGACTTGGGAATTACCAAGACCGCCCGGTGGAATTTTAGGCGAGCTGATTGGTGATCCCTTGCAAATGGCTTTCGGTTTTACTGGAGCAACGTTAATCCTGCTGTTTAGTCTTGCTGCGGGACTATCCTTATTTTTTCACTTTTCATGGCTGACATTTTCTGAGCAAGTGGGGCGTTTTTTAGAATTAAGTTATCTACGATTACGCGAGCGTCGTGATCGGCAAGCGGATTTAAAGATTGGCGAGCAGGCTGCGATTGAGCGTGAAGAACAAGTGGAGGAAGTACGTATTCGGGTTGAGGAGGCGCCCAAAGTTCAGATCGTCCCACAACCCCTCAAGATCGTAAAGAGCGACCGTGTCCAGCGCGAGAAACAGCAACCCCTGTTTATAGAAATCCCTGATTCCGAATTGCCGCCACTATCGCTTTTAGATCCCGTGCCCGAAGCGAAAGAAACCATCTCCTCTGAGACTCTGGAATTCACTTCGCGCCTAATTGAACGCAAACTCGATGAGTTCGGTGTGCAAGCCAGCGTGATTGCTGCTTACCCAGGACCCGTAGTGACCCGTTATGAAATTGAGCCTGCTGTGGGCGTGAAAGGGAGTCAAATCGTCAACCTCTCGCGTGATTTATCGCGCTCTTTAGGGGTTGTGAGTTTGCGTGTCGTGGAAACTATTCCAGGTAAAACCTGTATGGCTTTAGAACTACCGAATCCAACCCGTCAGTCTGTGTATTTATCAGAGATTTTGACGTCGCAGATTTATAACGATAACCATTCCCTATTGACTTTAGCTTTGGGTAAAGATATTTCTGGCAATCCAGTGGTTGCTGATTTAGCCAAAATGCCGCATTGTTTGGTTGCCGGAACAACCGGCGCTGGAAAATCGGTTGGTATTAATGCCATGATTTTGTCAATCTTATTTAAAGCCAAGGCAGATGAAGTGCGTTTAATCATGATTGACCCGAAGATGCTCGAGATGTCGGTGTACGACAAGGTGCCGCATTTATTGTGCCCCGTCGTGACGGATATGAAACAGGCTTATAACGCTCTCAATTGGGCTGTGAATGAGATGGAGCGTCGTTATAAATTAATGAGTAAGTTTGGCGTACGTAACTTAGCCAGTTTTAATCGCAAAATTTTAGACGCCGAAGAAAAGGGTGAAAAATTAACCAACCCATTTAGCCTCACACCAGAAGATCCAGAGCCTTTATATAAAGCACCTGTCATTGTGGTGATCATCGATGAGTTAGCCGACTTGATGATGGTGTCAGGCAAGAAGATTGAAGAGTTAATTGCGCGTATTGCGCAAAAAGCGCGGGCCGCAGGTATTCATTTGGTATTAGCAACACAGCGTCCAAGCGTCGATGTAATTACTGGATTAATTAAGGCCAACGTGCCTACTCGAATTTCATTTCAAGTGAGCAGCAAGATCGATAGCCGGACGATTCTAGATCAACAGGGCGCTGAAACCTTGCTCGGTATGGGCGATATGCTCTATATGCCTCCTGGAACTGGTTTGCCGGTTCGTGTGCACGGTGCATTTGTATCGGATGATGAAGTGCATCGCGTAGTCGATTGGTTAAAAGAGAAGGGTGAGGCTAATTACATCGAGGGTGTGCTTGAGGGTGCTGACGAGTCCACCATGGATGCATTGACCGGCGGCAATGCAGGTGGCGAAGCCGATGCCTTATATGATCAAGCGGTTGCGATTGTTTTAGAAAATAAGCGCGCTTCCATTTCCTTAGTACAACGACATCTCCGGATTGGTTACAACCGCGCCGCACGTTTGCTTGAGGATATGGAAAAAGCAGGCTTAGTTTCGAAAATGGGCGGTAATGGTAATCGCGAAATCCTAGCCCGAACCAGTAGCGAATAATTGCAAATAGTGGCGAATCATTTCCTCTCTAATGGATTGGTAGCGGTTTGAAAAAACAATTCTTCTTCTTTTGCCTTGTTTGCTTGGTTTTGAATTTTGCTAATTTAGCTAGAGCGCAAGTCAATCCAAACGCAGGATCCAACTCGGGACCCAATGCGGGAATTGATCAATTACGTCAATTTATTAAAAACTCAAAAACAGCCGAAGGTGAGTTTGTACAACAGCAGTTACGTTCCCCTAAAGCCAATGAACCACCAGATAAATTAAAAGTGATTCGGCAAACCTCAGGCAAGTTTTTATTTCAACGCCCTGGAAAATTCGTTTGGGACACGCAAAAGCCGTATGAGCAGAAATTATTGGCAGATGGCAAGTTAGTGACCATGTGGGATAAGGATTTAAACCAAGTGACAATTCGCTCTGCAGGCCAAGCACTTGCCTCAACGCCTGCAGCCATTCTGTTTGGTGAGTCCGCCATCGATGACTATTTTGATTTGGAGGAGGCGGGCGAAAGAAATGAATTACGCTGGGTTAATCTAAAACCTAAAACTAAAGCAGCCGATAAAAATGAGATTCCTTATACGAAAATTGCGATCGGAATGGGCAATGGCTTGCCGCGTGGACTAGAATTAATCGATGGTTTTGGTAATGTAGTTTTGGTCGTATTTGGATCAATGCAATTGAATGTCAATATTACCCCTGGACGTTTTGTGTTCACTCCCCCTGCAGGTGCAGAGGTATTGCGGTTAAATTAATGGTTTTGGAATAAAAATGCTTGATCCTCAATTACTTCGTAAAGATTTAGCTTCGGTTGAAGCCCGCTTGGCGGATCGAAAATTTAAACTCGATACGACTTTATTTACTCGCCTTGAAAATGAACGTAAACAACTGCAAGGTCGTACCGAGGAATTGCAGGCTAAGCGGAATCAATTAGCCAAGGCGATTGGTACGAAAAAAGGCAAGGGTGAAGATGCCTCTGCCGAACTGAGTGAATCGAATCAAGTCAATACTGAATTGGAATCGGGAAGTGCGCGTCTTGGCGTATTACAGACTGAAATTGCCGATTTTTTATTGGGGATTCCAAATTTGCCAGATCCCAGCGTTCCCAAAGGGAATGACGAAAGCGGTAATCACGAAATCAAGAAATGGGGTGCAGTTCCTGAGTTTTCATTTGCGATTAAAGACCATGTTGATTTAGGCGCACCCTTAGGTCTTGATTTTGAAGCGGCCGCCAAAATCAGTGGCGCTCGATTTGTGGTTCTTAGGGGACAGGTAGCGCGCTTGCATCGAGCCTTAGCTCAATTCATGCTCGATTTACATAGCAATCAGCACGGTTATCAAGAAATTTATGCGCCATATATGGTCAATGCTGCTTCGATGCGCGGTACCGGTCAACTGCCTAAGTTTGAAGATGATTTGTTTAAAGTGCCTCGCAAAATGGGCGAGACTGCTGGCGAAGAGCGGATTGAAAATTTTTATCTGATTCCTACGGCCGAAGTGCCTGTGACCAATTTAGTCCGTGATGAGATTATCAATGCCGATCAATTGCCATTGCGGTATGTGGCACACACCCCCTGTTTTCGTTCTGAAGCAGGAAGTTATGGACGTGATGTGCGCGGCATGATTCGGCAACATCAGTTTGATAAAGTTGAATTGGTGCACATTAGCAAGCCTGAGCATTCGATGCAGGCACTGGAAGAGTTAACAGGCCACGCCGAAAAAGTGTTGGAGTTACTCGAGTTGCCCTATCGCCGTATCTTGCTTTGTACTGGCGACATGGGTTTTGGCAGCACTAAAACCTACGATCTCGAAGTTTGGATTCCCTCACAAAAAGCCTATCGCGAGATTAGCTCGTGTTCGAATATGGGCGATTTTCAAGCGCGTCGGATGCAAGCCCGTTTTAAGTCAGGGTCTGATAAACCTGAATTACTGCATACCCTCAATGGTTCTGGCTTAGCAGTTGGACGAGCTGCAGTTGCTTTACTCGAAAATTTTCAACAGGCCGATGGCAGTGTTTTAATACCGAAAGCCCTTCAGCCTTATATGGGCGGGGTAGAAGTGATTCGACCGCTATAATTTGCTTCTTGAGTCGGAGAGGTGGCAGAGTGGTCGAATGTACCTGACTCGAAATCAGG
>JAEMSI010000010.1 GCA_016462905.1 Polynucleobacter sp. | reverse complement strand
TTTTGAACAACGTCACTTCACGCTAACCGAACCAGCAAAACATAATTTAGGTTCAATCAATCAACTCATTATTTTAGATAGTAGCTATATCGAACTTCTAGGGTGGGAGAAAAATACTACTCCCAGCAGAAAAGAAATCGCCGATTTGCCAATTGGCTTAGATGCGTTGGTGTTTCAAACCAATCATGCTGATGCCACTTATCAGCGCTTATTAAAGGCTGGCTACCCAGTCAACCCCGTTCAAGATTTAAGTCGTCCCGCCAAAACAAATGGTCTCGAGCAAATGGCTCGATTTAAAACGGTCCGCTTTAGTCGGCAACCCATCGCTGGTCTGCGCATTTACTTCTGCGAACATTTAACACCCGAGGCAGTTTGGAATCCTCTCTATATGACTCATACCAATCGAGCCCAATCAATTCATGCCATTGAAATCAATTGCCCCACCTCACATCCGCCAGAAGCGGTAGTAAAAGTATTTGAAGATCTGTTAGGCTTAGATGCTGTTCATCACACAGAAAATGACATTTGCTATTTACCCCTACGAAATACCATGCTTCGGTTTAAACTCTCTACTCACTCTACCTTACCTCAGATAAACTTAGTCGATATTCAAGCAAAAAATGATTTGATTTCGATTCACCAAAATGAAATTAAATTGCTTACTGGAGTCTCATGATGAAATTAAAAATAAACTTCAACAAAAAAATTGGGTTGAGCTTAGCTTTGATGGGCTCTCTTTTGATTAGCCTTGGAAGCGCAACTTTGAGTTTTGCCCAAAGCGACAAATCGTTGGTGCTCGTCATTCCTTTTCCCCCCGGAGGAAGCACTGATATTACAGCGCGCGCGATTCAAACTAAGTTAGCTGAACGCATCGGTCGCCCCGTAGTAGTCGAAAATAAACCTGGCGCAGCGAGTCAAATTGCGACTCAATTTGTTGCCCGCGCCCCTGCCGATGGAAATACCTTGTTGGTCAGTTTCGATAATCACGCAATTAATCCGATTGTTAAAAAATTGCCTTACGATACTTTTAAGGATTTTATTGGAGTTAGTGTTCTAGTTCGATTCCCCTTAGTGATTGCGGCAAATCCATCAGTGCCTGGAAATAATCTGGCAGCTTTTTTAGAGGCGGCCAAAAAGAACCCCTCTTTTAGCTATGCGTCCACTGGCATTGGATCGTTAAACCATTTGGTGATGGAAGATTTAAAACGGCGTGCTGGTGTTGATGTTTTGCATGTGCCTTACGGTGGTGGCGGTCCTGCGATTGCCGCTGTGGTTGGCAATACAGCTAGTCTTACTCTACTCAGCTATGCTGCCGTAAAAGGTCAAATTGCCGCAGATAAAATGAAACCCTTGGCGGTAACAGGATCGCGGCGCTTAGCCGATTTACCTAATACCCCTACGGTTGCCGAGTCTGGCTTTCCAGGGTTTGAAGCTTACTCCTGGATTGGTGTGTTTGCTCCTACTGGCACACCTGCCAATGTCATTACCAAACTGACCGCCGATTTTCAAGCCGTCTTAAATGATCCTGAAGTAAAGGCGAAATTAACCCAAGGCGGTTTCGAAGTCATTGCCGGAGATGGGCCTTCGGCAGATCGCTACACTAAACAAGAGTATGAACGTTGGAATAAATTTGTTCAAACTACTAAATTGAAGTTAGAAGAATAAATTAATGGCTGAAAAACTGAATGGCGCTGAGGCCTTGGTGTGGATGTTGCAACACTATGGGGTTAAACACATTTTTGGTCTATGCGGCGATACCAGCCTCCCCTTTTACGATGCTCTTCAGCGCCTTGATC
The DNA here is from genome assembly GCA_016462905.1 of Polynucleobacter sp. Classification (GTDB taxonomy): domain Bacteria; phylum Pseudomonadota; class Gammaproteobacteria; order Burkholderiales; family Burkholderiaceae; genus Polynucleobacter. The sequence goes on along the minus strand of JAEMSI010000010.1, from coordinate 50,068 downwards.
ATGGAATCGACCACGTACTGACCCGCGATGAACGTCATGCGGGTTATATGGCCGATGCGTATGCGCGTGTTACCAAGCGAATAGGTGTTTGTGAAGGTCCTAGTGGTGGTGGTGCAACGTATCTATTACCTGCCTTTGTTGAGGCAAATGAATCCTCGATTCCGATTTTAGGAATTACTTCCGATGTACCCGTTACCTCACGTGGAAAATTTCCACTTACCGAACTCAATCAACAGGCTTTATACCAACCATTAACCAAATGGAACACGACGATTGATTTAGCCGAGCAAATTCCTGCTGCTGTACGCACTGCATTTAGAGAAATGACCACTGGTAGACCAGGTACAACGCATATCTGCCTACCGCATGATGTACAAAAAAACCTCGTGCCAGAATCCGAGATGTGGGTTCAGCCTGGGCATGAAACCTATCCAGCACAACGCTATATTGCCAATGATAGCGATATACAAAAGGCTGTGACCTTACTTTTAAAAGCAAAGTCGCCAATCATCATCTGCGGTGGGGGCGTTGTAATTTCAGGCGCTGAATTGGCTTTAGAAAAACTAGTCGAAAAATTAAACATTCCAGTGTGTACTACGGTGAGTGGTCAAGGCAGTTTAGCGGGCACACACCCTTTAAATGCTGGAGTCGTTGGCTCAAATGGTGGTGTGTTGGCGACCCGTAATGTAGTAGCCCAAGCTGACTTAGTGTTTTTTATATCCTGCCGTGCAGGCTCTACCACTACTGAACATTGGCGTTTTCCAAATCGCACCACACCCATTATTCATTTGGATATCGATGCACAAACTATTGGCGTTAACTATAAAACGGAAGTGGCTCTGGTGGGCGATGCAAAACTAACGCTCGATGCGATGAATCAATTAATTGATGAACAATTTTCAAAACGGCCTAGCAGTACTGTAAATGGCAAAGAAATCTGTCGGCTTGCCAAAGAAGAAAAAATGACCCCCTTTTTAAAGTTAGCGCTGTCCAATGCTGTTCCGATATTGCCCGAGCGAATTGTCCATTCTCTCAACCGCTTGCTGCCTAAAGATGCCATCGTCTGCGCCGACCCTGGAACACCCTGCCCCTATTTTTCTGCGTATTTCTTATCTGAGATTTCTGGACGCCATTTCATTACCAATCGCGCCCATGGGGCACTTGGTTTTGCAATGTCGGCCGCTATTGGCGCAGCAATCGGTCGCCCGAATTTAAAATGCGTTGCGGTGATGGGAGATGGCAGCTTTGGCTTTACAGTCGGCGAATTAGAAACGATCGCTCGACGAAAACTACCCATTCTGATGCTGGTCATTTCAAATTCAGTTTATGGTTGGATTAAAGCCAGTCAAAAATCGGGTTACGACAAACGCTACTTCTCGGTTGATTTTGATCGTACCGATCATGCTAAGGTAGCCGCGGCGTATGGCATTCCATCTTGGCGAGTCGAAGACCCTCAGCAACTCGATAGCGTTCTTAAATTAGCTATAGAAAGTAACTCACCTGCTTTGGTCGATATTATTACCCAACCCCTTCAAGATGCAGCAGCGCCTGTTAGTCAATGGATGGGTTAATCTGAGCAATTACTTCGTAATACCCACATGATTTTTTTTCGCCTTTCGCGCTTACGCGACGATATTCCAGAGCTGATTAAACTAGCAGGGCCCATTTTAGTTGGTCAATTAGCTGTAATTGCATTTGGCGTTTTAGATACCGCAATGACCGCGCGCTATTCCACCGAAGACTTGGCCGCCTTAGCGATGGCCTCAGCAATTTATATTAGTGTGTATGTTGGCCTTACCGGCGTAATATCGGCTTTAACCCCGATTGCTGGGCAATTATTTGGCGCTCAACGCCATGGGGAAATTGGCGAAGAAGTCAGACAATCGACTTGGTTAGCAGTTCTTCTGACCATTCTAGGCTCTCTCATTTTATATAACGCTGATTTATTAATTCAACTGAGCCAAGCAAACTTGGCGGTTGAAAATAAAGCGCGCCTCTATCTTGAAATTTTAGTTTTAGGTTTACCAGCCAGTATGGCAATGCGGGTTCTGATGGCATTTCATAACGCTGTTTCTCGCCCCACCGTGATTACCATCATCCAAATTATCGGCCTTGGCTTAAAGTTTCCCCTAAATGCGCTATTCATCTATGGTGGCTTTGGGATCCCCGCTATGGGTGGGCCAGGATGTGCAGTGGCTACTGTAATCATTAGCTGGCTTTGGCTATTCATTACCCTTGGATTTGTATGCATCGATCGCTTCTATAAACCATTTGCACTTTTTTCCCAATTTAGCCCGCCCAATCTGCAGCGTATTTGGACGATTTTTAAATTAGGAGCACCCATTGGATTGAGCTATTTAATTGAAGTCACTTCGTTTACCTTTATGTCTTTATTTATTGCTCGTTTAGGAAATGTCACCCTAGCAAGCCATCAAATCGTTGCGAACCTTGGGACTGTGATTTATATGGTGCCACTCTCGCTCTCGATTGCCACCATGACGTTGGTTGCACAATCGATTGGTGCGGGAAAACAATATCGCGCTGAAGAAATTGGCTGGTCTTCGGTCTTCTTTACCAGTTCAATTTGCATTGCAATTGGTTTGTTGGTTTGGGTTTTCCGTTATCCCTTATTAAATATGTATGACCCACCCAATGAAGTGAAGCTATTAGCAGCCCCCCTCTTTTTATTTATTGCCTTCTATCAAATCTTTGACTCCTTGCAAGTAGTTGCTGCATTTATTTTGCGCGCTTATCGAATTTCGTTTTTACCGATGGTGGTTTACGCAGGATCTTTATGGTGTGTTGGCTTAGGTGGTGGTTATCTGCTTGGATTTAATCTGTGGGGTAACACGCCCGCCTTTTTACAAGGTGTCAATGGCTTCTGGGCAGCTAATAGTATGAGCTTAGCAATCGCTGCTTTTTTATTGTTATGGCTGTTTCGACGGACCGCAGAACGCTTTGAAAAAACCAACCCTCGGGTCGATCTGTAAATAGAAAATTTAGTCGAGTTTGGCGCCTGATTTTTCAACCAATTTGCGCCACTTAATGGATTCACGTGCAATCCATATTTCAAGAGCCTCTGAGGACCCTGGATTGGTTATTAAAGCGCCATTAAATAACTTGGTTTTAATCTCTGGGTTTGATAATGTTTGCAGCGCCAGTTGATTTAACTGTTGCTCAATTTCTTTTGGCAAGTGAGCGGGTGCCATTAAGGAAAACCAAGATACTGCCTCAAACCCTGGCAAGCCCTCTTCCGCTAAAGTCGGAATCTCGGGTGCTACAGGCGAGCGTTTTAATGTCGTTATTCCTAAAGCACGAATTTCTTGCGCTTGTATCAAAGGTAAAGAGGATGCCAAATTATCAAACAACACAGGGATGCGTCCGCTGATTAAATCGGGGATTGATTGAGCGCGACCTTTATAGGGAATATGACGCATTTTAATGCCCGCCATCTCTTGCAATAGTTCACCTGACATATGCAAGGAAGTTCCCGAACCTGATGAACCAAAACTTAATTGGTTTGGGTGAGCTTTTGCATAGGCAATTAATTCACTCAATGATTGAAAGCCACTTTTTTTACTAACTACCAATACATTAGGTGTGCTGGCCAAAAAACAAATTGGTGTGAAATCACGAATCGGATCAAAATTTAATTTGGGATACAGAGCTCCATTAATCGCATGTATACCAACGGTACCAATTAGCAAAGTATAGCCATCGGGTTTTGCTTTAGCGACGAACTCGGCAGCAATATTACCGCCATAGCCAGGACGATTTTCAACTAGGACAGCTACTTTGAGATGACGTTGCCAATCTTCCGCTAAGACTCGAGCGAGGGTATCTGGTGCCCCGCCGGGTGTAAATGGCACAACAATCCGAATTGCCTCGCTTGGCCATCCTTTTTGCGCAGTCGATTCAGAGGAATACAGCGTCGCTAGACAAGTTACTAATATCCAAGCAGAAATAGGCAGTAAAAAACGCATCGCCCCATTCTAAAGGAAGCATGCTCATTAATACCCCTTCATTTAAGTTTAGAATGAGTCCTTCAGAGATGAATTGAACCAATCCCCCCAGAGTACTTAGGAGAAGCTATGAAGCTGAATCAATATCGCACGTATTTCGGTATATTTTTAATGACGTTATTGAGTATGAATACGGCTGTTGCTCAAAATAAATACCCCGATAAACCGATTCGACTGATTGTGGGCTTTGCTCCTGGTGGTGGTACCGATATTGTGGCGCGCGCCCTTGGCCCCAAGATGGGAGAGGTTTTAGGTGGGCAATCGATCATTGTTGAAAATAAAGCAGGTGCTGCAGGCACCATTGGCGCTGATTTAGTGGCTCGATCGGCCCCCGATGGTTACAGCTTGCTGATGGGGCATTCAAACTCGAATGCCATCGCCCCTTTTGTTTTGAATAAAGTACCTTACAACCCCTATACCGATTTCACCACCATTACTTACATCGGCTATGTTCCTAATGTATTGGTAGTTCATCCCTCAGTTCCCGTAAACTCGGTGGCCGAACTAATTGCCTTGGCCAAAACCAAACCTGGCATGCTCACCTATGGGTCTTCGGGAATTGGTAGCACTCAGCACTTGGCTGGCGCCCTTTTTTCTAAGATCGCAGGAATCGATTTAAATCATGTTCCCTACAAAGGAAGCGGTCAAGCGATCGTGGATTTATTGGCAGGGCAAATCACAATGAATTTTGATACCATGCCACCTGTACTTGAGCACATTAAAAGTGGCAAATTAAAAGCCTTGGCGATTTCAACCCCAAAACGATTGTCACAATTACCCGATGTACCTACTTTCAATGAGGTTGGTATTAAAGGCTTTGATGTTACCAATTGGTATTCTGTGATGGGGCCAAAAGAAATGCCTCCGGCTATGGTGAGTCAAATTGACAAGGCAGTAAAAGCAGCCATGGCAGACCCTAGAAATAAATCCTCGCTCGATGCGCAGGGTTTACAAACAGGCGGACCAACTACTCCGGAAGCCTTTCATGCGTTCTTAAAAACAGAACTCGATAAATACGCCAAGTTAGTCAAAGAACTCAATATCAAAGCAGAATAATGTCCCGGCATTCAAGCAACTCACCTATCCGTCCCTTACCACTAGTAGGAGTGAAAGTCCTCGACGTCAGCCAAGTCATGGCAGGCCCCTATTCCTGCATGCTCCTAGCGGATATGGGGGCCGATGTCATCAAAGTGGAGCCACCAGTTAGTGGCGATCAAACACGAGGTGCGATGGGCTTCAAAATGAAAGGCTCTGACAGCATGGGCTTTTTAAACATGAATCGCAATAAACGTAGCATTGCGATTAATTTAAAAACTGAGGCAGGCAAAGCGGTGTTGTTGAAATTAGTAGAAGAAGCCGATATCTTAGTCGAAAACTATCGGCCTGGCGTTATGAAGCGTCTTGGTTTTAGTTATGAAGTGCTCAGCAAAATTAATCCGGCCTTGGTCTATGTCAGCATTTCAGGATTTGGTCAAAGTGGCCCTTGGGCAGAACGTCCAGGTTTTGATTTAATGGCACAAGCTATGTCGGGCATTATGAGCGTTACTGGCCACGGTGATGGTCGACCCGTCAAGGCGGGGGTTCCGGTTGCGGATATTGGCTGCGCACTCTTTGCTACCTACGCAGCCCTTTCAGCGTACATTGGGGCAAAAAATACAGGGCAAGGTCAATACATTGACGCTTCTTTATTTGATTCTGCACTTGCTTTCTCAATTTGGGATACCTCTGAATATTGGGGCACAGGCGTTGACCCAGTGGCATTAGGTACTGCTAACCGCATGACGGCACCCTATCAAGCGGTCAAAGCAAAAGATGGTTATTTCGTGATGGGCGCTACCAATAACAAGTTATGGGAAAAATTGTGCCAAATTTTGCAACGCGATGATTTATTTCAAGACGAGCGCTGCAAAACGATTGCCAAACGACTAGGTAATCGTGCATGGATGATTGCCGAACTCGAACAGTCATTTGCTAAAAAAACTTGTGATGAATGGATTGAGCTCATGCTCGACGTTGGCATTCCTGCCGGACCGATTCTGGATTATCCCCAAGCCTTTGCAAGTGAACATGGCAAACATCGGCAAATGCGCATTGAAATTGATCATCCCATTGAGGGCAAAGTTCCTAATATTGGTTTTGCTGTGAAAATGCAAGGAACCCCTCAAGAGGTAACACGCCACCCCCCCTTGTTAGGCGAGCATACTGAAGAGGTATTAACGCAAGCAGGATACTCACCCACTGAGATTGAAAAATTAAAAGAGCAAGGAGCTTTTGCTGCATGAGCACGACTACACCCAGCCCAGGAAAAATACGCTGCGAAATTCACGGTAATACGGCCTCTATTTATTTCGACCACCCTCAGGCGTATAACGCAATGACTAAGGGAATGTACGAAGGTTTGCGCGATATTTGTTTGGATATCGCCAAGAAACCTGAAATTCGCGTTGCTATTTTGCGCGGAGTTGGCGGCAAATCCTTTGTCTCAGGAAGTGATATTGCTCAGTTCACGAGCTTTGTCGATGGGCAAGATGGAGTCGAATACGAAGTATTTATTGATTCTTGCTTCAAACCCTTGCAGATGTTAAACATTCCTACCATTGCTGTGATTGAGGGCTTGGCTGTGGGGGGCGGATTAGTCGTAGCGAGCTCGTGTGACTTTCGCATTGCCACACCAGAGGCACGTTTTGGAGTGCCGATTGCCAAAACCTTAGGTAATTGTGTATCGCCCATGAATATGGCATGGCTGGTGGCACATTTAGGCTACAACGTCATGAGGCGCATGCTTTTATTGGCAGAATTTATTCCGGCTAGTGAATTACTGGCCAGTGGCTATATTTATAAAACCGTCGCTACTAGTGAGCTCGATCAACTCAGTAACGATTTAGCCCGAAAACTCAGCGCCCTTGCTCCGCTGACACAAAAATCGGCAAAACATGTTTTAGCTCGCCTAATTAATCATGGCCTGCCAAACGGCGATGATTTAACCAGCGAATGTTATGGCAGTTTAGACTTCAAAGAAGGTGTTCAGGCATTTTTGGCGGGTAAACCGCCAAAATGGCAGGGAAAATAACCCTGCCGATTGGCAATCTCAATTAATCTGGTTTAGCGCAAGTCTCGGGTTTAACTTGATCCGGATTAACCTGAGCCAAATAAATACCAATTACTTTGACTGGCTGGTTGCCTATGGTTTTTCCTAAATGACACCAATTGATTGCCTCAACATAGGATGTGCCTGCTTTAAAAACACGCTTGCCCTTGCTGCCATAATCCACTTCTAAATCACCTGAAACGATATAGGCATATAAAGGAACGGCATGTCTATGGAGAGTAGTTTGCTTTCCAGGGGGAATCTCAATGTTGTAGGCTTTAATTAAAGGAACGCCTGCTGGATATTTAAAATCCTGTCCTAAGATCGTTTTGGATGGAGTGATGTTAGGAATCTCAACCGCAGTAATGTCTTCATAGAGTTGTTTGCCATCATTATGATCTAGCGCGAATACACTCATAGAGAGCATTAAAATCAATGAAAATAAACTGCTTTTAATGCTTGTTTTATAAATTGCGGATTGCATGATTCTCTCCAAAAAAATGATATAAATTGAGTAATAGGTCCAGCTCAGCAATAAATAGTACAGTATGTTTAGGCATACAATAATTCCTAACACTGAATTCTTAATAGGGACAATTTTCATATGACGCTTAAAAACAGCCGCCACTTCTTTTCATATCCCTTGCATTTCATTGTGCTTGCATGCTTCACCCTATTTTTTGGGATGCAAAGTAGTCAAGCTCAGGATGCAACAGGTTTGGGTTCATGGCCCACCCAAAAACCGATTCGACTGATTGCCGTGTTCCCCCCTGGAGGATCGGTTGACCAAGTTGCACGCATCTTAGCGCCCGCTCTTCAAAATGAATTAAAACAAAATGTCATTGTTGAAAATATTGGTGGTGCTTCGGGTGTCATTGGAACAAGCGCTATGTTGCGTGCTCCCGCTGACGGTTACACCTTTGCGGTCGTATTTGATACGCATGGTGTTAACCCGTCGCTTAAAGACAGTCTGCCCTATGACACCTTAAAAGATATTGTCACTATCAATATGATTGGCACATCACCAATGCTTTTAGCTGCCAGTAAAAAATCGGGTATTACGAGTATGAAGCAATTGATTAATGAATCAAAAGCTAAAAAATCATTCAATTACGGCTCAATTGGGATTGGTAGTTTAGGTCACTTAGCGATCGCCGATTTTGCCAAGAAAAGTAATTTTGATTGGGTACACACCCCCTATCGCGGGGGCGGCCCCATGATTCAAGACGGACTTGGTGGCCAAGTACCCTTGGTGGTGGGCTCACAATTTTTAATTAAGCCTCATGCTGAGAATGGTGGCTTAATTCCTCTTGCAGTAACCACTGCTAAAAGAAGCCCCGAAATGCCCAATGTGCCAACCTTCGCTGAGAATGGTTATCCTGGGTTTGATGCCCCTGCGTGGTGGGCGATAACGGGTAATTCTAAAATCTCACCCGCGATTATTACTGCGATGTATAAGGCTTTAGATAAAGTCTTAAAAACACCCGCTATTGCAGAGAAACTAAAAGGTCAAGGGATCGCAATTGCAAGTCTTAACCCCGAAGCATCGCAAGCTTTTGTGGCAAAACAAATTGGAGTCTGGGGTAAATTTGTAATCCAGAATAATATCAAGGAATAGTTTTAGGATTTCTTGGCTAAGGGAAGATTAAAAAGCAGATTTTGGGGTTTTAATTTCAGCAAAGAATCCTCGGTGATGGCTAAGCCCAAATAAACGGGCTTGCCTTTTATCTCCGACATCACCGCACTCTCGTCGATAAAATCCAGACGAAGCAAACCAATCACCCTAGCCAAAGTAGCCTCATCAACGATCTCTTTGTTGTAAAGACCATTCAAAATTTGCGTCGCTGTGGCATCTAAACCAACATGCCAAACCCATTTTGGGTCGTGAATGTCTTTAAGAGTGGTAATTTTGACGGCAATTCCCAGGAAATGCACTAACCATTTTTCCAAAACTCGACACAAAGCTGCCATGGGCGCTTGATCATAATTTAATTGAATTGCAAAATCGTAGGATTCATTTCTATCCCAATAGGCTACTGCATTATCCGCATTCAAAACATCCAAATCTAAGGTTCGCATCGCTAAATTTTTATTTTTCAGCAGATCTACGATGTTGCCAAATTCTTCAGCTTGAGCGTGCTGTTCAACCACCTCGTGGTCTGCCGCCATAACAGCACCTTCGTCAAAAATAGAAACTTTTTGGGGACGAAAAAATAATTCAGCCATGCGAGCTTCAAGAGGATCAACCTCTTCCCCCAAAATATGCCTTAAAAAGATTTGAGTTAACTGCGCTACGAATAAGGGGGGCACATCAACTCCGGAACCCTCAAATAAGCTAAGATAAAAATGCTCTAAAGAAGATGCCGTTATTAGCTTGGAACGATAGCGAAACCAAATACGATAATTTTCTCGAATATCAGGATCTGCCATCTTATCCAGCTCGGCATCATCGATCAATGCCCTTGGATTATTGATTAAACGCTGATGGATTGCACGCTCATTCACGCAGGATTCAGGAATTAAAGCAAGTTCGGGGCGCGCTAAATAAATGCGTAAAAAATCATCGGTAATTAATAATTGCTGATCCGCATTAACTTGAAGAGTAGAATAGCCGCAGTTGGGCCAAAAATTAGGCATGTAGGAGGAATAATAAAAGAATTAATAGATTGACCCAATAAATCCGTAATTAACCAAGTAATAAAAGGGTCATTCCAGGATTACCTGCTTTTAAACGTAAATGATCCTTGAGATTGGGTCGACGCTTAATAACGCTATGATAAGCCGAAGATCCAACACCCAAATCCTCGCCAAAATAATACTCACTGACACGATCCGCATAAAAGGCATGGTCTAAGGCCTGCCTAACAGCAGTTCGAATACCGCCACCTTTACCCGATGAGCCATAGCCATGAATCACAATCACCGCCTTAATCCCGCCAATATCTTCTAGGGCTCGCAAATACTGAGTCAGGCGATCCAAGGCATCATCGATGGTAGGTTTGCCACGTTCAATATTAATCGTGGTGACATCGTTTAATGCGGTAGGTGGTTCGCTAGTCTCGCAAAAGGGGCAAATCCCTAGCAAGGGTCGAGCATTTCCACAAACGGGGCATTCGTTATTCGCAGGCATTTTAAATACTAGGATCCAGCCTGCTCTTTTAATAGCCCTTGGAAGGATTCAACCAAGGTTTCAGGAGGTTGAGCGCCTTGAATTAAATACTGATGATTTAATATAAAAGTAGGTACCGAATGTACTCCCATTTGAAGATACTTAGTTTGCGCTTCACGAACCTCATCGGTATATTGATTCCCCTGCAAAATAAAGGCAGCTGCTTTACGATCTAAACCAGCGCGCTCCACCGCATCCAATAAATTTTCTGGATCATCTAAGCTCACTGCCAGCGTGAAATAGGTTTTTAATAACTCGCGTTTTAAACGGTATTGGGCTTTTAGGCCAAATAATTTACCCGCCCAATGAAGCAAACGATGCGCATGAAACGTGTTGTAAACCCACTTGCGTCCTTCTGGATGAAATGCAAACCCTGCCGCCTTAGCACGCTCTCGAATGACTGCCTGATTCGCTTTAACCTGCTCCACTGTCATGCCATATTTTTCTGTCAGGTGCTCAATCACTTCCTGACCACCAAGCGGCATTTGCGGATTTAATTCAAAAGGCCAAAAATGAATTTCAAAATCAACCGCATGGCCCAACTGGTCCATCTTTGCAATCGCCTGTTCTAGATGCCCCAAACCAACAGCGCACCAAGGGCAAGCAATATCCGAAATGAAGTCAACCCGAATCGTGGGACTGGTTTTATGATTCCCCGACATACAATCAAGATCAAGGTTTGATGTAAGCAAAACGCTCATTATTTTGTAGTTCGCCGATACGCACCACACCAGAGGGTGTGAAATCGGCGTCTAAAACAAATTGATTCTTATTTAAATTACGATTTTTTAAAGTAATCTCACAAACCTCAAATTTCACCCCGCGTGACTTTAGAGCGCTCACTAATGGCCCATACTCGGTATTGTTCTTCTTATCTTTTGCCCCATCCATTAATAAATCAACCCCATTAGCATGAGTAACCACGATAATCTTAGTATTCGGAGCCACATCCAAATGATTACGAATATTGCGTAACCCCTTCAAACCCTGCTCATCGGCATTATCAATGTGGTAAACCACCCTTCCCTGAGCCTGAACTGAGCTCATGCCAAGAGAGCCTAAGCCCAGCAAAACAAGAGCGAATAAAAAGAATGATTTTTTCATGGTGAGAACACTTTGCCTTTATGCTGATGGTTTATCTATTTTATGATGATTTACTCCTTTCCACGAAAACAGCCTAGGGCTATGGCCAATCATCCATTTAGGCCAAGTTATGCGTAAAACCTTATCTTCACTCAAGGCAAATCAAACTAATCAATGGTTTATTGCTATTTCAGGCGCTATATTTATTCTGCTTTGGAGTACTGGATTTATCGTAGCTCGTTATGGGATGCCTTACTCAGAGCCGTTCACTTTTTTAGTCCTTCGCTTTGGTGGCGTTTTACTCTGCATGCTGCCATTCGTTTATTTTTTACGCATTCCGATTCCACCCAAAAAACAAATACTGCACATTGCAGTTTCGGGTCTATTATTGCAATTACTGTATATTGGCGGGGTTTGGTCAGCAATTAAATTGGGAATGCCTGCTGGGGTTACCGCACTTTTAGTGGGCCTGCAACCCGTCATTACAGCTTGTTTAGCCTCGATTGTTGCCGAGCGGGTTAATTTAAAGCAATGGCTGGGATTAATTCTGGGATTTTTAGGCGTTGGCTTAGTTTTGTTTACCAAAATTAAATTAGATGGTTTGTTAATTGAAAGTGTTTTGCTCAGCATCTTAGGCTTGCTGGCTATTACAGCAGGCACTTTTTATCAAAAACGCTTTTGCCCGCATTTTGATTTACGGATTGGCTCTGTAATTCAGTTTGCCGCAAGCTTTCTCGGGGCTTGCCTATTGGCCTTCCTGTTCGAATCGCGCCATGTTGAATGGAACGCTCCCATGATGGGTGCCCTGCTGTGGTCTATTGTGATTCTATCGATCGGTGCAAATAGTCTGATGTTTTTACTGATCCGGCATGGTGAAGTAACTAAAGTGACCAGTCTCATTTATTTATCGCCACCATTAACCGCTTTATTAGCTTGGCTTTTATTTAATGAAACCCTATCAGCCTACTTTCTGCTGGGGCTAATACTCACAACTGCTGGTGTGCTGCTAGTCAACCAAAAAACAAACTCTGAAAATAAGGTGGCTACACCTTGAGTCAAGTTGATTTGCCACGCTTCATTCTCGATACTAATATTTTGCTGGATCTCTTTGTATTCGATGATGCCCATGTCCATCCTTTGCATTTAGCGTTGAAGAATCAGCAGATTGAGGCGATTGCCAGCCCCAAAACACTGTTGGAGCTAGCCGACGTCATTAGCCGCAGTCAATTTCAATTAACCAAGGATCAGCAAGCAATCATCCTGCAAGAATGGCAAAATTGGGCTCGAATAGTTGACGATGAGGCTCTAGGTAAAGCACCTTGGAAATGCAAAGACCGTGACGATCAAATCTTTATCAATTTAGCCTACGCCTACAAACCCGCCGTTTTAATATCCAAGGATTTAGAAATATTAAAACTAGCTAAACGCGCGGAGAAAGAAGGTGTTTTAATCTGCCCAGAATTTACTGGGTCTTAAAAAAATAGTAATAAAAAACCACCCCGAAAGGTGGTTTTCATTAAATCAAGCTAGGTTTGAATTAGCCTGGTTCGTAGATTTTTTCCCACTCAGCGTAATCGATAATTCCGTCGCCGTTTTTGTCAGCTTTTTTGAAATCAGCGTCAGATACGCCAGCAGCTTTAGCTTCTGCAGCAGTAACTTTGCCGTCTTTGTTGGTGTCCATTGCCATCATGTCGGCTTTGGTAACTTTACCGTCTTTGGAAACATCCAAAGTGCTCTTAGCTTGAGCCATCGCAATTGCTGGCACCAAACCGATTACTACTAAAAGTGCGGTTAATAATTTCAAGATAAATCTCCTATATATAGTGTGGAATATTCCACAGGGAGTAACTTTACCATAGTTTTTTTGCATTTCGCAGATTTGATGTTTTTAACCATCAAGCCAACAAAATAAAGGGCTCATAGGCAAAAAAAACAGCATTTTTTTAGGGATTTTCCCTAATATTTACCCCAATCAGGCCTCCCAATACAGGGGTCGGAAAAGGGGGTTTTGATAGAAAATCTACTGAATAATGCGTTGGCGTAAATCGCCAATTCGACCTGCTTTAAGGACTTGACCGGGAACTGAATGCCCTACCAAATCGGCTAATTGCCTCGCCAGTGGTAATAATTTTTCTAATTGAATGCCGGTGTCGAGTCCCATTGCATCGAGCATATGAATCGCATCTTCACTGCAAATATTGCCAGTAGCTCCTGGAGCATAAGGACATCCGCCCAAGCCCCCTAAAGAACCATCAAAACGAACAATGCCACCCTGCACTCCAGCCAAAACATTAGCTAAGCCCATGCCACGGGTATTATGAAAATGCAAGGTAAGTTGTAGATTTTGATGATCTATAAAGCGTTGCTGCAAGGCCTCAACCATGCGACTGACTTGTTCAGGATGGCCCATACCGGTGGTGTCACAAATGGTTAAACCACGCACCCCTAAATCAACAAAATAGGCTGCGTATTTCATCACCTGCTCAATCGGCACATCGCCTTCCATCGGACAACCGAAACTGGTCGACAACGAAACATTAATGGGGGTTTTATCACCAACAAAACGAATCACTTCAGCTAAAGCTTGCGCACTTTGTTCGCGGGTCATGCGTAAATTGGCTAAGTTGTGGGCCTCAGATGTAGACATCACCAAATTCATTTCGTCGGCTTTTGCGTCTAAAGCACGTTCGGCGCCTTTTAAATTAGGGACTAATACGGTGTACTCCACATCTGGATTACGTTTTATCCTCTGCATCACCTCGGCTGCATCACGCAACATCGGAATCGCTTTGGGCGAAGTAAAGGAAGTGACTTCAATTTTGGCATAGCCGCATTCACTCAACGAATCAATTAATTGAATTTTTTCTTCCGTGGGAATAAATTGAGCCTCACTTTGAAACCCATCGCGCGTGACCACCTCGTTAAAGTAAATGCGTTTTTTCATAAGAGTGCGCTGAGCTAGACTAATTTAGAGGCAGGTGAAGAATCAGCAAAAGCAATTCCCTTCTCTTTTAAAACCCGAATCTGCTCTTCGCTCAAACCCAATTCTCGCAGAACAATTTCAGTATCCTGCCCGAGTTCGGGCGCCAGTGTTTTAATTGACCCTGGAGTACGAGACAATTTTGGTACAACCCCAGGAACCTCTAACTTAGAACCATCGCGCATTTGAATAGTTTCAATCATCTGACGTGCTCGGTAATGTGGATCAGCAGCAATATCGGCAATCGTATAAATTCTGCCAACTGGCACAGCAACTGCGTCCAATATTTTTAATGCCTCATTGGTTGAAACTGTTTTTGCCCATGCTCCAATAGCCGCATCCAATTCATTCACCCGCTTAACGCGCCCATCGTTGCTAACTAAGTCAGGGTCCTGACCTAAATCATCGCGGCCAATCGCTGTCATTAGACGTTTAAAAATACTATCGCCATTACCCGCTACTAATACATAACCGCCATCCTGACATTGATACGCATTGGACGGTGCGATTCCTGGTAAGGCGCTTCCTGCCGCTTCGCGTACCTCTCCAAACGCACTGTACTCGGGTAATAAACTTTCCATGCAATTAAACACGGCTTCATACAGCGCAATATCAATGATTTGTCCTTGGCCACTTTGATGTCGCTCTTGTAAGGCTAATAAAATTCCAATGACGCCGTGTAAGGAGGCTAATGTATCGCCAATGCTAACCCCTACTCGAACCGGCACTCTTCCAGGCTCAGCAGTTAAATGTCGTAAACCGCCCATCGCTTCTGCTACGACGCCAAAACCGGGTTTATCCCGATACGGTCCAGTTTGGCCAAAACCGCTAATACGCAAAATAATTAAACGTGGATTCAGTTTAAGTAAATCAATCGGATCAAGACCCCACTCTTCTAGAGTGCCTGGTCGAAAATTTTCAATTAAGACATCAACTTCCTTAACCAAGCGGCGAACAATATCTTGAGCTTCAGGCGACTTTAAATCCAAAGATAAAGAGCGTTTGTTTCGTGACTGAACTTGCCACCAAATCGAAGTGCCGTCTTTTAATAAACGCCACTTACGTAAAGCGTCTCCCACCTTGGGAGGCTCAATCTTAATCACTTCGGCGCCGAAATCAGACAAGGTCTTGGCGGCAAAGGGGCCAGCAATCAGCTGACCCATCTCAAGTACTTTTATTCCAAATAAGGGTTCAGACATACCTTAAACACTTAACGCTCAGGTTGAAAATTCGTATCCAAAAAAAGTTGTACTGCTTTAAACATCAACATCCGATTTTTTTCCATAATGATAGTGTGAGTACCCTCACTAATCTCAATCATCTCTTTATAAGGCGCATTACTTAGTTGTAGAAAATATTCTTGCGCCATATAACTGGGCAAATCAGCATCCCATTCTGCATGCGTAATCAAAACAGGAACCCGAATATCACTAGGCTGATAGACAGGCTTGCCCGCTGACCAATATTCACGCGCATCTAAAACGGTCCCATTAGGAGCGCGTAATTTTTTAGGATTTTGTGTTCGACCCCAAGGGTCTGTATCAAACGTGGCTTCAGCCCATTTATCAAACCAACCTGCAGGTATCAGCGTGTCTTTAGCGTTTTCAGGTACACCAGTTAACCAACGCCCTTTAGCGGCATCGATTGAAACTACCCGATACGCCGGTAACTCACCGCCTTTATCGGTCAAAGGAGCTCCACCCTTTCGGATCCATTGGGGGGCATATAAAACCAGTTTATTCACCTTCGTATTATTTTCTGCGGTGTACTTACCCATAATGGTGGTACCCCACGACCAACCCAGTAAATTGGTTTTATTAATCTTGCGTTTATTTAAAATGAAATTGACGGCACTACTCACATCGCGCACTGCTACATCGGTTCTTACAATCGGTTTATTTTGCTCGGCAGGTAAATCCATTTCAGGGGGGCGAGTTGATTTACCATAGCCGCGCAAGTCGACTAACCAAACATCGTAACCATGTGAAGCAATAAATTCCATCCACGAAGTTCCACCCAACGACAAATCGAAAGCGGTTTCAGAGGGATAGGTTGATCCATGCACGTACAAGAGGGTTTTCTCAGGAGAAAACTGTTTCATATTGGCGGGTCGCTTGTTTCTTAAATAGAGGGAGATACCCGCTGTATCACTAGGAATAAGATGCTCTTCCATGGCTAACTTCACTGCCTTATTAGGCTTGTCTGACCCTGCAGACTGGGCACTCAGGGATGAAATCGGGCCAAAAACCAGTCCCAATAAAATAACGGGTATGAAAATAAGCTGGCTCACCCGCTGATTAATTCTTATCATTTTTTATCCCCCATGCCAATCACTCTTTTAATTTTTTACTTCTGCTTTAGCTTTTAATTGCTCTTCCAATTGATTAATTCGATTTTGCATCGAAGCAATTCTCGAATTTAATAGTCCCACATTTAAATAAGTTTCATTATCCACAGGAGCTGATAATTGGCTGGCCCAACCCAACCAAGAAGATTCGTAAACCTTAACATTTTTAAACCCGAGCGTCTTTAATACGACAGCCGTTTCAGAGGCGCGGACCCCGCTTTGGCAATAGACCACCGTTTCTTTTTCAGGATCTAATTTGGAATACAACTGACTTAACTCAAGTCGATCCTTTAATGACATACCGGCATTCGTGCTGATCTGTTTTTTAGATAACTTGATGGCTGCCGCAGGATCTTTCCAATTATCTTCATAAGGAATATTAATCGCCCCAGGAATATGACCGCCACGAATAGCACGAATATCATTACCCTTAAATTCATCTGGTGTTCTAGCATCAATCACTTGAACCATCTGATTATTAAATAGTTGGCGCATTTCTTGCGTGGTAACCGCAATATTAGGCCGCAGCTTCAAACCTACTTTTACAGGGGTTAAGATCGTTGGGATTTGATCCACCGCATTGCCTGCTTCTTTCCAGCCATCAATGCCATCATGAAATACTTTGGCATCCTTACCGCCAAAATACGTAATCGCATAAGCGCCAAAATACGCATAAGGGTTACCACGCGATCCGTAAACAATAATTTCTTGATTTACATCAAGCCCAGTTTTATTCCATAGATTTTCCACCTCTAATGTGGGAATAAAGTCTTCGCGATTTGGATCGCGTAATACCTGACCTGCATCGCCCATATTCACGGAGCCAGGAATATGTCCCTCTAAATAAGATTTAGCATCACGCACATCCCAGATCATGGCACCAGCATCCGCTGCTTTTTTGACATACTCAAGATTCACAATGGTGGGCATAGTCTCTGCTCGAACCGACATCGCTGTAAAAATGAATGCCCCAATAGCAAAATACGTTCTAAGGTGATTTAGATTCATGTTTTATCCTATGCTTGTATATAACTATTATGCCTAAGAAAATACCAAGACTTGAAATCAACGACTAAACTCCCATCCCCACGAAAACTATTACTCAGCAAATGGACTGCAGTCAGAGCGATTAATCAAGAAAAGCATTTTTTGGTAACTAAAGTGTACGACCCTAAGGTCGGGCTTTTGCCCAAAAATACCCTGGAAATAGAGGCCATTCTCAGCAAGAAACGACGAATTATTTTATGGGATGAGCTTAAAAACCAAGCGGTTTGGATTCAGGGCTGGAAATAAAATCACTTTACTTCAGCATGCCAAGGCATTGGTTTTTTAAATCCGACTCTTGTATTGAATAACAATAACTCCGTTGCTGATGCGTTTGCGCCAAGCAGAGGTTTTTATCATCCCTATTTTTAATGGAATAGCAATAGCTTGCTTGACGATGATTTAAGGCTAAACAATAATTTTTCTTGTCACTATCTTTAATGGAGTAACAATTAGTGACATTGGCAGAAGCAAAGTGACTAACCAGCAGACTAAAAAAAAGCAGGTATAGTCCAGCAAAAATTTTCCAGTGCTGAAAAGCTTGAGCTGCGGGCGCCCCTTTTACTTTCCAAAGATAAAGTGGATACACAATAGGCGCTAACAGGATAATCGTAAATTCAACGATTAGCTCAGCAATCATAGTTACTTAAAAATATTTTTGATGCTTTGTAAGGCATCTTTACCAGTCTGTTCGAGCGTTTTAGTACCGTCACCCAAACCTTTCAGTGCCTTATTTAAATAGTCTGTAAGACTACCCAAGGCGGTCTCGCGTAAAGCCCTCATAATCGGTTCCATCACCTGCCCTGATATTTCATCACTAGATGTACCATTTTTTCCAGTTTCTATTTTTGCAATATGAATATTAGGAACTGCGAGCTCAATCGCATTGCCTAATAAACGGGGATCCCGATAATGAACCTGAACGCCGTTTAAATCTATATTATTAATTTGCAGATTGATCGAATCGCCTTTCGATTTCTGCGCTTTCTTTTGATCAGTGGATTTTTGGTTTAACTCTTTTGTCATTTTCTTCGAATAATCATCGGCATTTTTTTGCAAAACACTTAGATTATCTGTTTTCTCAGTTTTCTCAAAATAAACCTTTGGCTTGTCAATCAGGACTCGTTTAATCACCACCAACTCACTCGTAGTCTTGCTTGTATCTAAATCAATCTTAATTAAACTAGCATAAATAGCGTCTTTATCAGCAAACCCTTTTGGGTTCGCAATGGCCAAATTTTTTATCGTGGCATTGCCATCTTTTAAATTAATGCTGACAGACTCAACGCTGAGTTTTGTAGCAATCGCTTCTGAACCATATTTTTCAATGGCAGTCTTAGCCAGATCATCCAATCGATAAAAACCATAGTAAAGAGCGGCGCCAATCAATGCTGCCAAAACTACAAAAATAATGAGAATAGTTTTGAAGGTTTTCATATTGAACTTGACCTAATTAGAACTGCCTAAGAGATTGGGGAAAAATTAACCAAATTAATTGACACAAACATACAAATACGTCGTCGGAAAATTATCATTTAAAGTAGGCTTCATTTCTGAAATACGCGTACCCGACTTGCCCATTTTTTTACATTCTTTAAGAGCGATTTCTTGAGACTCACTCTCCTTGGCCGATTTTGGTGCCAACACACCAATTTGCCCATCCGATTGCTTGTAAACCTTAAAGTCACTCTGCGGGGTTGAGCACGATATTAGAAAAATTGTAGGCAAGAGAAGTAGCGCAGTAATTAAATGTGTTTGCATGAATTTTATTTGCGATAGATCTTCAAAGTCGATCCATCTTCACTTAAACGCTGTTTGTCATTGCGGACTTCCTTTTGATTGGGCGCCGCAGCTGCAACAATGAAGTTTTGGGCAGCTAAATGGATTGCAACGTCTTCAGCTAAGGAGTTGGCTACTTGGCGCATCATTCTTGCTACGCTAGGCTTATAGCCCGTTTTTTGACCATCAATGCGGATGTCTTTTCCGGATCCCATTGCCACAAACGATGCAACCACTTGAAAGGTTTGAGTATCAATCAAACTAAAGTCGGCCGTTAAATCAATCCCGCTTTGCTGAACTGATGCAGTTGAACCAGGAACCTGTTCATTGTTTCGAATCGCAGAAATTTCTGTTAATACGCCGTATAAAACATAATTAGCATTATTAAATTCGCCGGTTTTAATACGTTCAACAATGTCAAAATAAGCATCATTCTGCTCTGGTTTGACAACTGCAGGCTTAGCTTGTACCACTTTATAGCCTGATTTAATTAACATTCCCCGAATCGATCCAACCACGCCTCGTAATTCACCATACTCAATTTTGCGGTCTACTCCGAGTTTTTTAACGTAAGAGGATTCGTAATTGGCAGCGTAGGCTGAAGATGTTTGGTCAGCACCGCCAGGGGGGATTAATGAATCAGCAGAAGATCCATCTGGGTTGGGCGCTCCTTGTACTTTTTTGTATCGGGCAGACTTCATATACGCTTTTGCATCACTTTGTCCTGCTGGAGGAGTTGCTTGGGGTGCCGATGGTTCGCCCACTACATTCGGTTTCTTTGAGGCCGACTTAATATCGTATTTTTCTTTAGCTTCCTCTAGGTAAATCATTTCACGTAACTCGCGCTTAAAGTAAATATCGGTCACAGCAATTGATTTAGGTTCTTCTTTGGCGGGCTCTGTAGGAGCATCTCCATTTGCTTTAGGGGAAGCAGATGCGACGGTATTACTCGCTGGAGACTTAGTATCACCACTTCGTGTTGGTGGCGGAGTTGCACAAGCGGCCAACAACAATGTACTCATCATTAAGCTGACCGTAATGGGTCTAAGCATCAATGTCTTGCTGATTTGAATTGGTTTCATAAAACTCCAGCCCTCTTAAATATTGGCCCCTTAACGCGTAGCCGTTTTACGAATTTCTTTCTCATCGGCCCACTCAATCAAGCCAGTTTCGTTATTAATTAAATTGAGATTAAAAATGTAATACACATCTTTTACATCTTTGGTTGATTTCACAATGGAGGCAATCGAGCCTTCAATTCGATATTTAGCGCCTTGCATATTCCCTATTTTGCTAACGGTGCTGTCTTTGTATAAGCCCGATTGATTCTGACGTTTTAATTCATCGGTTTGATTTTGCATTTCAGAGACACTCACCGCAAAACGCACTTGTCCACTCTTGGTGAGTTGAGTTCGAATCTTATCGGTAATCACTCGAGTATCGATGTATTCTGAGGTTTTATTCTTCACATCCGCTAATGTCACAATCGGCGCATCCCTACTTCCGGAAATAGCCTTAGTTTGTAGTAAGGAACGAGTCATCGCTTCGGCAATCGTTTGCAAATCGGTTGAACCATAATCAGGGGTTACAGTTTCTACTGCCTTAGCATCGCCGTAACGCACTTGCGGACTGGAACAGGCTGCCATTACTAATGATGCAGCGCATACAAATGCTATTTTTAAACGAGTACGAGAAATAGTAATTCGCAACATAATCAATTCCTTTTTATTTACTTATATTGATTTAATTCAAAGCGAAAATCAACCGCATCAGGGGTGGGTGCAATACCAATAATATTTGCACTTTGATTTTTACCAATCGTAATTGGCTTCCATGCTTCATCATCAAAAACGACCATTCCATTTTTACCAAGCCAACGGAATCGATACGAAACTAAGTTCGATGAGCTATCGTTTTTAAGAGTGACTTGAGCCGTTAACAGTCCATTACGAACAATACTGCGCATATCGCTAATTTCAATACTTCCAGTATCCCCCATGCGCACCGTCATCTCTTTAATAGAGGGAGTTGAACTGCACCCGAATAAAACCAATGCAGCAAGTAAGAGAAGGTATCGTTTCATGATTTACTCTATTCCTTATTTATCCATCAGTTGTTTTAGGCTATCCCAAACATTGGGCGGAAGGGTTGAATCGGAACTGGGATTGATTATATTTCCTTCATTATCAACCTTTTTGGGGGCGCTTGAAGCCTTGTCGCCCCCTTGATTTTCCTCGTTACCGGAAATGGGAGGTTCAGCCTTGGCATTATTCTGCATATTTAAATAGGTCATAACACCATCGAGCCAATTCCCCGTTTTCTTATCGGCTGTTGGCTTCACAGGCTCTTCTGCAGGGAGTCTTCCCGTGACTAAAGCAGGTAATTTTTCAACCGGATTTCTTGCATTTGGATCATTAGAAGTTAGCACAGTCGCCCGATCACGAAATAATCTTAAATACACAACGTTATAACCATTGGCTAGGTTGACCTCTTGAGTCGAAATAGCACCATTCGGCAATGAAAACTGTAAGGTATTCTTGCCGCTAGGTAATGTCATACGCATCATATAAGTTTGGGCTGGCAAAGTAGACCAATGTCGCACATCCGCAATATTGATGGCATCTAAGGTGAATCCCGTAACCAAACCAGCTAAAGCAATCGCTAGCGCATTATTGTTATTTTTATTTTTCTCAGCCGCGCGTTGCGCTGCCAATTGGGTTGCTAAAGAGAGGATGGCTCGGGTGGTGGTTCGTAATACATAAGCTGGCATTTCATCTTTTAAATTACGTCGGGCCATCGCACTAATATTGGTGACCATCTCCGGATTTGCGTTAACACCATTTACCTGCAATCCAGTGGGAGCGAACATCTCGGTTCGAGGTTCAATCACGGGAAAAGTAAGGGTGATAATTTTAGGATAACCACTAATAATAAAAGTTTGATTAAATTTAAATGATTCCACTTTCGGTATAAAACCAGTATCAATAATAAATAAGGTTTCGGCATCTTTTCGCTGATTACGATTGACCACATTTTTATCTAAATTAGCTAAGCTGGAACGAAAAAAATTCACTGAGGGTTTTAGTTCAATTGCTAAACGATAGCTTGGGGCCGCTAAACTAGTCTCACCTTGGGCCTCATGAATAAAACCCGATAAGTAATATGCCGATGGGTTTTGATACGCATTTTTTAGCTGATTGGCTTCTGGGTCGTTTAACAAATTCACTGGATAACCATTGATTGCTTCAATTCGATAGGTAGACCCCTGTGTATTTGGGTTACGGACTTGTTCTTTTTGTTTCTCAACAATGGCCGCTACTTTGCGATCAAGCGATGCTTCAATTATTTTTTCGCGTTGCGCCATTTTCTTGGCCTCAACCATCGCATCGTTCCAATTACCTTGGCTCAAGTGGTTTAAGGCAATACTTTGGCTAAGTATTGTCATTTCATACGGTTTTAAGTTGTAATCGCTGCTCAATCCTTCCGAAATTAAATAGGATCCAAGCGTACTTAGAGACGTGTTGAGAGTTGTGGCTGTATTTACTTCCCAATTTTGAACCAGTCGATCGACGATTAAAAAATTCCGATTACTTTGCGGTATTGTTCGAGGTCCAGATAAACGCTGAACATTAGCAAGCTCTAAATAATATAAGGCATTTTTATTCGTAAATGCTTCATCAATCGTACGTGTTGTATTTGCAAAATCGCCGCTCTTAAAGCGATCTGCCGATGCATTCATCTTATGCTGCTGTTGCTGTGTGGCACAACCGCTCAACAAAACGAATAAAAACAGTAAATAGAAAAGAAGATTCGGCTTCAATTTAGAACGGAATGGTAATTAAACTTTCACGTGGATTAAATGGCTCGGCCGATTCGGCGCCGATAGCCTGGGCTTCTTGTTCACCTTGAGATGGAGAATAATACTGCGGGCCAAAGATAATGCCTTTTTTAGGAGTTGAAACGGCATCAGGTGCTTCAGTGGGCTCTTCTTGGGCCCGACGTACACCCTCAACCCCTTGCACCTCTAATATGGGTTGATCATTAATCAGATTAATTTCTTTTTGATCCAAACCCAAATTGGTCTGAGCAAGGATTGTTTTTGAAGAAGCCCAAATCAAAATAATGCTTAAAAAGAGTGCAAAATGAAATCGCAAATGAAATCGCAATCGTTTCATTTTTTTAAGATTTAAGCTTATGCGCATGCTTCCTTTATACAGTAAGTAATTTGGTGTTAAAGTAATTAAAGGAGCCTTATGAAATCATATTCTTACCAGCCAATCACTTGGGTTACGCTCATCTTGTTGATGCTTTCAGGTTGTGCTGCAGGTCCAAATGATGTCGATGTGAATCAATATGAGCCCGATTGCGTACAAAATCAGTGTACCGTTTGCGCACCACCTACCGTAACAATTGCGGCTGGCTTTGAGCTAGAGTCTTACCAGACATGCACAAAACTATACAAAGTGTGTGTTGAAAATTGCCCCCTAAAGAATCTTCCAATCATTCAAATTAAATAGTGATTAATGAGGCACAGCCTTCCAACCGCTAGGACAAACCTCTGTCTGAGGGTAATACAATCCGTTTTCTGGGCAATAGGCTGCTGTATTAGCGGGCAAGCTTGAATAATAGGGTTGCGGGGGGTAGTAGTAAGGAGCGTAATAAGGTCGTACAACTCGATAACCTCCTACAATGACCGCTCCAGCGGCGGCTCCAGCGGCAAAGGGAACGATCGCTCGATAATGGCCTCCGCCTTTCCAACCCCCGCGAGCGTTTGCGTTCAAAGTAAACAACAGCATCGATCCCAATACCAAGGCAATAATGACTTTTTTCATAGATCCTCCCTACGTTCGATTGGCCTAAATATCATGTGCTCTACCCTAAAACGCCCCCTTTGAGGGGATGGTTGACAAGTAAACCAGCCTATTTATCGTTAAAATCAACGCATGAAAACTTTAGCCCTTTCCCTTATCGCATTTGCCATCCTTACCGCCTGTGCCGGCGCGGACGTTAAACCCATTATTGATACCAAAGGGGTTGATCAAGCTAAATACGATCAAGACTTAATCGATTGCCAAAATTTTGCTAAGCAGCAATCTGGTGCTGGCGAAACTGCAGCAAAAGGGGCTGGGGCTGGGGCCATTGTCGGAGGTTTATTAGGATTAGTTGTCGGAGGCAATGCCACTGGAATTGCCCAAGCAGCTGGTGCTGGCGCGGTGATTGGCGGGGCTGGTGGCGCCTACAAAGGCAATGACTCCCAAGAGGCGGTTGTTAAACGTTGTTTATCCGGCAGAGGCTATAAAGTCTTAAATTAATTAAACAGGCATTTATTCATCAAACCACCTTGGAGTAAACATGAGTTATTTTCCTAGCGACACCCTTCGCCGCATCATCATGGTGGTTCTAATCCTATTAGGTTTCTTTGAAATCACCCGAGGCTCTTTTTGGTGGATTATTGATTGGATTTGCGCAGCTACTTTCTCACCCAAAATTATGGATATCGTAAGCAGTAAATTTAAGAAATAATCAAATTACGTATCGAAACAATTTATTAATTAACCTTTCCCAAAGCACGCAGTATTTTTTCGCTCGTAATTGGTTGATCAAAAACCGTTGTATTAAATGGTGCCAAAGCATCATTGATAGCATTCATTACCGCACCAGGCGCGCCAGCAGTTCCCGCCTCACCTGCACCCTTAGCGCCCAGCTTCGATGAGGCTGTTGGGGTTTCCACATGAGCCACTTCAATATCAGGCATCTCATTGGCCATGGGAACTAAATAATCAGCCATATTGCCATTGCGCAATAAACCGCTTTCGTCATACAAGCATTCTTCAAATAAAACTCCGCCAATACCTTGAACAATCGCACCACGAACTTGTTCATCAACCAACATCGGATTTAATACACGACCGCAATCCTCGACTGCCCAATGTTTTAACAATTTAACAAAACCGGTATCGACATCGACCTCAACGTAAGAAGCTTGAACCCCATTGGTAAAAATAAAGGGGAAGTCGCGCTGCGAATAATGGCGCGTCACCATTAAATCGACGCTGAAATCCGGTGGCAATGTGTCAGTTCTAAAGTAACCAATGCGACCGATTTCATTAAAGGGTAATAATGCTTCGCCGCTAGCCTTGTCTACCACTTGACTACGTAACACAGCTAAGTCGCCAGCCTCGCGTTTCAGAATCGCACCAGCCAATTTTAAAATATTTTCCCGTAGTGCTTGGCATGCAATTAAAACTGCTTCACCTCCAATGCCAGCTCCCCTCGAGGCCCAAGTACCGCCGCCATAAGGAGTCACATCCGTATCACCGGTAATGATCCGCACCTGATGAATCGAAACACCCACAGCATCGGCTGCAATTTGCGCAAAAATACCTTCACTACCCTGCCCCTGCTCACCCACCCCAACCATCACTGACACAACACCGGATGGATCTAAACGAACCGTAGCACCATCTTGCGAAGCAATGCGCGCTCCGCCTACCCCATAAAAAGCAGCGCTTGGATTGGTTAATTCAATTAAGGTTGCAATACCAATGCCACGATAAATTCCCTTTTTACGTAATTCAGCTTGCTCAGCGCGTAAAGCAGAATAATTCATCATTTTTTCGAGGGTTCGTAGACATTGCTCGTGCGACAAAATTTCTAATTTAATTCCTGAGGCGCCTGTATAGGGATAAGCATTATCTGGAATAACATTACGCTTACGAAACTCGATCGGATCGATATTTAATTGGCGGGCTGCTAAATCAACCAAACCTTCAGTGACTGCGCAGGCAATCGGATGGCCTACACCACGGTATTGGCAGGTTGGCGTTTTATTTTGAAAAACCACATTTAAGTTGGCGCGATAGTGTTTATGCTGATAGGGGCCGCCTACTAGATTCACAACTTGATTACCTTCGATCGCACTGGTGCGAGGAAACATCGAATACGGACCAATGGCCGTAAGATCATCAATTTCAAAAGCTAAAATTTCACCCTGTTTATTTGCTGCTATGCGCCCTTTAATTTGATGCTCACGTGCATGAATATCACTCACAAACGATTCAAGACGATCGGCTACAAATTTAATCGGTCGGCCCAGCATGATGGCTAAGCCTACGGTGGCAAAGTCATCGGGATAAGCATGCACTTTAATTCCAAATGAACCGCCAACGTCTTTGCAAATCACATGGACATCAGATTCAGACAAACCAAATTGACGACAATATAAATCTTGCATCATATGCGGCGCTTGTTGTGAGTGATATACCGTCAACCGCTTTTCACCCGGGTTGTAATCCGCAATTTGACAACGTGTCTCTAGGGTCACTCCAGTATGTCGACCAAACCCAAAGGTCGCCTCTGCAATTACATCCGCTTTTGCAAACTGCTCATCCACTTGACCCACGTCTAAGGAACGTTTAAAGCACAGGTTATCGCCTAACTCAGGATGAATCACTGGGGATGCAGGGTCTAAAGCGCTATGCATCGATACCACTGCAGGCAATTCTTCCCAATCGACTTCGATATGTTGTAATGCATCTTCTGCTTTAGCGCGCGTTTCAGCAACTACAGCCACCACGGGCTCACCTTGCCAGCAGGCGCGGTCGATTGCCAAGGCATATTCGGGCGCCGACTTCATACCCGCTAAATGCCCCAAGGTGGCAACCCATGGTTTACAAACTTGCGCCATTTGCTGTCCATCGACAATCGCAATCACGCCAGGCATCTTGCGTGCCCTCTCAGTATGAATTTTTAAAATCCGCATGTGCGCAACCGGTGAGCGCCAATAGACCACATGGCCCATTCGCGGAAACTGCAAATCATCAATATACGTTCCCTGACCCTCTAAAAGACGTTTAGCAGAATGACGCGGCTCGCTATAACCTATATAGCGTTGGTCTGAAGTAACGGGATCTAATACCAATCCTTTGATATCGCTTGGCTTATTCATGATGCACCTCCATGACATCCATAATCGCATCCACAATCGCATGGTAACCAGTGCAACGGCAATAATTACCTGAAATCCATTCGCGCACTTCTTCGCGAGAAGCGTTTGGGCGGTGTTCAATTAATTCAACTGCGGCCAATAGCATTCCTGATGAGCAAAACCCACATTGCATGGCATTACGTTGTAAAAAAGCATTTTGTAATTTAGCCATCAAACCCTTGCCGCTTAATCCCTCGATCGTCTCGACCGTCTTGCCATCAGCCTGAACTGTTAAATAGAGGCAGCCACGCACAATTTGCCCATCGACCCTGACCGTACAAGCCCCACAAGCACCCTGCTCGCATCCCAAATGGGGTCCCTTTAAGCCCATATCTTCCCGTAAAAAGTCGACCAAATGACGACGAGGTTCAACTTCAGCCTGAATATCTAAGCCATTTAGATTCATTGCAATTAATTTTTTATATTTCATATTCATTCCATTACAACAATCAAGCGCTCATTTGTTTTATGGCGCGCTCGAATAGAACACCCACTAGATGAGTTTTTGTTTCAGCGCTATTCGTAATATCAGCGCTCGTTTCAATTTCGCTACGAACCATCTTAACCGCTTGAACCAGCACTTCGGATGAGAGCGGCTTTTGATTAATCAAGGCCTGTGTTTGCTTTGCCAATACAGGAATATTGGCTACAGAGAAAAAAACTAAACGAGGATCATTTAAACTATTTCCATTACGTTGCGCTACTGCAGCTAAGCCTGCCACTGCATAATCACCATGCCGCCGAGCCAACTCTTGAAATGAAAAAACTTGGCCTTGTGGAGCTAAAGGTATTTCGGTAGCAATTAATAATTCATCGTCATTTAAAGCGGTTGTATATAAATCGACAAAAAATTCAGCGGCAGGAATACGACGCTCCCCTTTGGGACCTTGCACAATCATGATGGCATCAAGAGCCAAACTGCATGCTGGCCACTCAGCAGCCGGATCGCCATAGGCAATCGAGCCGCCCCAAGTACCTAGATTGCGGATCGCTCGATGTGCAATATGCGGTGCAGCAACACTTAATAAAGGTGCATATTGTTGAATTAATTCTGAATTTTCAATTTCAGTATGCGTGACAAGAGCACCAATCCGCAATACAGTGCCTTGCTGGGAAATACCTTTTAATTCGGTCAGCTGAGTAATGTCAATTAAAAGCTGAGGTTCTGATAAGCGCATATTTAAGGTCGCAAGCAGAGTTTGGCCGCCAGCAATGAGTTGTGCATCGTCGCCATGCAGTTTCATCAACTCTAGAACTTCATGAATGGACTGGGCTTTTACAAAATCAAATGCAGGCGCTTTCACTTCAGATCTCCTCTTGTGATGTTATTTGCGATGTTATTTGTGATGTTATTTTTCATCTTCTACGACATCATTATTCTGGGGCAGAGCAATGATCTCCCCGCCTAATTCTTTGGCAAAAGCTAGAAAAAAATCATCGGCAATTTTTTTCGCAGAAGAGCTAATCATGCGTCCACCAATTTGCCCCAATTTTCCGCCAATCGAGGCTTCTGTACTATATGCGACCAAAGTTCCTCCATCCGCTAACTTTAATT
This sequence comes from Polynucleobacter sp., assembly GCA_016462905.1. Lineage (GTDB taxonomy): Bacteria > Pseudomonadota > Gammaproteobacteria > Burkholderiales > Burkholderiaceae > Polynucleobacter. Next base: position 21,014 of record JAEMSI010000010.1, on the reverse strand, counting down.
CAACCCGCGATTTCCCTTTAGCAAACCCAGCTGCCCCACCCGTTCCCTCAAAACTCATAGAGCAAGACTGCTCAGGAATCACGTCGGAAAGAATTAATTTACCCGAAAAGCGAGCTCGTACAGGACCAATTTTGAACATCACTTTGGCCCTCACTTCGTCCTCTGCAACCCGCTCAATTTCCTCGCACCCCGGAATCGCACGCCCTAAGACGGTTACGTCATTTAAACCTCGCCAGACATCAGCAATCGGGGCTGCGATTAACTGTTCACCGTGCAACTCCATAAAGACTCCTCGGGTTTCTACTAATAAGTTACCCTAGCAATCAGCAATATGCCGAAAGAAGATTAAACTTACAAAAATCAAAGAAGTCCAAATATAACCCGAATTAAATCTTTATTCAGTTCAGGAACAAAATGAGCCAATCTAGTACTAATTTTTCTTTAAATCACCTTTCGATTCGTACCGTCAACCTAGAAAAAACCTGTGATTTTTTTGATCGAGTGATGGGGTTTAAAAAGGGGGCGAGACCCAACTTTCCGTTTCCTGGGGCTTGGCTTTATAACGGTACTGATGACGATTATGCGAATGCAATTATTCATATTATTGGTATTGACCCAAACGATCCAGAGGGCTTAAAAAAATACCTCGGCGATCGTGACCTAAATTCATTACAAGGCACGGGCGCTATTGATCACATTGCTTTTTTCGCCACAGATCTTTCGAGCATGTTAAGGAATTTACAAAAACAATCGATTCCGTATCGCGAAAGAACCGTGCCTTCGCTTGATCTACACCAAATCTTTGTGGATGACCCGAACGGCGTTGTCATCGAACTCAATTACCCTGCCAGCGAAAAAGCCGCACTTGCAAGCACTTAAAACGCATGTCTAAAATTCTAGTTGCGGGCGGTTCACTCGGGGGGCTATTTATTGCCAACATGTTATTGCGCGACGGCCACGATGTTCTAGTTTTAGAAAAGGCTGAGGGCTCAATGGATGGTCGCGGAGCTGGCATAGTGACCCACAAAAATCTAGAATTAGCGCTAAAAGATGCGGGTGCTACAGTCGATGAAACTTTAGGAGTTAAGGTACAAAAACGCATTGCACTCGATTTGCAAGGAGACTCTCTCGGAGAAATTGAATTGCCGCAAATTCTCACTTCTTGGGGTCGCATTTATCACCTCTTAAAAGAGCAATTCCCTCAGGAGCGTTATTTGCAGGGACGCGCGATCAACGCGGTTACGCAAACTACCGACGAAGTTCAAGTCCATTGCGAAAATGGCGAAAATTACGCGGGTGCACTCCTAATTGCTGCTGATGGTATTCGCTCTGGTGTGCGTGAAATTGTGGCCCCCCAAATCCAACCCCAATATGCTGGTTACATTGCTTGGCGCGGTGTTTGTGAGGAGCGCTTACTTTCTCAGCATACCTTAGATAGTCTGTTTGATTATTTCGGCTTTTGTTTACCGGCAGGCGAGCAATTACTCGGATACCCAGTTGCTGGACAAAATGACGATACACGGGTTGGGCATCGCCGCTATAACTTTGTTTGGTATCGCCCGACTGATGAGTCTACTGAACTTCGATACTTATTAACTGATGCCGATGGACATTATTACCCCAAAGGAATTCCACCAATAAAAGTTAGCGCTAAGAACATTGAGCATGCGCGAAAAGAAGCGCATAGGGTATTAGCACCACAATTCGTAGAAATCATCGAAAAAACAGCCTCTTTATTTTTCCAGCCTATTTACGACCTTAATTCCGAACGGACAGCGTTTGGAAGAATTGCTTTACTAGGAGATGCGGCTTTTGTGGCGCGCCCTCACCTCGGCATGGGTGTTACCAAAGCGGGTGAGGATGCGCAAAATCTAGCCCAACAAATCAAACGCTGGGGCGTAAATCCTGCGGCTTTATTGGCATATCAAAAAGATCGACTTGGCTATGGCCAACAAATCGTCGCCCGTTCAAAATATTTAGGTCGCTTCTTAAGTAATCAAGGTAATTCCCCAAACGAGACCGCCTGCGATCAATCCGTCAGACTAAAAGCCGTGATGAACGAAACTGCTGTCCACCCAAATGAACTGGGGCCAGCCAAAGCATTAATTTCACCCGAAACAAGCCATTCAGTTAAGATTTAGAAAAATTCATCTAATTAATCCCTTCAACAGGAGACATCATGAAACATCAAACCAATCAAAATAGACGCAAATTAGTCCTTGCTGGAGCCGCTGCTGCCAGCTCCCCGTTCTGGTTCAACATGGCTTCGGCTCAAGCAAAACCGATCCGAATAGGCTTTCCCGTACCCTTAACAGGCCCCTTTTCAGCTGAAGCTCAAGATCAATCCCGTGCAGCAGAACTAGCTATTAAAGAATTTAATGATGCCGGTGGATTTAATGGACGAATGGCTGAACTACTGATTCGCGACGACAAACTAAACCCGGGTGAAGCAGCAACCCGTACGCTGGAATTAATTGAAAAGGATAAAGTCGATTACGTTGTCGGCTCGCTATCTGCTGCTACCCAACTCTCGATTAATGCGGTTTGCAAAGAACGTAAAGTCATTTTTAATTCGATTAGTCAATCGGATGCAATTAATGAAGCGAAAGATTTCAGTATTTATACTTTTCACGAGGCTTTAAATCCAACCATGACAGCAGGATCGGTAGCGCGTTACGCGGTACCGCGCTTTGGCAAAAAAATTGTCTTCCTCACCGCCGATTACGCGTATGGACATGAAATGGTTCGGGCTTTCGAGCGGGCTGGTAAAGATTTTGGTACGACCACCCTTGCCGATATTCGACACCCCTTGGGGACTTCTGATTATTCAGCTTTTTTGCCACGAATTAAATCATTAAACCCCGATATTTTGGTGCTCTGTAATTTTGGTCGCGACCTAGTTAACTCGGCTAAACAATGTACTGATTTTGGACTCAAAGCCAGCATGAAAATTGTTACCCCAGTACTGCTCTATACAGCACGCCAAGCAGGAGGGGCTGAAGCGTTTGAGGGCATTATGGGTGGCACATCGTATTACTGGGGCCTAGAAGAACGCATACCTTCTGCCAAAGTATTTAATGATCGCTTCCGCAAAGCCTATGGCGGAGCAGTTCCATCCGATTACGGCGCCTTAGGCTATGCAGGAATTAAAACAGTTCTGCAGGGTGTGCTGGGAGCAAAATCAACCGATACCAACAAAGTGATTACCGCTATCGAACAACTTAAATATGACTGGTATAAGGGTCCCGAGTATTTCCGCAAGTGCGACCATCAAGCGGTTCAATCGGTCATTTTGATCGAATCAAAATCAAAAAATATGAAAGATAAGTACGATGTCTTCAATATTCTACAAATTGATGCCTCATCCGAAAAATCGATGCGCTCCTGCGCGGAATTAGGTCATAAGACCTAATTCATCAAGGGCGGTAGTCTTACCGCCCTTTTTGTTGCAAGTTCTGATTTTTCAGTATGACTGGATTAACTCTCGATCTTTTATTAATGCAAGTGCTAACCGGTATTGCTCTTGGCAGTATCTATGCACTTTTAGCCCTAGGGCTGTGTTTAATTTTTGGCATGCTAACTGTGGTCAATTTTGCCCATGGCGCTTTTTTTATGGTGGGCGCATTTTTAGGAGTTTATTTTTTAGGCTTAACGGGTAATTTTTGGTTTAGCTTAATCATAGTTCCTCTGATCACTGGAATTTTAGGTCTCATAACAGAGCGCTTTTTAATCCGTCCCTTATATGGACGCGGTCTAGATTACCCCCTTCTGCTTACCTTTGGTCTATCGTACGTTTTAATTGAAGCCATGCGCGTTATTTTTGGAATTGAAGGTTTACCCTCAATAACACCTAGCGGTTTATCTGGATCACTCCATGTTGGAATTGGTTATTTTCCAAAATACCGACTCTTTTTAATCGCCGTTACGGCTTTGATTATTTTGGCTCTTTGGTTATTTATTCAAAAAACCCGTTACGGACTGATCATCAAGGCTGGTTCACGTGATCAAGAAATCGTTCAGGTTTTAGGAGTCGATGTGGCGAAAGTATGGCTCTTGGTTTTTGGCTTAGGTACCGCAATTGCCGGTTTATCTGGAATCCTAGCCTCACCCACACGCTCAGTTAACCCCGAAATGGGCATCCCCATTTTGGCCGAATCCTTTGTGGTTACGGTGGTAGGCGGCATGGGCTCAACCGTGGGGGCAGTGGTCGCTGGTTTATTGGTTGGAATTGTCTATAGCCTGACTTCTCTCTTTGCTCCCGAGTTTGCCGAACTCTCTATTTTTGTCTTAATGGCGGTGGTTTTACTAATTCGCCCCCAAGGTTTATTTGGTAAAGCCGGTTTAATGAGTTAAGCACCATGCATTCCATGTTTAAACTCATTCAAAAACACCGCGTCCTTGCGGTTGCCTTATTTTTAATGGTACTGCCCTTCATCTTGCCGTATGAAGCACTGGCAGTGAATATTCTGATATTCGGTTTATTTGCTATGGGTTTTAACCTTCTTTTTGGTTATACCGGCCTACTCTCATTTGGACATGCTGCTTTTTTGGGCATGGGAAGCTATATTAGCGGGATCAGTATTGTTCACTATGGCGCACCTTGGGCACTTGCGATTCTATTTGGAATCATGGGTGCCGCCTTCGGCGGTCTCGTGATTGGATTCTTGGCGATTCGTACCCGCGGCATCTATTTTTCGATGGTAACGCTCGCTTTAGGGCAAATTGTGTATTACGCTTTTTACAAAGCCGACAGCCTCACGGGCGGAGAAAATGGGTTGCGTGGAGTGCGTGTCGATGAATTTAATTTTTTAGGCATCACGATCGATTTTTTACATCCCCTAACCAAGTACTACATCATTTTAATTTTTGTGGTTGCCGCGGTTTGGCTGATCTCACGCATTTTGCAATCTCCTCTGGGCGCAGTCATGGAGGCGATACGGGAAAATGAGAAGCGTGCCTCTGCCTGTGGATTTGATGTCGCTAAAACAAAATTATTAGTCTTCATACTTTCTGCCGCCATTTGTGGATTAGCGGGTTCATTGCGCGCCCTCCACTTATCGATCGTACCAAGCGATTCATTGCATTATCTGCAATCAGGACAAGCAGTGATGATGAGCATTCTAGGCGGCATGAATACCTTCTTTGGCCCCTTTATCGGCGCCATGGTAATGCTTTATGTAGAAGACGTGATTACTATTTTTACTAAGCATTGGATGGCAGTCGTTGGAATCATTTTTATGTTCTTTGTGCTCTTTTTTCCCAAAGGAATCTGGGGATCCATTCTCAGCAAATTCCCCAATCAAAAAGTCGATTAATAACGAATCACTACGATGAATAGCAATCCCCAATCTATCATTCTTGAAGCAAAAAATATTAGCGTGAACTTTGGAAAGTTTCGTGCTCTACAGAATGTGTCTGCCAAATTTGATACGGGTTCTTTAACTGCAATCATCGGCCCTAATGGAGCGGGTAAAAGTACCTTTTTTAACGTTCTCAGTGGTGCTTTCTCGCCCACGCAAGGTGAAATTATTTATGAAGGTAGCAATATCACCGGTAAACAACCATTTGAATTTCCCCGTTTAGGTATTTCAAAAAGTTTTCAAATTACCAATGTTTTTAAACATCTCACAGTTCATGAAAACGTCCGCGTAGCCGCTCAAATGGAGTTTGCGCGTTTTAATTTCTTCAGAAATGCCCAGACTTATCAAGACCCCATTGACAGTGCTAACCAGTTACTTGAAGAGGTCCTTTTAAAAAAATTAAGTCATAAAAAAGCGGGTGACTTGGCTCATGGCCAACAACGCGCTCTCGAGATTGCCATGGCCCTCGCCTGTAATCCCAAATTACTCTTACTCGATGAACCCACTGCAGGCATGTCACCAGAAGAAACGGTTGTGATGATGGATTTGATACGCAAAATAGCCAGTGAGCGCACGGTCATATTGGTTGAACATAAAATGAAATTAATTATGGGCTTATGCAAGCGGATTATCGTCTTACATCATGGCGAATTTCTTGCAGAAGGCTCTCCCGATGAGATCCAAAATAATGCTGAAGTGCGGCGTGTGTACTTAGGGCAAGGCTAAAGACGATGCTAGAAATTCGAGATCTGCATGCTTGGTACGATCGTAGCCATATTATTCAAGGTGTTTCACTGACCATTGAGCAAGGGGAAATTGTGACGCTGATGGGCAGAAATGGTGCTGGCAAAACTACTACCTTACGAACTATCATGGGTCTCGTTTCTAAACGGAAGGGGCACGTTATTCTCGATGGCACTTCTTTTCTAGATATGCCAGCTCATCAACGTTATCATTTAGGCTTAGCCTATGTCCCCGAAGACCGTCGTATCGTCCCTGGTTTAACAGTGAAGGAAAATCTCGAGTTAGGAATGATCGCGCAAAAGAAAAAAGGGGACATTCAAGCCATGCTTGACGAGGTTGCACAGACTTTTCCCCGACTCAAAGAACGCTTAAATCAAGACGGCACATCCATGTCAGGTGGCGAACAACAAATGCTAGCAATTGCCCGTGCGATGGTCGGTAAACCAAAAGCAATTTTATTGGACGAGCCATCAGAAGGCATCATGCCTGTATTGGTTGATGAGATGTTTGAATTATTTATGCGTATGAAAAAACAAGGGATGACCATATTGCTAGTCGAGCAAAATGTACAAAACGCTTTAAAAATATCGGATCGCGCTTATATTATTGATCAAGGAAAAATTGTCTTCGAAGATAGTGCCCAACGTTTATTAGAGAACGACGAAATTCAACAGAAGTACTGTGCTGTCTAACGTAAGGTATCAAGCAATGCCATTAATACCATCTACTTTACCCGCTGTTTTAACGCCCGTATTAACCCCTTTTCATGCCGATGGTTCTGTTAATACCAAGGCTTTACTAAAACAATGTCAATGGATGGAAAGCAATGGGGTTGGACAGGCTGTCTTTGGAACCAACTCAGAGGCTAATTCACTTTCTGCAGCGCAAAAGATGAAGACCGTCGAAGAATTGATACTAGGCGGTTTAAATCCAGCTCATATGATGCCCGGCACAGGCGCCTGTTCAGTCCATGATGCCGTTGCTATGACCCGAGTTGCAGTCAAGGCAAAATGCGCTGGGGTTTTAATGTTGCCACCCTTTTATTACAAAGAAATTAGCGATGATGGTTTATTTGCTTTCTTTGCTGAAGTGATTGAACAGGTGGGTGACGCTAATTTAAAAATTTACGCCTACAACATTCCGCCCATCACCAAAATTACCATGAGCCTTGCTTTGCTGGAGCGCTTATTTAAAACCTATCCCAGCACGGTGATTGGAATCAAAGACAGTTCAAATGATTGGCCTTATACCGAATCAGTAATTAAAGCATTAGCACCTGGAGGATTTCGTGTGTATGCGGGTAGTGAAGCCTATATGCTGCGCACCATTCAAGCGGGAGGGCTCGGCTGCATATCCTCCTTATGCAATGTGCAACCCAAAGAAATTGCAGAGCTTGCAGCCCATTGGCAAGCATCCGATGCGCCGCAACGAGATCAAGCCCTCAATAAAATCCGTTCGATCTTTGCTCAATTTCCGATGATCCCTGCTTTGAAAGCTGCTACCGCACACTACAGCAAAGATCCTAATTGGGCTCGCGTTAGACCGCCATTGATGTCCTTGACTAGCGACCAACAAAAAAAGTTAATTGCTGATTTGAATCAAGTCAATTTCTCTATGCCGGGACTTTAAACCCTAGCTGATTCATAAAAATTTCCATGAATAAAAAATCTAAACAAAATCTTCGTAGTGCCCGTTGGTTTGAGCCTGATGATTTGCGCTCGTTTGGGCACCGCTCACGCGCGATGCAAATGGGCTACGACGCTAGCGATTGGTCTGGAAAGCCCGTGATTGCGATTATCAATACTTGGTCTGATATTAACCCCTGTCATTCTCACTTTAAACAACGAGTTGAGGATGTGAAACGCGGTATTTTGCAAGCAGGCGGCTTCCCGATTGAGCTTCCAGCAATTTCTTTGGCCGAACAATATGTAAAACCAACCACCATGCTCTATCGCAATCTGTTGGCAATGGAAACCGAAGAATTAATTCGCTCACATCCCATCGATGGCGCTGTTTTAATGGGGGGATGCGATAAAACTACCCCTGGCTTAACCATGGGCGCCATATCTGCTGGCCTCCCTTTTATTTACTTACCAGCAGGTCCTATGTTGCGTGGCAATTGGAAAGGACAGGTTTTGGGATCCGGTTCGGATGCTTGGAAATATTGGGATGAACGTCGCGCTGGCAATATCAGTCAGGCTGACTGGCAAGAACTAGAAGGCGGGATAGCTCGTAGTCATGGCACTTGCATGACAATGGGTACCGCGGCCACGATGATGGGAATTGCTGAAGCGCTAGGTTTTACTCTGTCAGGGGCATCAAGTATTCCAGCGGCAGATTCTGCGCACCCACGGATGGCAGCTGCTTGTGGTCGTCGCATTGTTGATATGGTTTGGGAAGACCTCACCCCAGCAAAATTACTGAGTAAAAATAATTTCTTAAATGGGATTGCGGTAGCAATGGCGATGGGCTGTAGTACCAATGCCATTATTCATTTAGTAGCGATGTCACGTCGTGCTGGTAAGCATTGTGCGGTTTCTTTAAATGATTTTGATAGTGCCAGTAAAAAAATACCAGTCATTGCCAATATTCGCCCCAGTGGCGATCGCTATTTAATGGAAGATTTTCATTACGCCGGTGGTCTGCCCGCTCTCATGAAACAAATGGCACAGCACCTTGATTTAAAAACACAAACTATTACAGGAAAAACCTTAGGTGAACATATTCAAGATGCAGAGGTCTTTAATGAGGATGTGATTCGTCCTCTTCATAAAGCCATTTATCAAGAAGGAGCCTTGGCCGTATTGCGTGGCAATCTTGCTCCAGGCGGCGCCGTCATCAAACCGAGCGCTTGTGCGCCGAAGTTTCTCAAGCATTCAGGTCCTGCCCTTGTATTTGATAGTTATCCCGAAATGAAAAAAGCGATCGAAAACGAAAATCTAGATGTTAGTGAAAATCATATTTTAGTTCTAAGAAATGCAGGTCCCAAGGGGGGTCCTGGAATGCCTGAATGGGGTATGTTGCCCATCCCCGTTAAATTAGTCAAGCAAGGTGTGCGCGATATGTTACGACTCTCCGATGCGCGAATGAGCGGAACTAGTTACGGCGCCTGCATACTGCATGTCTCGCCAGAATCTTATATTGGTGGGCCCTTAGCATTAGTAAAAACGGGTGACATCATTTCGGTCGACGTGGCTAATCGAAAACTTCAACTTGAGATTAGTGATCAAGAACTGGCCTTAAGAAAAGCAGCTTGGATTGCGCCTGCTCCTAAATATGAACGCGGCTATGGTTGGATGTTTAGCCAACATATTTTGCAAGCGGAGGATGGGTGTGACTTTGATTTTTTAGAAACCTCATTTGGGGCTCCTGTGACAGAACCGGAGATCTATTAAATCAAGGGGCAAAAACTAAGAAGCATTACTCAGACCCACGGTCATTCCACCACAAACATAGAGCATTTGACCAGTTACAAAACTAGTTCGGTCATCCAACAAATAAGCTGCAGTGTGCGCAATGTCTTCTGGTTGACCCATTCGTTTCACAGGAATGTTTTCAATGATTTTGATGGTTTTTGGAGCGCCAGGTGGGTTACCTGAAGTAAATAGTTCTGTAGCAATCGGACCTGGGCCAATCGCATTTACAGTAATTCCTGCTCCAGCCAATTCGAGAGCCCAAGTACGCGTCATACCAAGTAATCCCGCCTTACTGGCGGAATAAGCCGTTCTCTCTTCTTTGCCCAAAGCAGCGCGACTTGAAATATTCACAATTCGACCAAACTGAGCAGCCCGCATTGCAGGTAGCAAAGCCTGCACCACCACCATCGGGACTCGTAAATTAATAGCCAATACCGCATCAAAATCATCTAAGTTGGTATTTTCAACCGAAGCGGGACGAATAACACCAGCGTTATTCACCAATCGTAATATTGAATACGATTGTGTAATTTCAGTTAGCAACTCGTTTAGGGCAGGTACATTAGTTAAGTTAATTTGAAAGAAAATTTCCTTTTCTAGCAATGAGGGGGGTGCCTGTTGATCTAAATTAATGACTTGATAACCCTCTGCAGTTGCTCTAACAGCAATTGCTCTGCCAATCCCTCGACTTGCGCCCGTAATCAAAACATACTTGGAATTACGCATGTACTATTCAGCCGAGGCGCCAGAAGCTTTAACCACCTTTTCCCATTTTTGAGTTTCTCTCGCAATGGTTTTACCAAACTCTTCTGGGGTTCCAGGAGTCGGCACTCCGCCTAACTCCGCCAAACGTTCACGAATCTTTGGATCAGCTAATACTTTATTCACGGCAGCATTCACCCGCTCGATAGCCTCGGCAGGCGCTCCCTTAGGCATGCCAATGCCAAACCACGCAGTTGCCTCATAGCCAGGAACAGTTTCGGCAATAGTAGGTACATTCGGCAAGGAAGGTTCACGTGTAGCGGTAGTTACACCCAAGGCTCTCAAGCGGCCTGATTTAATATGTCCAGCTGAAGAGGGTAAATTATCAAACAAGACCTGAACTTGACCAGCCATTAGATCAACCAATGCAGGGCCAGCTCCTTTATAAGGCACATGCAGCATTTTGCAAGGAGTCATATATTGGAATAGCTCACCCGATAAATGCACAGAAGTCCCAGCACCTGAAGATGCCATATTTACTTTGCTTGGATTATCTTTGCAATACGCAATAAACTCAGCCACATTTTTTGCTGGAAAGGCTGCTGGAACCACCATCACATTAGGAGTCCGAGTAATACCAGCAACGGGGGCAATATCCCGAATAAAATTAAAGGGAAGATTTTTATATAAAGTGGCATTAATCATATTCGCTGGATTAGCCAACAACATCGTGTAGCCATCGGGCGCGGCTCGCACCACAAACTCAGTACCAATATTATTTCCACCGCCGGGTTTATTCTCAACAATCACTTGTTGCCCCAATACCTCACTTAAAGGTACCGCCATAAAACGCGCTAGTACATCGGTTGTGCCAGCCGGGGTATAAGGAACAACCCATTTAATCGGTCGATTGGGGAAATCGCCAGCAAAAACAGGCATGACATAAGCAATGAAAAGTCCAAGAAAAGTAATTAACAACTTAAATGAATAATTCATTTGTCTCCCCTATTTTTTATACTGTAATGAAACTATACGTCACAAATCAATGGGCGTCTTAAACCAAACCGGGTTAATTGTTCAAAAGCATGAGCCAGTTGTAAAACCTCAAAATCACAACGGTGCCGACCTACAATTTGCACGCCCACTGGTAACCCGCTGTCTGCAAAGCCCGCTGGTACCGATATCGCTGGATTACCCATTGCACTAATATAGTAGGCCGTTTTCTGCCAATCAATATAGGTATTCATTTTTACGCCATTAATTTCCCTTGGGTAATCCAAATCAATCGAAAATGGCAAAACTTGATTGACAGGTAAAACTAAATACTCATATTGCGCCATAAATTCGCGCATACGCTGATAAAACTCAGTGCGCTTCGCCTCAGCTCTAGCTAATTGTGGGCCTGTAATGTTCAAGCCCTGCTCAGCATTCCAAATAACAGTATCTTTTAATTCCCCCCGATGCTCGGCCATTAAAGGTGTAATGCGCAACTCAGTACGCCATGCGCGCCACAACATAAAAATTTCTCCGGCTTCGGCTAAATCAATCTCAGCATCGACGACTTCGCAGCCCAACGATTCGAAAATGCTGCGTGTAGACTCGATTACCTGAGTGACTTCAGGCTCAACAGGCAATCCACCTAGATCAAGAGTCATGGCAATTTTGCAGCCCTTAAAATTTCTTGCTAGAGGTCTATTAAAAAGAGAACCGGGGGAATCCAATGCAATTGGAGAGCGATCGTCGGGACCCGACATGACCGACATGGCTAAAGCCACATCCTGCACATGACGAGCCATTGGTCCGGCCACACTCATGGTGTACCAGCCTAATTGCTCAGGCCAATTGGGAACTCGCCCGACCGATGGGCGCAGGCCAACAATATTACAAAAATTAGCGGGGTTTCTTAAAGAGCCCGCAAGATCTGTACCATCTGCAATCGCCACCATACCGGTTGCCAAAGCAACTGCTGCTCCACCAGATGAACCGCCACAGGTTTTACTCAAATCATACGGATTGGGAGTGGCGCCAAAAACAGGATTAAAGGTTTGACTGCCCATACCAAACTCAGGTGTATTGGTTTTTCCTAAACTAATCGCGCCGGCTTTTTTTAAACGCTCTACAGGCAAAGAATCGATTTGCGGAATAAAGTCTTTATAGATTGGCGAACCAAAAGTGGTTTTCACCCCTTTAGTTAGAAATAAATCTTTATGTGCAACCGGCAAACCGTGCAAAGGGCCCAGCGGTTTTTTTTCAGCAATCAACCGATCTGCCGAGCTAGCCTCTTCCATGGCCTGCTCAGCAGTTAAAGTGACGATGGCATTCAGTTTTGGATTAAGTCGTTCAATTTGATCTAAATGCGCCCGAATTACTTGAGTAACGGATATTTTTTGATTTCGAATCAATTGAGCCAATTCGACGGCTGGGAGAAAACAAACATCAGTATCGGGCATAGCAAAGATCGACTTTAATCAAAAAATAGAATGAGGCACATATTGCTATATTACTGGGGCTTGATAGCGATTTGCGTGAAACTAGGGGATAACCCCTGAAAGACACGCGAATCGTAATTTTTTAGGTTAATCTAATTGGCGCAAATTACTCAAGTCGCAAAAAAGGAAATTTCATGATTCGATTGTTGCATTTGTTTTTCTCAATCCTGCTTTTAGGCCTTAGTGCCAGTGTAATTGCACAAACCCAAAATGCAGTTAAAAAAGAAAGCGAAGCAAAGGGGCCGCAATATAAAGTCGATGCCTTTTGGCCAAAACCACTACCCAACAATTGGATTCTGGGACAGGTAGCAGGAGTGGCTACAGATAAAAATGATCATGTTTGGATTATTCATCGTCCCTTAACAATTACGGATGATGAAAAAGGTGCCACCTTAACTCCTAAACGATCCAAATGCTGCATCCCTGCTCCACCAGTTCTGGAGTTTGATAAAAAAGGTAACCTAATACAAGCTTGGGGTGGGGCTGGAAATGGCTATGACTGGCCTAAGAATGAACATGGCATCTACATCGATCTAACTGGCAATGTTTGGATTGGGGGTAACGATCCAACCGACCACATGGTCTTAAAATTTACTCCGCAGGGTAAATTTCTAATGCAAATTGGCTCTCCTGGGAAAAGCCTAGGTAGTAATGACACTACCCAATTGGGCAGACCCGCCCATATGAATGTCGACTCAAGCGCGCACGAAGTCTATATTGCCGATGGCTATCTCAATAAGCGCGTAATTGTGTTTGATTCAAATACAGGAACGTATAAACGCCATTGGGGCGCATATGGTAATCCGCCAAGTGATGAAAAAATGTCCGGCTTCAATCCCGCTTCACCGCAATTTTCAAATCCAGTCCATTGCGTTCGCCTGATGAAAGACAACACCCTATTTGTGTGCGATCGCGCTAATAATCGTATCCAAGTTTTTGAGAAAAACGGTAAATTTATTCGCGAGATGGTATTTGAAACGGACACCAAGGGGTCAGGATCGGTATGGGATTTAATTCCATCCGATGCAAGCCAAAAATACATCTTGATTGCCGACGGGACCAATAATGAAATTACAATCCTTGAGCGTGAGACCGGTAAAAAAATCGGCTCTTTTGGCAGAAGCGGAAGAAATGCTGGCGAATTTCATTGGGTTCATAATATCGCCGTGGATTCTGAAGCGAGTGTATACACCACCGAAGTCGATACCGGCAAGCGTGCGCAAAAATTCATTCGCATCAAGCAATAATTACCATAGCAAATTTAAATAGCGCATGGAGACAACAATGTTACTGAAATCAAAAACATTAATTACTTCGCTCTTCATACTGCTGATTTGGTTCCCTTCTGCTGCTGCCCTTTCAGTCAAGGATCAATACCAACAATATTCCGAAGTTAAAACTGCACTCGACGAACTGGTTTTAGCCAATCATATTTTGTATGATCAGGGGGCTTTAGATGGCTACGGTCATATTAGCGTACGCAACCCAAGTAACCCACAAACATTCTTTATCGCCCGTAGCGTCGCGCCTTCGGTGGTGAAGCTAGATGATATTTTAGAAGTCGATATGGGAGGAAAGGTTCTTAATGATGACAAAAGAACAGCTTATGGGGAGCGTTTTATTCATAGCGGTATATTAAATGCAAACCCAACAATCAATTCGGTAATTCACGGGCACGCTGCTTCAACTCTGCCGTTTGGTGTTACTGGCACCACTCTCAAGCCGATCTATCATATGAGTGCATTTTTAGGAGAAGGTGCCCCTATTTTTGAAATCCGTGATTTTGCTAAACCCTCACCCGATACGGATATGTTTGTTAGTAATCCCGATCTAGGTGCTGGGCTCGCAAAAGTCATGGGCAATGGAAATTTTGTTTTAATGCGGGGACATGGTTACGCAGCCTCTGCCGAAAATATTCGAAAAGCTGTTTTTCGCGCTATCTATGCGGTTCAAAATGCCAGCATTCAAGCAGAAGCGATGAAGATGGGTAAAACCCAATACTTAACCTTGAAAGAGGCTGAAATATCTAAAGCAACTATCGAAAAAACCATTAATCGCCCATGGGAGCTATGGAGTGAACGAGTGCGTAACCAAAAATAATGGTCAAAGCGAATTAAATTGTACTTAAAGCTGCTTTAGCAATAGTCGCTGCATCAACACCAAAATAACTTCGCAGTGCCGCTCTAGTATCACTTCTTCCAAAACCGTCGGTACCCAATGTGATGTATTTCCGCCCCTCTGGTATAAAAGCACGAATACTTTCGGGGATGGCGCAAACGTAATCGGTTGCAGCAATAATAGGCCCCTGACTATCCAGCAATTGTTTAGATATGAAAGCCTCGGTGGCGCCAATCTCAGTACCTGCTAAACGTGCCTTTTCAAGCGCCTTTCCATCCCGAGCTAATTCACTCCAACTGGTTACACTAAATAAATGAACTGTAATTCCTTGCCCCACCAAAATAGCAGCAGCCTTAACAACCTCAGTCATAATGGCACCTGAGCCCAGCAGCGTAACCTGTTTAGCAACTGATCCCGATTGCGGAGTCAGCGTCTTAAATTTATAGCAACCGCGAATAATATTTTCCTCAGAATTTTGTAATAAATCGGGCTGGGCATAATTTTCATTCATTAAGGTGATGTAATAGAAAAAATCGCGCTGCTCTATTACCATTTCACGCATACCTCGATCCAAAATCACTGATAATTCACAGGCAAATGCAGGATCATAGGCTTTGCAATTCGGTATGGTTGCTGCGACTAGGTGGCTGCTACCATCTTGATGCTGTAAACCCTCTCCCCCTAAGGTCGTTCTTCCTGAAGTGGCGCCAAGTAAAAAACCTCTGGCGCGCTGATCCGCAGCTGCCCAAATCGCATCGCCCACCCGCTGAAAACCAAACATCGAGTAATAAATATAAAAAGGCAACATTGCCATACCATGCACGCTATAGCTAGTGGCAGCGGCGGTCCAGCTAGCAATTGCCCCTGCTTCGCTAATACCCTCTTCTAAAATTTGTCCGTCTTTTGCTTCGCGATAACTTAAAACAGAACCAATATCTTCTGGCTCATAATGCTGCCCAACACTAGAGTAAATACCAACCTGTTTAAAAAGATTAGCCATTCCAAAGGTACGCGCCTCATCAGCCACAATCGGAACAATATGAGGGCCCAAGGCTTTATCTTTTAATAAATTGCCCAGGATCCGAACAAACGCCATGGTAGTAGACATCTCTTTACCATTTGCCTGAAGTGTAAAGTTTGCATACGCACTTAAATCAGGCACTGCTAATTTTTCACAATCAATATAACGACGCGGCAATTCACCGCCTAACTTGGCTCTTTTTTGTTTTAAATATTGAATCTCTGGGCTATCCTCGGCTGGTTTAAAAAACTCTAAACCAGTTGCCTGCTGATCGGATAAAGGCAAATTAAAATGATTGCGAAATTCAAGCAAAGCCACATCATCTAATTTCTTTTGACTGTGCGTAGTCATTTTTCCCTGCCCTGCATGGCCCATACCATAGCCCTTCTTGGTATGGGCAAGAATCACGGTAGGCTGACCCTGATGGTCTGCGGCAGCCTTATAAGCAGCATAAATCTTGACTAAATCATGCCCGCCGCGCTTAAGTCGATTAATTTGCTCATCTGTCATCCCTTGTGCCAAATGAGCTAACTCGGGATTCTGTCCAAAAAAGTTTTCCCGATTAAAGCGCCCGTCTTTGGCTGCAAAGGTTTGCATCTGACCATCAACCGTTTTTGCAAAAGCACGTATCAAAGCACCCGATACATCGCGTGCAAATAAACCATCCCAATCGCTACCCCACACTAACTTAATTACATTCCACCCAGCGCCACGAAATAACTTTTCTAATTCATTAATAATTCGCCCGTTACCACGAACTGGTCCATCTAACCGTTGCAAATTGCAATTCACAACCCAAATTAAATTATCTAATTTCTCTCTTGAGGCTAAAGTCAGAGCACTCATACTTTCGGGCTCATCCATCTCACCATCGCCAAACACCCCCCAAACCTTTCGAGTTGAGCAATCTAATAATTTTCGGTCGGTGAGATAACGCATAAAACGGGCGTGATAAATCGAGCTAATCGGTCCAATCCCCATTGAGCCAGTTGGAAATTGCCAAAAATCAGGCATGAGCCAGGGGTGTGGGTAACTCGATAATCCTTTGGCACCAAGATGAGGCGCGGTAATCTCCTGCCGATAGTGAGATAAATCATTTTCATTCAATCTACCCTCTAAATAAGCGCGCGCATAGACCCCAGGTGCGCTATGCGGCTGAAAGAAAACTAAATCACCGCGATTTTTTATCTCATCGCTATCGCATCTGGCTTGAAAAAAATGATTAAAGCCAACTTCAAATAAATCTGCTGCACTGGCATAACTGGAAATATGACCACCTAACTCACCATAGGCCCCATTTGCCTTAGCCACCATGGCTAAGGCATTCCAACGCATTAAGGAAGCTAATTTTTCCTCAATCGCGAGATCCCCGGGAAAAGGGGGTTGTTGGTCAACTGGAATCGAATTCACATAAGGGGTAACCAACTCAGGCACCCAGCTAATTTGTTGGGTATTCGCTAAATGCACTAAGTCATCCAAAATAAACTTAGCTCGTTCACCCCCCTCAAGCGCTAATAAACTCAAAAAAGAGTCTCTCCACTCCTGAGTTTCACTGGGGTTGGTATCGAGATTAGAGTTGCTCATTTGCCTTTTTCCCTCAAACAGGTTCTTTTATTAGTCTAATATTTTGACTGAAGTGATACAAAATAGGATGCTAAATATTGCTTGAAAAAGATTAAAAATAGCATAAAATACTGCAAATATTAATTTTTAAACTATTTTATGGAACTTGACAGCACTGATATCAGAATATTAAAAGAACTGCAAAACGATAGTTCCCTAAGTAATGTTGAACTTGCTAAACGAGTTCACCTCTCGCCATCACCCTGTTTAATGCGTGTTAAGGCGCTAAAAGACAAAGGGGTGATTCGGAATTACGTTGCTTTAGCCGACCCCAAACTGCTTGGATTGGGTCTCAATGTTTTTATTTCAATCAGCCTGAAAGAGCAGTCTAAAAAAGCGCTAGGCGAATTTGAAAAACGGATCTCAGAACACGATGAAGTAATGGAGTGTTACTTGATGACTGGGGATAGCGATTACTTAATACGTGTAGCCGTCGCTGATATGGGCGCCTTAGAAAAATTTATATTAGAGCAGCTGACCCCAATTGCTGGAATTGAAAAAATTCGATCTAGTTTTGCTTTAAAACAGGTGCGCTATAAAACCGCACTACCTTTACCAAAATAAAAGGAATGCAATAAGGCTCTAAATCATTTAATCCTGAGTTGCTAACCAGTAAGCCCATTCACTCTCGTCGAGGAAGCCGCTGCCGTCTTTGTCGTAGATCTTAAAATCGGCTAAGCTCATTCCGCCCTTAAGGGCCTCATCCATACTAATTTTGCCATCACGATCGCTGTCCAATTTGACTTTTTGTTGAGCTTTATAGGCAGTCAACTCTGCTTGCGAAATACTACCGTTTCCATCCTTGTCCATTTTTTTAAAGACAGAATCAGAGATTCCAGCTTTGCGCGCCTCATCCTGAGAAATCAGCTTATCGCCATTCGAGTCCAGCGCTGAAATAGCAGTTAGTTTAGATGGTGTAGCCTGAGCAAAAACGCTACCAAAATAAGATAAAAGCAAACCAACTAGTATGAATCGTTTCATCGAGCCCCCTTTGTTGATATCAGTTTAAATTATTTACCTTGAGCCATCATGCGCATTATTTTTAAGAGTTCAATATCATGATCAGGCATGCCGTCTAACACCCCTTTTAAGTAAGGTATATCTTTTGCAATTTGTTCGCCGCCGTAAAAACGTAAAGACCATTTTGGAAAAGCACGCTCAGAAATAGGCTGATGGGTCAGTTGACGTAAAACAAAATGCCTGTAGTCGCGCGAAATTCGTTCCCAAACTAAAATAATATTATCTTGATGGCCCTCTAAAATCTGTGAAAAATAGCCATTTTCATAAAACAGGACCCCAGTTAAGCCATGCTCCTGATTCCATTTAAAAGCCTCGTCAAATAACTTAACCAAGGCCGCTAAACCAATCTCTTGGGTTGCTTTACTTACGTAGCTTATTTCCATCAAAGAATGATTAGAGTCTTTATTCATAAATCTAAATTAGGTATGATCTTTTTTAAGAAAGACTACTATTCATTTTCTCGCGACATTTTAGAATCATTGCCTTGGATAAGGGATCTTCATACTGGTCGACCATTTCGCTATAAACAGAAATAGCAGATTCATATTGCTGCGTTGTATAAAATTCAAATGCTTTTACAGTTAATAAACAAAGTTCTTTCTCATCTGCAGAACATACTGTTTCTGAATCACCATCTCGAGTTCCCATCAACTCATATATGAGAATTTCACCTTTACGACCTTTAACGGTAATTTGATCAATCGGCCTAACCCATAAGCGCTCACCGGCTTCTTTAAATAATGCATGGCTGATCGCAATATCGGTACCAAACTCTTTATTGATACCCTCAAGTCGAGAGGCGATATTGACACCATCACCCATTACGGTATAACTTAAACGTTCAGTAGAGCCAATATTACCAACGAGTACTGCATCTGTATTAATTCCAATACGCACGACCAAGGGCGGTTTATTCTCTCGAATCAGCCCTTGATTCAGCGTTACCATGCGCCTCTTGGTCTTAATGGCCGCAACTGCCGCATGATAGGCATGGTCCTTATCCAATAACGGCGCACCCCAAAACGCCATCACCGAATCACCAATAAACTTATCAACCGTTCCACCCTCTTCTTTAATGGCATAAGTCATTAATTCCAAATACGAAGAAACTCGTAGTAACAACTCTCGAGTTGGGGTCGTCTCTGAAATAGTTGAAAAATCCTTTAAATCTGAAAAGAGAACGGTTAGATAACGACTTTCTCCGCCAATGCCAATTCCAGATTCGGACTTTAATAAGTCCCTCACCAAATCCCTGGGTATATAGGATGTAAAAGCGGAGACTGTCTTTTGTAAGCGGTCAAGGGCTTTAGCTAGAGAAGATATTTCAGTTATGTAAGAATTTATTTCAACAGAATCAACCAGTCTTAGTTCACGAATATTATCAGCTGTATTAGCTAATTTTTTAATTGGTTTCGCAATCGATCTTGCTATCAATAAAGCAAAAGGAATTATCAATACGGTAATAGCTAAAACAATCAATGCGGAATTATTTCGGATCGCAATAGCGCCAGCAAGCAAATCTTTCTCGGGGGTTGCACTAACAAAATAAATTGTATTTTCTGCACCAATTAGAAATCGATTAATATCCACCTTCCATCGTTCGTTATCTAATAAAAGAACTTCATGAAAATTATCGCGATTTGTAAACTGACTAAAAATATCATCTAATTTGGCATAAATTGGTGGCTGAAAGTCCTTCAGAGTTTTGAGCTTGAGATCATTCGAATTTGAACCTTGTTGAAAAATCAAGCTTTCATCTGAATTAGTTCCAATCACGTGACCCTGATTATTAACAATAGCAAACTCAGTATTTTCTGTAATTTTCTGACTATTTAAATTCTTGCTTAAGGCGTCTAACTCAATATCAATTGCTACCACCGCCTTTTGATTGCTTGTTTTATTGGCAATCGTAATTCCAACTTTCCGGCTGGCAAAAAAGAGGTATGGATCCGTCGCAATCACTGATGCTGCATTAAATGCAGTTTGATACCAAGGCCTCTGTTTGGGAAAATATTTCTTAGGGTACTCAGCTTGCTTTTCTATTTTTAATGTATGTAAATTAGCATCTAAAAAAATATAACTTCCAATCAAATCTTGCCCTTGATGTTCAATGCTTTGAATCATGTACTCAGTCTGTGGAGGTGCGTTGTATTTGGTATGCGCCTCTGGAGAGCCCAAGGGACGCAAAAGGAAAAAATCCCCATTTTCATAACCTATATAAATTGCCGCAAAAGAATCGGCGTTATCTAGAGCTGCTTTTAGTAAACTTGCGCGCTTAATCCGGTCGTTAAGATTGGTGGCTTCAGTAATTGCCGAATATGCCAACAACTTAGTAGCATTTTCAGCCGGAGTAAGCAAACTGCGAAAATGGGAAAAAACACTTTCCGTTATTAATTCAGATTTATCTTTTGCAATATTTTCTAATATTTGACTAATCGATTTGTAATTAAAAATACTAATGGTGCTGGCAACAATCAGAATCACTAAAATAAATAAAGTGGAAATATGAACTGTAATCGGT
>JAEMSI010000035.1 GCA_016462905.1 Polynucleobacter sp. | reverse complement strand
AGCCCATGAAATAGAGCAAGAAAAAAGCGCCAATCAAGGAAATCGGCAAACTCAGTGAGGGAATAATCGTCGCAGATAAATGTTTTAAAAATAAGAAGATGACTAATACCACTAAAAGCACAGTGAGTCCCAGCGTGATATTGACATCGTGAATCGCTTCATTAATTGAAGTAGAGCGGTTGATCAAGATCATCAACTGTACGGATGCCGGCATTTGGCTTTCAAAGCTGGGAAGGAGGTCTTTAATTTTATTAACCACATTGACGGTATTTGCATTGGGTTGGCGCAAAATCGCAATCGCGATTGAGCGCTCTCCGTTGGTGCTGGCCAAGGTTTTGATATCTTCATAACTTTCTGTGACAATCGCAACATCGCGCAGATAGACTGGAAAGCCACCGCGCTGCGCAATGATCAAATTAGCGAATTCGCTTGCTTTAACCAATTGCGGGTTAGCATAAATAGTGAGAGACTGACGGGGGCCATCAAGAACCCCAACCGGTGTATTGGCATTGGATTTATTAATCGCGGTAGCCAATTCATCCATCGTGAGATTGCGCGTGGCAAGCGCATCAGGCCGAGCTCGGACTCGGACTGCATAGCGCTTGGCACCATAAACTAAAACCTGAGCAACACCATCCACCGTGGATACGTTGGGGGCAATTAAGTTTTCAGCGTAATTATTGAGTTCGGATAAATCGAGCGATGGCGAGCGCATCGTAATAATTAAGACTGGTGCGTCGGCAGGGTTTACCTTGCGATACGATGGTGGTACCGTCATCTCAATCGGTAAGCGTCTTTGAGCTCTTAAAAGCGCGGCTTGCACATCGACCGCTGCTTTATCAATATCGCGATCGTTGTTAAATTCAAGCGTGATATTCGATACGCCTAAAAAATTGGTTGAGCTAATGACGGTGATGCCATCGATTGTTGAAAATTCTTTTTCGAGAGGGAGCGCAACCGAAGCCGCCATATTTTCAGGCGAAGCTCCCGGCAAGGTGGCGGTAACCGAAATAATCGGAGTATTAAAACTAGGTAGAGCAGCTACCGGAATCTTCGTATAGGCAATTGCACCGGCAATGACAGTTGCAACCGATAACAACACGGTCATCACTGGTCTGCGAATACATAGCTCGGAGAGCGTCATTTTTTATCAGTAGCTGCGGGAGATTTTTCAGCGGGTTTTTCAGCTGGTTTAGCTCCAGCCGCTGCTTTTGACTCGCGAATTTTGCCGCCAGGGCGAAGGTTTTGTTTCCCCTCCACAACAACTCGATCGCCTGCTTCAATTCCCGTAATTGCTGCAGAACCCTGATACTCGTAATTAATTTTGATTGGTTTTAGGCTTACTTTATTTTCTTCACCAACGACATAAACAAAGCGACCATTCCGATTAATCACAATCGCTTGCGAGGGAACCACTAAAGCATCTTTAAGGGTATTGGCCTGTAGTTTTACCCGTGCAAATTGACCGGGTAATAAATTCTTTTTTGGATTGGGGATTTGCGCCTTAATACGAACCGAGCCAATCGTCGGGTCTACTTGATTGTCAATCACAGTGACTTTGCCATCATAAGCATTGACTTGAGTATCGCCCACCGTGACTTTGACGGCTAGGTCGGTATTTTGATCTTGTAAAAGTAAGGGGATTTCTTTTTCGGCCACAATGAATTGCACATTGATGGGGTCTAATTGGGTAATGGTAACCATCGCTCCTAGTGCGGTAGTGGCGGTTGAGCTGGTACTGGTGGACACTATATTGCCTGGCGAGACGAGTGAGCCTGGGAAGATATTGATAATGCCAGTGCGCCCAGCGATAGGGGAGCGAATGGTGTTGTAAGAGAGTTGCGTTTGAGCGGCATCAGCAGCTGCTTGGGTTGAGATCGCATTGGCTTCTGCAGTATCGAGACCCGCTTTTGAAATAAAGCCTTTTGCTACCAGTTCTTTAGCGCGAATAAATTGCCGTTGCGCATCGATCGCTACTATTTTTAGTTTTTCGTAATTAGCGCGATCGTTTCGATCATCCAAGATAAATAAGACTTGATCTGCTTTAACATCTTGACCTTCTTTGATCATGATTTTACTCACGGTACTGGAGACCATCGGGCGAACATCGACAATGGCAGCAGAGACGATAGTGCCGGTTGCTTCAATAATGATGGGGATATCTTTTTTCTCAACGACCATCGTGGTGACGGTTTGTACCCCACCTTTTTTATCCGCGCTGGGGAAAAAATAATCAAACGCTTTAAAGGCGGCATAAATCAATACAAGCGCTATAACAATTCGCCACTTATTTTGAATTAACCATGTTTTGATAGTGACGAAGCGAATTGGTTGCAAACGGCTTTTGGCGAATACCCAAGTTGCGCAAGCGAGGCGCATGCCTTTTGTTTGTAATTGTGCGATCCAGGTTTTAATTTTTGACACGAGTATGAATTCAGGCTTCTATATAGGGTGTAGGCATTCTCTCATATACGGCTGAGCTAAGGCTAAGCCTATGATTTTAAATATTTTTGTTACTTTAAGTATTTTGCCACCCCGCGATTGGCTAGTTCGTCGGCCAACTCGTTACCGGGGTCGCCGTTATGACCACGAACCCAATGCCATTTGATTTCGTGGTGCGGCAACAGGGAATCGAGCTCTTGCCAAAGATCGGCGTTTTTTACTGGGCTTTTACTGGCAGTTTTCCAGCCTCGCGCTTTCCATCCATCTAGCCATTCATTGACCCCTTTCTGGACATACTGTGAGTCGGTATAGAGTTCAACTTGGCTTTTTTGCTTTAGGGCTTTTAGGGCATGAATCACGGCGCTAATTTCCATGCGGTTGTTGGTTGTGTCATGGGCGCCCCCATGTAAATGCTTTTCGTGTTCTCCTGAACGAAGCACCGCTCCCCAGCCACCAGGACCTGGATTGCCTTTGCAGGCGCCGTCGGTATAAATAATGATGTGTGGTTTAGGGCTCATCGCAATCGCTGGATTAATCGCCCATTTTAGAACTGACTGGGAGGCTTGTGGATGGATTAACTGCGGGGTTCGCTGCGGGGTTCAAACCCAAGTTAGAAAGCCGTTGTTTAGGGATTCGACCGACTAAGCGAATTCCTGGTTGGCGCTTGACGGCAGATATCAAAAAGATCGATCCGAATATCGGCCACCAGCGGTTTCCCATTTTTTCTAGAAACGCCATCCTTTGCATCCCGCGCTCACTTCGAAGTGGCAAGCGATAGCAGGCAAAGTGACCGCGGTCGAGCGAATAATCTAATAACTGAAGCCAATCTTTTACTTGAATCAGGCTTAAGAATTGCCCTTCGCGCGGTAAATAGGGCTTGCCAATCACGCGGCTCAGATATTGGCGTGCACCCCAAAGACTGGCTGGATTAAAACCAGAAATAATGATGCGTCCTTCGGGAATTAAAACACGGTCAATTTCGCGCAAAATTTGGTGCGGATCATCAGCAAATTCTAAGACGTGCGGTAAAACAATTAAATCAATACTATTATTGGCAAAAGGAAGTTCATCGGCGATGCCTTCAATCACATACTCAACGGGTGACTTGATGTGTGGCAAATCATCGCGATTGACCATTAAGAGGCGCAAAGGAATGCGATTTTCTTGTAAGGTATTCATTTGTGGCAGACCGATTTGCACCGCGTTATAACCAAATACATCGACCACGGCTGAATTAAAGAGCGCTTGCTCTGAATTTAAAATATATTGACCGGGCGGCGATTCAAGCCAATCAAACCAACTTTGATTGTTTGGGCTTGGGGATGAGTTGCTTGGGCTTGTTATCATGGCTAATTGATTTTATGAGGCTTATTGATCCCAATGAATACGAGCTTACAAGTTTGGCCGATTCCAGCGCTTCAGGATAATTACATTTGGTGCGTTCATGATGGGCAATCTGCGGTTGTGGTTGATCCGGGTGAGTCGGCTCCCGTTATTTCATTTTTACAACAAAATCACCTCCAGCTCACGGGTATTTTGATTACGCATTACCATGCCGATCATATCGGAGGAATTGAAAGTCTTTTGAAATGGCATAGTAGTCAAGTGAATGGGGATAATTTAGCGATCCCCGTGTATGGTCCTGCCGCAGAAGATATCCCCTTTAGAACTCGGGCGCTCTTAGAGGGGGACCAAGTTGAGTTCATTAAGCCAGCCCTTGCCCTAGGGGTTTTAGAGGTGCCAGGGCATACCTTAGGGCATATTGCTTATTTTGCCCAAGCCCGTGGCACAGAGCCGCCACGCTTGTTTTGTGGAGATACTTTATTTGCCTCTGGTTGTGGGCGTTTATTTGAGGGTACTCCCACTCAGATGAGTGAGTCGCTGGCGAAGTTTTTAGCCTTGCCATCAGAGACTTTGATGTTTTGTACGCATGAGTACACCTTATCGAATATTCGTTTTGCGCTGGCGGTTGAGCCAAACAATGCGGATTTATTGGCGTGGTCTAGTCAGGCGCAAGCAATGCGCCATTCGAATCAGCCGACTTTGCCAACCACACTGGGGCATGAGCGTCAGGTTAATCCTTTCTTACGTTGCGATCAGGCGCCCGTGATTCAGGCGGCTAGTCAACACGCTAATCACCGTCAATTAAAAAATAAGGCCGAGGTTCTTGCAGTGGTGCGAGCATGGAAAGATCAGTTTTAATGCGCATTGTCGCTGTTGTTTTTTTAGTATCACTTTTAAGTGCTTGTGCCGGAATGGGGGAGTGGTCTTCTAGCTATCCGAATGCGAAAAAAGATCCACGTTTGGCGAATGCTCCCCGAGTCGATTTAAATAAAGAATCGGTGAGTAGTTTGACCGAGCCCTCGGCTTCGCTTTGGTTGCGAATTCGCGATGGCTTTGAATTACCGAATTTAGATAGTCCTTTAGTGATTCAACAAACTGGGTGGTTAGCAGCGCGGCCCGATTATGTGCACCGTTCTTTGGCGCGTTCTTCGCGTTACTTGTTCTACATTGTTGAAGAGGTAAAGCAACGCGGTATGCCAACGGAATTGGCGCTTCTACCTTTTGTTGAAAGTGCCTTTAACCCAGAAGCCAAGTCGGTAGCCAAAGCGATGGGTATTTGGCAATTTATGCCCGCCACTGGAAAAGATTTTAAATTGACCCAAAATGTATTTCGTGATGAGCGGCGTGACGTTTTGCAATCCACGAGTGCCGCATTAGATTATTTACAACGACTCTATACCCAATTTGGCGATTGGCAACTAGCGTTAGCGGCCTATAACTGGGGCGAAGGTAATATGGCGCGTGCAATTCGCAATAATCAGGCGAAAAAATTACCGACCGATTATTTATCGCTGAAGATGCCAAACGAAACGCGTAATTATGTTCCCAAATTAATGGCATATCGCAATATTATTAGCGACCCATCTGCCTATGGCATTACATTACCGCCCCTAGAGAATCATCCGTATTTTGTGGCGATTGATATTACACGCGATATCGATGTCGAAGTTGCGGCGCAGTTATCCGAACTTTCGCTGCAAGAATTTCGGAATTTAAACCCTTCATTTAATAAACCTGTCATTTTAGGCGCAGCCAACCAACAAATGCTCTTGCCTTTTGGTCATGCTGAATTATTTCAAAGTAATTTGGCGACCTATGACAAACCGCTTGCCAGTTGGACTGCTGTGGCGATTCCAAAAAATGAAACGCCCGAGCAACTCGCAACACGCCTAGGAGTGGATGTTGCCATGTTGCGCGAGATTAATGGTATTCCGAAAGGTATGCGCATTCGAGCTGGATCGACGGTATTGATTCCGAAAAATCCCGATAAAGTCGGTGATATTCCAGAACATTTGGCTGAAAATGCCCAGCTTAATTTAGAAAAAGCTGCTGCTGCTGCAAAACGGGCTAACAGCAATGCAGCGGCATCCCAAGCGAGCTCAAAAACAGCTGCAAAAACAGCCTCTAAAACAACTTCGAAAACAACGACTCAAACAACTACAAAAGCATCTACAAAAACAAGCCATACCACCACAAATCCGAGCAACTCGAGTCAAAAGAAGGTGGCGATTGAACCTAAAACTGCGTCTACTCAGCATAAGCCCTCATCGACCAATCTAGTGAAATCGGATAAAAATAGCGGTAATTAATTAGAGGTTTTCTATGAAACTAACTTACTCCTCGTTTTATGAACGCTCCATCAAGGATCCCGAGGGATTTTGGGCCGAGCAGGCTAATCTAATTGACTGGCATAAACCATACGATCAGGTCTTGGATTATGCAAAACCACCTTTTGCCAATTGGTTTGTTGGGGGCTTAACCAATTTATGTCACAACGCAGTGGATCGTCATCTGGCGCAACGGGGCGCTCAGACGGCTTTAGTGGCGGTATCGACTGAAACTGATCAAGAGCGGGTTTATACGTTTAAGGAATTGCATGCCGAAGTCAATCGGATGGCTGCGATTTTGCTAAGTAATGGGGTGAAGAAGGGCGATCGCGTTTTAATTTATATGCCGATGATTGCAGAAGCCTGTTTTGCGATGTTGGCTTGCGTTCGAATTGGCGCGATTCATTCGGTTGTATTTGGCGGTTTTGCTTCGCATAGCCTTGCCTCTCGAATCGATGATGCAACACCGACCATGGTCATTACGGCAGAAGCTGGCATGCGCGTCGGCAAGGCAGTCTTATACAAGCCTTTATTAGATGAGGCGATTCAATTAGCCCGTTTTAAACCCAAGCACGTATTAATTGTGAATCGCGGGCTAGCAGATTTTGTACGAGTGCCTGGACGTGATTTGGATTACGCCGATGAACGTCAAAAACAGATGAATGCGAATGTGCCCGTAGAGTGGGTCGACTCAACACATACCTCTTATATTTTGTATACCTCGGGCACGACGGGCAAACCCAAGGGGGTGCAACGCGATACGGCTGGGCTTGCTGTCTCCTTAGTCGCCTCGATGCGCTATATCTTTTGCGGTAATCCTGGCGAAACCATGTTTACTACTTCCGATATTGGTTGGGTAGTGGGCCACAGTTACATCATTTATGGACCTTTGTTAAACGGCATGGCGACCATCATGTATGAAGGCACACCTTTGCGACCCGACGCGGGTATCTGGTGGAAGTTAGTAGAGAAATACAAAGTCTCTTTAATGTTCACTGCCCCTACAGCGGTGCGCGTGTTAAAAAAACAGGATCCTACTTTTTTATCTCAGTACGATATCTCGAGCTTAAGAACCTTATTTTTAGCGGGTGAGCCTCTTGATGAGCCAACTGCGACTTGGATACACAAGGCTATTGATAAAAAGGTAGTAGATAACTATTGGCAAACCGAAACCGGTTGGCCGATTTTGGCAATTCAACATGGGGTTGAGCCCATGCCGCATAAATTTGGCTCACCTGGCGTGCCGGTTTACGGTTACAAGATGAAATTGTTAAATGAAATAACGGGTGAAGAACTGGGCGCCAATCAAAAGGGTGTGGTTGCGATTGAGGGCCCATTGCCCCCAGGATGCATGCAAACCGTATGGGGAGATGATGCGCGTTATGTCAAAACGTATTGGAATAGCATCCCCGGCAAGATGGTGTATTCGACTTTTGATTGGGCAATCAAAGACGATGATGGGTATTTTTTCATTTTGGGGCGCACTGATGATGTGATTAATGTTGCTGGACATCGCTTGGGAACCCGCGAAATTGAAGAGAGCATTTCTAGCCATGCTAACGTCGCTGAAGTGGCTGTGGTGGGAATTGAAGATCAATTAAAAGGCCAAGTTGCGATTGGTTTTGTAATTCCCAAGGATGCTTCGAATGTGATTCAGCTCGAAGCCGAAATTATGAAGACCGTAGATTCGCAACTAGGTGCAGTGGCTCGACCGGCCCGTGTCTATATCGTGACTGCTTTACCAAAAACGCGCTCTGGAAAAATTGTCCGCCGGGCTTTGCAAGCAGTAGCAGAAGGACGCGATCCTGGCGACATTAGCACCATGGAAGATCAAAGCGTATTGGCGCAAATTAAAACAGTCATTACTAAGTAATCGCTAAGTAATCACTGAGTAATCACTGAGCGTTGTTTGCTCCGAGCGTAGGAAAGGGCTTTGAAAAACTGCTATCATATAGGGCATTACTAACTAATTAACTCGCCCTAGCGCTTAAAGACACTCACCTCCCAGCACCATTGTCCCGGGAAGGTCTTTTGGGGGACGAGGAGCGTTGGACGGCAGCGGGCATTGGAGATTATTTGTCGCCCTTGCTTCCCTCTTTTTCACCAGCCGTTTTAGCTCTAGCTGACGGTACTGTTTTTTCAGGTTTGAGTATTGGCGCCCCCGGAGAAATTTCAGGTGAAGTAGTTTTTAATACCGCACTAACGGGTTATCAAGAAATTCTGACTGACCCTAGTTACACTAAACAATTAGTCACGCTCACTTATCCGCACATTGGTAATGTGGGAGTGAATTCTCAAGATGCAGAGTCCTCGCAAATTTATGCCGCTGGACTCATCATTAAAAATTTATCAGCACGTTTTTCCAATTTCCGCGCGGAAGATAGTCTTGAGAATTATTTAAGCAAATCAAATGTCCCCGGCATTGCAGGAATCGATACGCGCAAGTTAACTCGTATCTTGCGAGACAAGGGCGCTCAATCGGGTGCGATTGTTGCTGGTCGATTGGGTGACGATGCCAGCCAATTGGCTCAAAAAGCCTTAGCCCTCGCAAAATCATTTGCAGGAATGGCTGGTTTAGATTTGGCTAAAGTGGTTTCAACGGCATCTTCCTATGAGTGGAATCAGGGTGAGTGGCAACTGGGCGGTTTGGGGGATAAACCCGATTTTCAACAGCCTCGCAAACAAACCAAGCGCATTGTTGCTTATGACTTTGGGGTGAAACGGAATATTTTGCGAATGTTGGCGCAACGTGCTTGTTCGGTTACCGTGGTACCAGCGCAAACCTCTGCTAGCGAGGTGCTTGCGATGAAACCCGACGGTGTTTTTTTATCGAATGGTCCTGGCGATCCAGAGCCTTGCGATTACGCCATTGCAGCAGCACAAACTTTCCTAGAAAAAAATATGCCTTTGTTTGGTATCTGTTTGGGCCATCAAATTATGGGCTTGGCCTCAGGTGCAAAAACCTTAAAAATGAAATTTGGTCACCATGGAGCCAATCATCCTGTGAAAGATTTAGATTCCGGCAGGGTAGCCATTACTTCTCAAAATCATGGTTTTGCCGTCGACGCCAATACCTTGCCCAGTAATGTCCGTGTCACGCATGTATCTTTATTTGATGGCTCATTGCAAGGGTTAGCTTGGAAGGATAAGCCCGCCTTTTGTTTCCAAGGTCACCCCGAGGCATCGCCTGGTCCGCACGATATAGCTTATTTATTTGATCGCTTCATTGGTCTGATGGAGAAAAACCATGGCTAAGCGTAGCGACATCCACAGTATTTTAATTATTGGCGCTGGTCCGATTGTGATTGGACAGGCATGCGAGTTTGATTACTCAGGCGCACAAGCGTGTAAGGCATTAAAAGAAGAGGGTTATAAAGTCATTCTGGTCAATAGTAATCCCGCCACCATCATGACTGACCCCGAGATGGCCGATGTCACTTATATCGAGCCCATCACCTGGGAAGTAGTTGAGCGAATTATTGCCAAAGAAAAACCCGATGCGATTTTACCGACGATGGGCGGCCAAACGGCATTAAATTGCGCACTTGATTTACATCGTCATGGTGTCTTAAAAAAATACAGTTGTGAACTGATTGGCGCATCGCCAGAGGCTATTGATAAAGCAGAAGATCGTCAGAAGTTCAAAGAAGCGATGACAAAAATCGGTTTAGGTTCCGCTAAATCGGGTATTGCCCATTCAATCGAAGAGGCATTGACGGTTCAGCAGGCGATCCAAGTGCAGACTGGCAACTCCGGTTTTCCAGTGGTGATTCGTCCCTCGTTTACGATGGGCGGTTCGGGCGGGGGGATTGCGTATAACCGCGAAGAGTTTGAAGAAATATGTAAACGCGGTCTTGATTTATCGCCCACCCATGAATTACTGATTGAAGAATCCTTGTTGGGTTGGAAAGAATTTGAGATGGAGGTAGTGCGGGATCGTCACGATAACTGCATTATTGTTTGCTCGATTGAAAATTTAGATCCGATGGGGGTTCATACGGGCGATTCAATTACCGTTGCTCCTGCGCAAACACTGACTGATCGTGAATATCAAATAATGCGCAACGCATCGATTGCAGTATTGCGTGAAATTGGTGTTGATACGGGTGGTTCGAATGTGCAGTTTTCGATTAATCCAGTTGATGGCCGAATGATCGTGATTGAAATGAATCCGCGTGTTTCGCGTTCATCGGCATTGGCTTCCAAGGCAACTGGTTTTCCGATTGCTAAGATTGCCGCGAAGTTGGCAGTGGGTTATACCCTCGATGAACTCAAGAACGACATTACGGGCGGCGCAACACCTGCCTCATTTGAGCCTTCAATCGATTATGTTGTAACTAAAATACCGCGTTTTGCGTTTGAAAAATTTCCGCAGGCTGATTCGCGTTTAACTACACAAATGAAATCGGTAGGGGAGGTAATGGCGATTGGCCGTACCTTCCAAGAGTCCTTCCAAAAGGCTTTACGTGGATTGGAGGTTGGCGTTGATGGGCTGGATGAAAAATCTACTGACTTAGAAGATATCGTTCAAGAAATTGGTGAGCCAGGACCTGAGCGAATTTGGTATGTGGCTGATGCATTCCGCATGGGCATGGGTCTGGATGAAATTTATTTAGAAACCTCAATTGATCCTTGGTTTTTAGAGCAGATTGAAGAGTTAGTTCAATTAGAAGCAGCCATTCGGGAGCGACAATTGACCCAAATCTCAGCTGCTGAATTACGCTTTTTGAAACAAAAAGGGTTTTCAGATCGCCGTTTAGGGCGTTTGTTAGGAGTTGATTCGAAGCAGGTGCGTGATTATCGGCATCAACATGGTGTATTGCCTGTATATAAACGGGTCGATACCTGCGCTGCTGAATTTGCGACGAACACGGCTTATATGTACTCTACCTATGAAGCCGAACACGGGGAATGTGAATCCCAGCCAACAAATCGCGACAAAATTATGGTCTTAGGCGGTGGTCCCAATCGCATTGGTCAAGGTATTGAGTTTGATTATTGCTGTGTGCACGCCGCTTTAGCATTGCGTGAAGATGGTTATGAAACCATTATGGTGAACTGCAATCCCGAAACCGTTTCAACCGATTACGATACATCCGATCGCTTGTACTTTGAACCGCTGACACTCGAAGATGTGCTTGAAATTGTCGCCAAAGAAAAACCTAAAGGTGTGATTGTTCAGTACGGTGGACAAACGCCTTTAAAGTTAGCACTCGATTTAGAGGCCAATGGCGTTCCCATTATCGGTACATCGCCCGATATGATTGATGCCGCAGAAGATCGTGAGCGCTTCCAAAAATTACTGCACGATTTAAAGCTTCGTCAACCACCGAATCGGACTGCTCGGGCTGAAGATGAGGCTTTACGCTTAGCTGATGAGATTGGTTATCCACTGGTAGTGCGCCCATCGTATGTATTGGGAGGGCGCGCCATGGAAATTGTTCACGAAGGGCGTGATCTCGAGCGCTATATGCGCGAGGCGGTGAAGGTATCTCACGACTCCCCCGTATTATTGGATCGCTTTTTAAATGATGCAAT
This sequence comes from Polynucleobacter sp., assembly GCA_016462905.1. Lineage (GTDB taxonomy): Bacteria > Pseudomonadota > Gammaproteobacteria > Burkholderiales > Burkholderiaceae > Polynucleobacter. The sequence continues at coordinate 6,963 of JAEMSI010000035.1, read as the reverse complement.
TGAGTGCGATGTCGATTGTATTAGCGATGGTAAGCAAGTCTTTATTGGTGGAGTGATGGAACACATTGAGCAGGCTGGTGTGCATTCGGGCGACTCTGCCTGTTCCTTACCGCCTTATTCTTTGTCTGCAGAAACGGTAGCTGAATTAAAACGGCAAACAACTGCGATGGCTAAAGGTTTAAATGTGATTGGCCTGATGAATGTCCAGTTTGCGATTCAAAACATCGATGGCAAAGACGTGATCTTTGTTTTAGAAGTTAATCCTCGCGCTTCCAGAACCGTTCCTTACGTGTCGAAGGCAACCGGTTTGCAATTAGCAAAAATTGCTGCGCGTTGCATGGTTGGACAAAGCTTAGAGTCGCAACGCATTCAACATGAAATTAAGCCACCGTATTTTTCAGTGAAAGAAGCCGTCTTCCCCTTTAATAAATTCCCAGGCATTGACCCGATCTTGGGACCCGAAATGCGCTCTACTGGTGAGGTAATGGGAGTTGGTAAGACTTTCGGTGAAGCTTTATTTAAATCTCAACTTGGCGCTGGTACTAAATTACCCAAGAGCGGCACTGTAGTTTTAACGGTAAAAGATTCGGACAAGAAGATGGCAGTTGAAGTTGCCCAAATTTTGCATGAATTGGGATTTAAGATGGTGGCTACGAAAGGAACTGCTGCAGCAATTGAAGCAGCCGGTATTCCCGTCGCTCAGGTTAATAAGGTGAAAGAGGGTCGCCCTCATATTGTTGACATGATTAAGAATGGTGAAATTGCCTTAGTATTGACTACGGTTGATGAAACCCGCACTGCTATTGCCGATTCGAGGTCGATTCGAACCACAGCTCAGGCCAATGGCGTGACTTATTACACTACGATTAATGCCGCACGGGCAGTAATGGATGGGATGCGTGCCAAAGATCTTTTAGAGGTCTATTCTTTGCAAGATTTACACATTAGTCTCAGCTAGCATAAAATCAAACCTTCTTTGGTTTTTTAAGGTTGCGCAGTATGTCGATTAATACGATTCCCATTACTAAACACGGTGCAGAACTTCTAAAAGAGGAATTGCATCGTTTAAAACACGTTGAGCGCCCAGCCGTGATTAATTCGATTTCAGAGGCGCGTGCTCAAGGCGATCTTTCTGAAAATGCCGAGTATGACGCCGCTAAAGAGAAGCAAGGCTTTATTGAAGGACGAATTAAAGAGCTAGAAAGTAAATTAGCAGCCGCGCAAATTATTGATCCTGCTTTATTAGAGGTGGATGGTCGGGTTGTTTTTGGCGCAACCGTTGAGTTAGAAGATTTAAACGATGGCAGTAAGGTGATCTATCAGATCGTTGGTGATGATGAGGCGGATATCGATGCCAATAAGATTTCCATTAGCTCGCCGATAGCGCGAGCCTTAATTGGTAAAGAAGAGGGTGATGTTGTCAAGGTACAAGCGCCCGCAGGGGTTCGCGAAGTCGAAATTCTAGCGGTAAAGTATATTTAATCGAGTGCTTGTTTTTTAGGACTTGCCTGCCGTACTTTGCGTCGCTTTGGTTTGCTAGGGGTACTCGCTGAACTTGATCTTGATTTCGGCATGAGTCCGTAGCGTGAACCTGTTGTTCGGTTTGTTTTTTTGACAACCGGTTTTTTCGCGTAAGCGCCTTGCTTTGTTGGTTTTTTGACAACTGGTTTTTCAATCGGAACTTCGGGTTGGCGCCAAATTACAAATAATTTACCGATGTGTTGGATTGGGGCAGCATTGAGTTGATCGCAAATAGCCTCAAACAGGGTTTGACGTAATTCACGGTCATCACCCAAGACTCGAACCTTGATTAAGCCGTGACTATCTAAGGCCAGATCAATTTCTTTAGCTACGGCAGGACTAAAACCATCATGACCAATCATAATCACGGGTTTGAGTGAATGGGCTTTTGCTTTGAGGGGTTTGCGTTGTGCAGGGGTTAGTACGATTGCGCTCATAACGAGATCATAGAGGAATAATTAGGTAATCAGCGAAAATAGCTCAATCTAGAAAAGAGAAGCAGCGTGGCGAAGAACAAATCGAATAAAAATTGGTTGCACGATCATATGAATGATCCTTATGTGAAATTAGCGCAAAAGGAGGGTTATCGTGCGCGCGCCGCCTATAAATTAAAAGAAATCGATGAGCAAGATCGTTTAATCAAGCCAGGCATGGTGATTGTTGATTTGGGCAGTACCCCAGGAAGTTGGAGTCAGTATATTCGTCATCGTTTGGTGGAATTGGGTCGCGATCCAGTTCAAAAGGGTTTAGGTAAGCCAGACGGCACCATTATCGCGATTGATTTGTTGCCAATGGAGCCAGTAGCAGACGTGCATTTTATTTTGGATGATTTTCGGGAAGAGCGGGGTTTGCAAAGCCTACGCGCTTTGATTCCTGGGCAGGATGAAAAAAAAGTCGATTTAGTTTTATCCGATATGGCGCCCAATCTGTCAGGGGTTGGAGTAGCTGATTCGGCGCGCATGGCGCTTTTGGCTGAGTTGGCATTGGACTTTGCCAAAGCTCACCTAAAACCCGATGGCAGTCTCCTAATCAAGTGTTTTCATGGCAGTGGTTACAGTCAGATTGTCCAGTCCTTTAAGGCAGTATTTAAGACGGTGAGCCCCAGAAAACCCAAGGCTTCCAGGGATAAATCGGCCGAAACCTTTCTTTTGGGTAGATATCTAAAAGAGCCCAAGGAAGCTTAAATTGCAGGCTTAAATCAGGCAAAAAGACCAAAAACCTTAATACCCCTAGTGTTTTTTGACTATTTTTGCAGTTTGCCCCTTGATTTATGGGGGAGTAGAATCAAATACTTAGGTAGGATTATGTTAACTCCCGACCGTGTCGGCAAAGGTGTCATTTGAATAGCAATATGTTTCAGAAGGTTGGAATTTGGCTGATTGTGGGCCTAGTCTTGTTTACTGTTTTTAAACAGTTTGACAAACCTCGGGCGCAAGATCAGATTACGTATTCTCAATTTATGGATGACGCTAAAAGCGGCAAGATTAAGCGCGTCGATGTGCAAGGCCGTACCCTGCAAATTACTCCAGCCGATGGCAATAAATATTCGATTGTTTCTCCAGGCGATATTTGGATGGTGGGGGACTTAATGAAATACGGCGTTCAAGTCACCGGAAAAACCGAAGACGAACCGAATTTATTGGTATCCGCTTTGTATTATTTGGGACCCACCTTATTAATACTTGCTTTTTGGTTTTTTATGATGCGGCAAATGCAAGGCGGCGGTAAGGGCGGGGCATTTTCGTTTGGTAAATCGAAGGCGCGCTTAATTGACGAAAACAGTAATTCAGTTACTTTCGCCGATGTGGCTGGTTGCGATGAAGCTAAAGAGGAAGTATTTGAAATTGTGGATTTCTTAAAAGACCCACAAAAGTTTCAGAAGCTAGGTGGACGTATTCCCCACGGCGTTTTATTAGTTGGCCCTCCTGGAACCGGTAAGACCTTAATCGCACGCGCGATTGCGGGCGAGGCTAAAGTTCCCTTTTTCTCGATCTCCGGTTCTGATTTTGTCGAAATGTTTGTGGGCGTTGGCGCAGCTCGTGTCCGCGATATGTTTGATAACGCTAAGAAGCATGCACCTTGCATTATTTTTATCGATGAGATTGATGCCGTTGGCCGTCACCGTGGTGCTGGAATGGGCGGCGGCAACGATGAGCGCGAGCAAACCTTGAATCAAATGTTGGTCGAGATGGATGGTTTTGAAACCAATAGTGGTGTGATTGTGATTGCCGCTACCAACCGCTCCGATGTATTAGATCGCGCTTTGTTGCGCCCCGGACGTTTTGATCGTCAAGTGCATGTTGGTTTGCCTGATATTCGCGGCCGTGAGCAAATTTTGCGCGTGCATATGCGTAAAGTCCCGATTAATGCTGACGTCGATCCAGCCGTATTGGCTCGTGGTACTCCGGGGTTCTCGGGCGCTGATTTAGCCAACTTGGTGAATGAATCGGCTTTATTTGCAGCACGTCGCAATAAGCGTTCTGTCGATATGCAAGATTTTGAAGATGCTAAGGACAAGATTTACATGGGTCCTGAGCGTAAGTCTGCTGTAATGCGTGAAGAAGAGCGTCGCAATACGGCGTATCACGAATCGGGCCATGCAGTGGTTGCCAAGATTTTGCCTAAAGCCGACCCCGTTCATAAAGTCACGATCATGCCGCGCGGAATGGCTTTGGGAGTGACATGGCAGCTGCCCGAGTTTGATCGTGTCAATTTATATAAAGATCGCATGCTAGAAGAGTTGGCCATTTTGTTTGGTGGTCGCGCAGCGGAAGAAGTCTTTCTCAATTCGATGAGTACTGGTGCTTCTAATGACTTTGAGCGAGCCACTAAGTTGGCACGTGATATGGTGACGCGTTTTGGTATGAGCGATATATTGGGAACGATGGTGTATGTTGATACCGAACAAGACAGTATGTTTGGCAAGATGAATAACAAAACCGTTTCTGAATTAACCCAGCAAAAGGTAGATTCTGAGATCCGTCTTTTGATCGATAGTCAGTACGCTCTCGCCAAGAAAATTCTGCAGGAGAATAAAGATAAGGTCGAGGCAATGGTGGCTGCTTTGCTCGAATGGGAAACCATCGACGCTGAACAAATTAACGACATCATGGCAGGACGTCCACCTAAGCCACCTAAACCGGTTGCTGCAACTGCTTTTGGTAACTCCGCTGGTGGTGGCACTCCTAGTTCGGCAACAGGAAGCGCCCCAGCTACCGCTTAATGGCTTCTAAACCATCGCCCACGGCATGGCGCTGTGGGCGTTTTCTTTTTGAGTTCACCGATCAAGTAGGCCAGGTTGTCAGGCCTTTGGTCATGGGGATTCTTAATACAACCCCCGATTCCTTTTCTGATGGTGGCAAGTATGCATCGCGGGATGCCGCCTTGCATCATGCCGAGGAAATGATTGCGAATGGGGTCGATATCATTGATATTGGCGGCGAGTCGACTCGACCTGGGGCAACGCCAATTAGTGCAAGCGAAGAAATCGATCGTGTTTTACCTGTGATTGAAACTTTGGTGGATTGCGGGGTTGCTTTATCGATCGATACCTATAAAGCCGAGACAATGAAAGTTGCCCTTGATATGGGAGTTGATTGCGTTAATGATATTTGGGCTTTGCGGCAAAAAAATACTTTACCCATTATTAAGAAATCGAATTGTGGAGTGGTTTTAATGCATATGCAGGGCGATCCCAAAACCATGCAAATTAAACCCGATTATCACGATGTGCTGACCGAAGTGGATGTTTTTTTACAAGACCGTTGCATAGCTTTGGAGTCTGTTGGTATTACACGCGAGCGAATTGCAATTGACCCAGGCTTTGGTTTTGGTAAGAGCTTGGAAAATAATTTAATGATGTTGGCCCATTTTCATCGCTTTGTTGAATCAGGCTATCCTGTTCTTGCCGGTATTTCCAGAAAATCAATGATTGGTAAAATTACTGGGCGCGAATCTCATGAAAGGCTAGCTGGCAGTATTGCTGCAGCAGTGATGGCGGCAGAACAGGGCGCCTTGTTAATTCGGACACATGATGTATCTGAGACTTCAGATGCCTTAAAGGTGTGGCAGGCAACAAAAGCACTCGCCTTATAATTACAGCATGGCAAAAAAATACTTCGGTACCGACGGCATTCGTGGTGAAGTAGGGCAGTTTCCGATTGTTCCTGCTTTCATGATGCGTTTGGGCTATGCGGCCGGTAAAGTATTAATACAAAAAGCAAAAGCCAAAGAACGACAACACGTCTTAATTGGAAAAGATACGCGGGTTTCTGGTTATTTATTTGAATCAGCACTCGAGTCTGGTTTTTCAGCGGCCGGAGTCGACGTCACCTTGTGCGGGCCTATGCCAACCCCTGGTGTAGCTTATTTAACCAAGGCATTGCGTTTGTCAGCAGGCGTAGTCATTTCTGCTTCGCATAATTTATTTGAAGATAACGGTATTAAATTCTTTAGTGCCCAAGGCGATAAATTTTCAGATGAAATTGAGTTACTGATTGAAAAGGAACTTGAGTCGCCGATGGGCTGTGTTTCTTCGGCGCAATTAGGTAAGGCTTTTCGTTTGGATGATGCTGTGGGGCGTTATGTTGAGTTTTGCAAATCTACTTTTCCTAGCTCATTGGATTTGCGCGGCTTAAAAATCGTCGTCGATTGCGCCAATGGTGCTGCTTACCATACCGCACCAACGGTGTTTCATGAATTGGGTGCCGATGTCATTTCAATCGGGGTAGAGCCCAATGGGCATAATATTAATGCTGCTTGTGGCGCGACTGCCCCGCAAGCCCTAATTAATAAAGTGCGCGAAACCAATTCGGATATTGGTATTGCTTTAGATGGCGATGCGGACCGTTTGCAGATGGTGGATGCTAGTGGTCGTCTTTTTAATGGCGATGAATTGTTGTATGTGTTGGCTAAAGATCGGCTTGAGCGTAATCCTCAATTAGGCGGTGTTGTTGGTACACAAATGACCAATATGGCAATTGAAAAAGCCATATTAGCTTTGGGTTTAGGTTTCGAGCGTGCCAAAGTGGGCGATCGATACGTTTTAGAAACCCTGCAGAAAAAGGGCTGGGTGATTGGTGGTGAAGGTTCTGGTCATTTACTGTGTTTAGATAAGCACAGCACAGGCGATGGCACGATTGCTGCCTTACAAGTATTAGCGGCGATGATGCAAAAGAAAAAGGGCTTAGCAGATTTGCTCAAGGAGGTGACATTATTCCCTCAGGTGCTTCTTAATGTGAAGATTGATTCTCGCTATGCTTGGCAAGATGATGCAGGTCTGCAGAAAAAAATTACTGAAGTCTCTCAGCAGATTGAAGGAAAGGGCAGGGTGTTGATTCGACCATCGGGTACCGAGCCACTTTTACGGGTAATGATTGAGGCTAATGACGCTGATTTAGCAAAAAAAAGTGCTGAGGCGATTGCGGAGTTGATACCCAGAGC
>JAEMSI010000085.1 GCA_016462905.1 Polynucleobacter sp. | reverse complement strand
CCATATTTAATCAAGGCTAAAGTCGAAAACCGATTTTTACGGCAGTCAAACAGAATGTTTCGGCGAGTTGAAAGTACGGTTAATGCTGCCTGGCTCGGATCTTGGTAAAAATTGGTTAGAACCCAAACCTTTTTCCAGTCTGGCGGTAAATTTTTGATTGAACTTTGGTACATATAAATACTCTGACTTTTAGTATCCAAAATGGGCTTGAGGTCAGCCATCATCGGTTGGGCCTGGACTGTCCCCGCCCACATCAATAGGCCGCATAAGAACTGAGCGATCACCAAGCCTGCTGGGGCAAGATGAAAGCTCTGAGCACTTGCTTGGTAAATTTTTGGGAAGATATGGTTTTTTTTGGTTAACATACAATAGTCATGATCAGCCACTCAGGTACCGCAATTCGATAAGGCAATTCGGTATGGCGCCCGGATGGCATTTAGCTTAAAGGAATTATAAGTTCATCCCCATGAAACCCGAACATTTTTCCAGGCATGAGCAGTACCTGCTCACGGCCAAACTGATTGAATCTGCTCATCGCTCCTATCTGGAGGCTTTGCGCGCGATCGAGGAGGAAAAGGACGAGGCCCTGATTTACTCGCATGTCAAAAAGGCAAATACGGCGATTGAATCTGCTTTTCCTGAAAAATTTAATCCCCCAGCTCGACCCATCACCATCAAAAGCGATGATGAAAAGAAGAGCAAAAACCTGATCCTCATTCTGGCCGTTGCTCTTGGGGTAATCGGGATCTTGCTATTTTTGACCCTCTTTGGGCCAACCGGTGACATGACAAAATCTTGGAATGCCGACGATGTTCAAAAGAACACGGCCTATCCTAAGTCTCAGTAAATAACGAGAACTCAGCTAAATATTCGCTAACTAGACTTTGGCCGCAGGAGGCTCTTCTGCCGGCTTAGTTTGCGGATCCTGGTTGGCTGTGAGCGCATTTTCGGTGGGGCTAGCTTTAGCACTTACTTCCGCTGCCATCTCCGCATTAAGCGCTATAGGAGGCGCCTCAGAGCAGTTTCTGATCCAATACCGGGCTGCAGCCACGCTGGTTGTATAAAACTTGATTTTGCTTTCACGCATGACTGTATAAAAGCGTTGGCTGCGGATGCGCGATTCTGTAATGAAATGGGTTGCCATAATGTTTACCTGTTGTGCCCTGGTAAGTATAGATTACGGCTATATCCTGACCGAATGTTAGTTAATTGGCAAACTTCTTTTAAAAACTCAATTAAAACAATGATTTACATTAAATATAGCTCATTAGGTGTGCGCTAGTGATCAATTATAAAAGTTAGTAAACGTTCACTTAATTAGCGATTTGAGCGTTTTGATCATGCGCCAAGAGAAGTAAACCTAATTTGCAGATTAATGACTAAGTAATTGATTTACCTTCCAATAATTTTGTAGAATCAGATCATTCTTACAAATTGCCTTAAAAGGAAAAAAAATGGCTGACAACATCAAACCAGGCTCTCTCTACGTAGGCGAGGGTGTCATTATCAAAGGCACTTTTGATGTTCCAGACATGGCAGCAATTGCTGGTCTTGTAGAGGGCGAACTAACCACCAAACAAGTCATGGTGGATTCCTCTGGGGTGATTAACGGTAAGGTGAATGCCGAGACCGTCGAGGTTCGCGGTGAAA
>JAEMSI010000034.1:10226-19202 GCA_016462905.1 Polynucleobacter sp. | reverse complement strand
AGTGACGAGGCTTTTGCATCTCTCGCATTTGATGCCCTTTATCAAAAATGGCCTTGTGAGAAAAAATAAATGTCAAATTACAACGAATTACCGCCAAACCTTCCCATACCCACAGACGATGGCGCTGCCAATCATTTAAAAGGGATGCGCTTACCCCAGTTGGCTTTAAAAGCCACCAATGGGGCAACCATTCAACTGGGCGAAATTAAAAATAAATTAGTGATTTATTGTTATCCCATGACAGGCCAACCGAATGTGCCCTTGCCAGAGGGTTGGGATCAAATTCCTGGCGCAAGAGGTTGCACTCCACAAAGTTGTGCCTATCGCGACCATTATCAAGAATTCCAGGCCCTAGGCGCTGAAGTGATTGGTTTAAGCGTACAAAGTCACGACTATCAAAAAGAGTTGGCGGAGCGCTTACATTTGCCGTTTCCCATTGTGAGCGATGTAAATTATGAATTTCAAAAAGCATTGAATATGCCCACTTTTATTACTGCGGGAATGACTTTATTAAAACGAGTTACTCTGATTGTTAATCAGGGAATCATTGAAGCCGTTCACTATCCCATATTCCCCAGTGATAGCGATGCGCCTTGGGTGGTAAATTATTTAAAAAGTCATTAGAGGATTGGTGACTAAATGAAAAAAATAGCTATTGGGCAGATTCTTTGTTTATTATTTTTTCCAAGTTTGGCGCATGCCTCCTTTTTACCACCAGATTTAATTGATGGGTTTGCTAACATTCTCTCTTGGATAGTTTTAATCGTCATGCCAATCGGGTTGATTGCCGCTTTTTGGTATGTACATATTCTGCCCGATACGATAGCAAAAAAGAGGCAGCATCCCCAGCGAGATGCCATTCATGCTCTTTGCGTCTTGTCGCTTTTTGTTGGTGGATTATTGTGGCCCTTTGCTTTTTTGTGGGCGTATACCCGCCCCACCATGTATAAGTTAGCTTACGGCGATGATAAGTACGCCCCTCTAAAACAATCCCAACCAACGGATAATCAAGAGCCCTAAGATGGAAGCACTTTTACTGGGAATTTATGCGACGATTGTTTGGCTCATATTTTTTAAATACAAAATTCTTCCTTGGAATACATTAGCAAAAATTATTGTTTTCACCATTCCGGTTGTGGGGATGATTACCTTAATTTTATTGCTTAATATTTTTTCTCCATCATCAAGCAACGTTTTAGTAGTTCGTAATTCGGTTGGGATTGTGAGTCACGTAAAAGGACGCGTCACCGAGGTTCCGGTAACCGTGAATCAACGAGTTAAAAAAGGTGACATCTTATTTAAGGTTGATCCAACTCAATACCAAGCTAATTTAAATTCCTTAAAGGCTAAATTTAATTTAGCAAAATTACGAAGCGTAGAAAACCAACAGTTAGTTCAAAGTGGTGCTGGCAGTCGGTTTGATTTAGAAAAAGCCGAAGCCGATTTAGCGGATTTAAATGAGCAAATACTCAGTGCGCAATATGACTTAGATCAAACCGTGGTTAGGGCCCCTAATAATGGCACTGTAATTAATGTTCAATTGCGACCAGGCGCCTATGTGGCAGCATTTCCGATTGCTGCGGTGATGACTTTTATGGAAGATACTCCACAAATTTATGCGCTATTCAATCAGAACGAGTTGCATCAAATTGAACCGGGAAATGAGGCCGAGTTTTTTGTTCCAAGCCTGCCTGGAAAGATTTTAAAAGCGCAGGTAGAGTCAGTTATTTTGGCTGAGGGTCAGGGGCAGATGGGCGTGAGCGGCAATCTTCCCAACACCGGCTTAAGAGAGATTCCAGCAAACCGGTTTGCAGTAAAGCTATCTTTGGATGATCGACACGCCGATTTGGTTTTGCCCGCAGGCGCGGTTGGCGATGGGGCTGTGTATACCAATCATCTAGCCTTTCTTCATATTATTCGAAAAGTGATGCTCAGAATTAGCACCAAGCTCAATTACGTTATTCCAAAGCTGCATTGATGCAATTGATTAAAGTAAATTATTTTCGTATTGGTAATGTGGTTTTAATTAGCTTGCTGGGGGCATGCAGCATTAATGCACCCAAAACAAAACAGGAACTAAGTCAGCAGTCCTTGCCTGCCGTTGAAATACCGCAGCAGTTTCAGGGTGGCAAAAAAGCGGTTCCAGAAACCGTCCCTATCGATGACGCTTGGCTTAAGCAATTTAATGATGCCGAATTAAATCAACTCATCGATGAGGCACTAAAAAATAATCCAGATATTAAAGTGATTGCAGCGCGGCGTTCGCAATCTGAATCCTTAATTGATGCTGCCACGGGCGCGCAATATCCAAGTGTGAATGCAATTGGCAATACTGGGGGCAAAGTCGGATCGAGTGGAACCGGCACGACTGGCTATTATATTGGCGCAAATTGGGAGCTTGATTTATGGGGGCGTGTGCGTACGTCCATTGCGGGTGCTCAGCAAAATGCCAAGGCCATTCAAGCCGATCAAAACGCCGCACGCCTTTCTTTAATTGCGGGGATCGCTAAAGCGGTGTGGTTTGCACGTGGTTTACAGGAACAGGCGCGACTAGCAAACTTAAATGCTCATGCCGCAAAAAAACAAGCTGATCTAGTTGCCATTCGCGAACGGGTAGGTGCCTCTTCACTTGCCGACTTATCGGCGGCCCGAATTGGTGCTTCGCAGGCTAAAGAATTTGCTTTAAGCTCTGAGCAGTCAAGAGATCAGGCCTTGCGAGCAGTTGAAATTTTAGTGGGACGCTATCCAAAAGCACAGCCCTTAAAAACAAGCGCATTACCCAAGTTACCTAATCCAGTGGCACCTGGCTTACCTGCTGATTTATTGGAGCGTAGGCCCGATATTGTTGCCGCAGAAGCCAGAGTAAACAGCGCCTTTTATTTGGCCGATGAAAAGCGTCTGGCCAGATTACCTAAGATTAGTTTGACGGGCGGGTTTGGGTATATTAATAGCCAAATATTTACTCTTGTGAACGGGCCGACTACTAACCTAGGCGCTGGAGCAAACCTAATGATGCCGATATTTCAAGGCGGTGCAATCGAAGCACAAATTGCATATCAAAATGCCGAAGCCAAAGCAGCTCTCGCTAATTATGGCAAAGTAGTTTTAGCTGCTTTTAATGATGTCGAAAATGCGCTAACGGGTGAAGCGACTTGGCGCGAGCGTAGCAATGAACTGCAATTACAGCTAGACGAACAAAAACAATTTCTTGCGCGCACTGAAAAAGAATTTGAAATTGGTCGAGTAGATCAAAGGTCAGTACAGCAGCAAATGATGAAGACCAATTCAACTGAAATTTCTTGGCGACAAGGAAAAATAGATGCGCTCGTTCAGCGCGTTAATCTTTATTTAGCTTTGGGCGGTTCAGCGGACTAGACTTGGCTGGTACTTCGCTTAGGTTGTCTAAGCTCATCTTATAACCGGGCGGAAAATGTTGCCATTTTTCGCCCTGAACGCCGCGTTGATAACCATAATTAAAAAGCGCTCGCATATAAGCAGTATCAAATTCGATTTCGTGAGGAAATTTAAAATCTGGACCAATAAATGACAAATTGAAAGTCACGCCATCGAGTTGGGTGGTGTTATAAATTCGGTATAGGTCGCCAAGTCCTTGACTTTGAATTAGGCTAGAGATAGCCCGACCCACAATGCTTAAGGTACCCCGTTCGGTTTCGCGCCACTCTGGATCTAATCGAGCATTACGAATAATGTAGGCATTTCGTTTAGGCTGCACTTTTATTTTTAAATCCCTCGCTTTTTGTACTAGCGCGCCTGGGTAAAGAAATACTTGAGTGACTGTGCCGCCATCCACGTGCATTTCTTGAAACGTGTTTCCCGCTATCTCAAAATCAAACATCACCGGCGAAAACGCTCCAGGAATCGAAGCAGAAGCGAGCATAATTTTTTTAAATAAAACGAGCGCTTCAGGCGAGTCGATGCTGGCAATTTTTCCCATATTCCAAATCACAGGGACCCCAGCATCTAAATTGGTAGTGCCAACTAGAAGCCAGCGCCCATTCACTTTATATTCGTGAGCCACTTTCTTTAAAAATGCCCCATCAATATATTTAGAAATTAATTGATACAAGGGGGTGGTATCTGAAAGACCATCGCCAAGAATCCCGCTGATTAAACCCCTTTTAACAAAGATGTTATCGGGGCCGATTTGTGTATAAACTTCTCGCAACAGGGGGTCATATTCTTTACCTAAAAAAGCAAAGGGCGCTATCAGCGCACCCGTGCTAATCCCAGTTACTAAGTTGAAATTGGGGCGGTCGCCACGCTCAGACCAGCCTACTAAAAGACCTGCACCAAATGCGCCATCATCCCCACCCCCTGAAATGGAGAGGTAATTGGCGTTCGTACCCAAATCGGTCACATGGCGTTCGGCTCTTAAATCCAGAATATCTTTTGCCATTTGATCAATGCCCGATTGGCTGGCGATCATATAGCGAACTCCCGCCAAGCCCGCAATTCGAGCCTGCTCCATATCTTTCGCAGGAACGGCCGCCTTTCGCTCTAATGATCCGCAGGCAGACAAAAGCAGAAGAAAGCAAATTAAAAAATAACGGCCAATTAGGATTATTATCTTGGGCATAGTTTAAAAAGTGAGATTTAGTGTGACAATCTGCCTTTAAGAGGCTTCTGACATACCGGCAATTAAAACACATTCTAATTAAAGTAACCTTATAGAGAAAATCCATGAAATTTGATCAAATTGAACACTTTTTCGAAAAAATTATTTTCAATAGCCGTTGGATTCTAGTTATTTTTTATGCGGGACTTGTTCTCACCTTATTTTTATTGGCGATTAAATTTGTCAAAGAGTTTGTTCATTTCGCAAGTGTTTTTTGGGCGGCTGACGAATCCCACTTTTTGACCGGAATTTTAGGAATGGTTGATAAAACCCTTCTCGCCAATCTGTTAATTTTAGTAATTTTTTCTGGATACGAAAATTTTGTGTCTGTGATCGGCATTGCTAAAACTAGCGAAGATCGACCCAAGTGGATGGGCGGAGTCGATTTTGCTGGGTTAAAAATAAAGCTAATTGGTTCAATTATTGCTTTATCCGGTATTAATTTATTAGCAGCCTTTTTGGAAATTGAAAGTGCTAATAAAGAAAATCTGGGCTGGATGATTGGCGTTCACCTGAGCTTTGTGCTGACCGGACTATTGTTTGCTTTTTCAGAGAAGATTGGCCACTTTGATAAAAAAAACCATCATTTAGATTGACTTAATTCGATAGTTCATCCTGTGCCGGCCCCGTCAGAGATGGCGGGGCTTTTTTATAAAAACAGATTCAATAGAATCGTCCATAATTAGCCTATGGGAAAAATGGGCAGCACCATGGGAGATGTGCTTGAGTTCGATACGATCATCGTGGGCGCAGGCAGTGCTGGTTGCTTATTAGCAAATCGACTTTCCGCCGACCCTGCGCATCGGGTTTTACTGCTGGAGGCAGGCGCCGAGGATGATTGGATCTGGATCAAAATTCCGGTAGGGTATTTGTTTACGATTGCCAACCCAAGAACCGATTGGTGCTTTAAAACTCAGTCTGACCCTGGTTTAAATCAACGCTCAATCCACTATGCAAGAGGAAAAGTGATCGGCGGATCTTCGTCGATTAATGCCATGATTTATATGCGCGGGCAAGCCAGCGATTACGAACGATGGGCTCAAATCACGGGTGACCCATCGTGGCTCTGGGATTCCAGTCTTGAAACTTATAAAGCGATTGAAAATTATTATGCAGGGGAAAATACGTGGCATGGCTCTAGTGGCGAGATGCGCGTTGAGGAATCGCGGGTCAGCTGGGAGATTCTTGATGCCTGGCGCGAAGCAGCGGATCAACAAGGCATTCCTAAAATTACGGAATTCAATCGCGGAAATAATGAGGGTTGCGCCTATTTTCAAATGACGCAAAAGCGTGGCGTTCGCTGGTCGATGGCCGATGCTTTTTTACATCCGATACGGCATAGACAAAATCTAACCGTGCTCACTCAAGCCCAAGTCCTTAAGTTAAATCTAATTGACAGGAAGGAGAGTACGCGTAATCACGCTTTATATAACAAGAAAGCATGGTGTGGCGCTGGCATGGAGGTTGAGGGACTGGAATTTTTAAAAGACGGCACTCGCCATTGCGCTCTCGCCAAAGATCAGGTAATTTTGGCAGCGGGATCAATAGGCTCCCCACATATTTTGCAGGTTTCGGGCATAGGCTCATACGCGCATTTAAGTCGCATTGGGGTCCAAACCAAACATGATTTACCAGGGGTTGGAGAAAATCTACAAGACCATTTACAAATTAGAACGGTTTACAAGGTCGCCAATTGCAAAACGGTGAATAGTCTGTATAAAAACTGGTTTACTCGTTTGGGCATGGGGGTTGAATACGCATTGTTTAGAAAAGGCCCATTAACGATGCCGCCCTCGACCCTAGGAGCTTTTACAAAAAGCGATATACATCAAACCAGCGCGAATCTGGAGTGGCATGTACAGCCTTTATCGCTCCCAAAATTTGGCGAGCCTTTGCACCCGTTTAATGCAATCACACCGAGTGTCTGTAACCTGAGACCTACTTCACGAGGATGGGTCCGCGCCACCTCGGCAGATATTACGGCAGACCCCATGATTCAGTGTAATTATTTATCGAGCGCTGAAGATTTGTCGGTGGCTGTGCAGAGTTTAAAAATAACACGTCAGATTATGGCAAGTCCCGCATTAAAAAATTATTTACCAGAGGAAATAATGCCTGGGCCACAATTTAAAACCGATGCCGATTTAGAAAAGGCGGCGAAAGATTTAGGAACGACTATTTTTCATCCGATTGGAACGTGCGCAATGGGCCGGGTATCAGACCGAGGTGAGGCCGAAAATCAGAATACCGTTTTAGATTCTGAGTGCAGAGTGAGGGGCGTAGCACGCTTACGTGTAATCGATGCTTCGGCGATGCCAGCGATTACTTCAGGAAATACCAATGCACCTGTTATGCTGATAGCAGAAAAAGTAGCTCAAAAAATGATTGAAGAAAAAAACCAATATGCACATTGATGTGATCGGTTATATAGCGGCTTGCTTAACCACCTTTTCTTTTTTAATTCAGGCTGTTAAATCATTCAAAACAAAAGATCTCTCAGGAATTTCCTTGGGTATGTATTCGATGTTTGCCAGCGGGGTTGCGCTCTGGCTGGTTTACGGGCTCATCATTGAGAACTGGCCTTTAATCTTAACGAATGCGCTCACACTGGCATTTGCTCTAAGCATATTAATCATGAAGATTCATCAAACCAACTCTAAAAAAGATATTGAATCAAATTAAGCGGTTTTATGAACACAGAAAATAAAGGCATGCTACTGGGTTTTGTCGGGATATTTATATTTAGTCTAACCTTGCCCATCACCAAAATAGCAGTTCAAACCTTTGACCCTTATTTTTTAGCATATGCAAGAGCCGCTTTTGCAGGGATATTAGCGATCGGTTTTTTAGTAACTCAAAAAGCCAGCCTACCCACATTAAAAGAATTGCCTAAATATGCATGGATCGCATTGGGAACGGTGTATGTATTTCCAATTCTGATTAATGTGGCGATGACCGACAGCCTTTCCTCGCATAGCGGTGTTATTTTAGGGATCATGCCATTGGCCACTGCCAGCGCAGGTGTTTTTTTATATCGCGATAGACCATCATGGGGTTTTTGGGCCACTGCTGTATTAGGCTGTTTTTTAGTGGTTTTATATGGACTACTTGAGGGCGAAGGCAGCCTAAGTTATATGGACTATTTGTTAATGATGGCCTGTCTTTTTTTAGCGGTTTCGTATGCTGTGGGTGGCGAGTTATCAAAATTAATCGACGCCAAAATCGTCATTTCTTGGACCTTGGTTTTATCTCTCCCGATTAATTTAATCGGCAGTTATTTCAGTTTTAAAGGGGCGTATTTTTCGCCCAGCGCTGAAGCTTTGATTAGCTTTTTATACCTTTCCATGTTTTCGATGTTTATCGGCTTCTTTTTTTGGTATGGCGGCCTAGCTCTTGGCGGGGTCGCCCGTGTTAGCCAGGTGCAATTACTGCAACCCTTTTGTACTTTGGTCGCATCCGCTTTCTTTTTGGGGGAGATCATTACCCCAAGAAACATTTTATTTGCTAGCTTAGTGCTGGCTACGGTGATGTTGGGTAAACGGATGCTGATTAAAAAAGCAAAACCAGAAATTCGTGTTTAAGATTATTTTTTCTGAAAAGTTTTAAAAATCTTGATAAAAGCTGCCAATAAAACTGGCAAGGCTGCAGCCCCAACCCCCACCATGACAATCACATTTAGATTTTGCTTGATAAAAGGAATATTGCCAAAAAAAAGTCCTGCCGTGACTAAGCTAAAGACCCAAAGTGCTGCGCCACTGATATTAAAAAACTGAAAGCGGGCCTGATTCATTTTAGAGATGCCCGCTACAAAAGGAGCAAAGGTTCGAATAATGGGCACAAACCGAGCTAAAACAATCGTTTTGCCGCCATGTTTTTCATAAAATAAGTGCGTTTTGCGGAGTGCATTTTGATCAATCCAGCGTGATTCACTAGCAAAGATGCGCTCCCCAATCCAGCGGCCAATAAAATAATTCACGGTATTTCCTGCAATCGCCGCAATCAGTAAGCCGATGCATAAAAACCAATATTGAAAATGATTAGTTGCGCAATATGCACCAGCAATGAATAGCAAGGAGTCGCCGGGCAAAAAGGGCGCAATGACCAAACCAGTTTCGGCGAAAACAATGCCAAAAAGCAGGCCATAGGCCCAATTACCATATTGCTGAATAACCACATCCAGATATTTATCAATGTGAATAACAATATCGCCAAATTGCCAAAGAGAGTCGATCAAATTCAAAATCCAGCTAGGGTTTGGACAATAATGCTTGGTTGAAGTCTAAATGCTTACTTTATACGTGCTACGCTAGTATAAAGAGAAGTGCGCAAGATGAACATAA
>JAEMSI010000034.1:0-10126 GCA_016462905.1 Polynucleobacter sp. | reverse complement strand
GCTTACTTTATACGTGCTACGCTAGTATAAAGAGAAGTGCGCAAGATGAACATAAAGAATGGGGGGCAAGAAAATGAAGCAGGTTCCTAAGAAATCACGGCGGGATGCTTTGAAATTTGGCCTTGGAGCCAGTTCGTTTCTTGCCGCAGCTAGTGTTTCGACGATTTCCAAGTCGGTGGAGTCTGATCAGATCAAGAAACCGATATTTTCTGTAGCCGCACCCAGTATTCCGATTATTGATTCAAAAAGCGTTTTTCCGGTGCGACGGATTTATTGCATTGGTAGAAATTACGCAGCTCATGCACGTGAAATGGGCTCAGATCCCACGCGAGAGCCCCCTTTCTTTTTCCAAAAACCCAGCGATGCGATTCAATTTGTTGCGCCTAATAAAGTAGTAGAGCATCCTTACCCGACACTAACCAAGAATTATCATTATGAAGTTGAGTTAGTAGCCGCATTAAACAAGGGCGGAAAAAATATTTCAGCAGATCAAGCTTTGTCGTGTGTGTTTGGTTATGCATTGGGATTGGACATGACTCGAAGGGATTTACAGCGCTTTATGGGCGACCAAAAAAAACCTTGGGAAATTGGTAAATCGTTTGATTACTCTGCCCCCATTGGTCCGATTTTCCCAGTGGCAAAAATTGGCCATTTTACAAAAGGCAATATTGCCCTCTATGTTAATGGCGAGAAGAAACAAAGCGCTAATCTAAATCAAATGATTTGGAGCGTGGCTGAGCAGATAGCAAAACTGTCTGAGGCAAATGAATTGTTCCCGGGTGATATTATTTATTCAGGGACCCCTGAAAATGTAGGGCCCGTAGTTAAAGGGGATGTGATGCGTTGTACATTAGACGGCTTACCAGATTTGCTTGTTAAAGTCGTTTAGTTAACTAGTAAAGAAAAAATATGTCAAATTCAAAAAGTCATTTATCTTTAGAAAGACTTTTTAAGCAAAATAAACAATGGATTCATTCAGTCGTTGGAGATGATCCAGAATATTTCACCCGCTTGGTGAATCAACAAAATCCAGAATATTTATGGATTGGCTGTTCCGACTCGCGGGTTCCTGCTAACCAAATTGTGGGACTCAAACCAGGCGAAGTGTTTGTTCATCGCAATATTGCTAATATTGTTGCGCACACTGACTTTAATGCCTTGTCGGTGATTCAGTTTGCGATCGATCAGCTTAAAGTAAAACATATTATTGTGGTGGGTCACTACGGTTGCTCTGGAGTAAATGCAGCCTTGCGTGGATTACGAATTGGTATTGCTGATAATTGGATACGTCACGTGCGTGACGTCCACGACAAACACAAAAAAGAACTAAGCGTTTTATTAGATGACGAGTCACGCTTAAATCGCTTATGCGAACTGAATGTTTTAGAGCAGGTAATCAACATTTGTCAAACTACGATGGTGCAAGATGCATGGGCAAAGCAACAAGAATTAGCCATTCATGGTTGCATTTATGGAATCAAAGACGGAGTATTGCGCGATCTACACACTACCATTACTTCGCAGGCTGAATTAATGGCACGCGAAAGTGCTTAGTTAAAAACGTTCGGAGCTTCCTAAATAGCGCCATTGCCCTACCGGCAAAGAGCCTAATGGCAACTGCCCAATACGGATTCGCTTAAGGCCCAGCACTTCAAGACCAACGAGTTCACACATACGGCGAATTTGTCGCTTTCGCCCTTCACGTAAAACAAAGCGCAATTGATCCTCATTTTGCCAACTAACCTTTGCTGGTTTTAACGGTTTTTCATCCAGTGATAAACCATGTTGAAGAGAGCTCATACCCGTTTTCGAAAGTGATCCGCTTACGCGGACTAAATATTCTTTTTCAATCGGACTATCTTCCCCAATTAATAATTTAGCAATCCGCCCATCTTGGGTTAGTACTAATAAACCCGAAGAATCAATATCCAATCGACCCGCAGGGGCTAGTCCTCGAGTATTAAAGCGAGCGTTGCGTTTCGGGTCAAAGGCCTGATAATAATTTTCGGGTGTTATTAGAGAGGCGGCCGGCTTATATTGCTGCTCGTCATCAAAATGAGAGATATAGCCAACTGGTTTATTCAGAATAAGGGTTACTCGTGCCGCTTGTTGTTTTTGTGCGCCCGAGCGTAAGGCAATTTTTTGATGACGAAAAGCGCGCGTCCCGAGTTCAGTAACAACCTGATCATCAACCGTTACTAGGCCCTGTTCAATATATGAATCGGCCTCGCGTCTTGAGCAAAGACCCAGCTCAGACAATAATTTAGAAACCCTAATTTTTTCCATTTACCAAAAAATGAGCCAAATGATACCTAAAATGAGGACCCACTTACTGATGTAATAAACCCTTCGATGCGTTGACTTTAGCTTTTTTGCTTGCATCCGCAATCTATAAAATTGACCAAATAAAATATTAACAAAGCCAACCGATTCACCGTCAACATTTTTAGACGCCGCTGCACTCATCACCAATAATCCAAACCAGCGATTGAAAAATCGTAAAGGGGCTGTATAAACTGGGCGCTCAATATCGCAGAACAAAACAATGCGTTGATGATTGGTTTGGTTAGCCGCATAGTGAATAAAAGTTTCGTCAAACATGACCGCTTCCCCATCTTTCCAAAAATAACGCTCGCCGTCTACGTCAATAAAACAGTTTGGGTCATTCGGCGTTACCAACCCTAGGTGATACCGTAATGATCCAGCGTAAGGATCGCGATGACGCACCAAGGTTGCTTCTGGAGGCAGGGATGCAAACATGGCCGCTTTAACAGAGGGGATTGTTTTTAATAAGGCGACCGTTTTAGGACATTGCTGTTCTGCGGATGCTAGATCTTTGCCATACCAATATAAATGAAAGCGTTTCCAGCCGGTTCTAAAAAAAGAATTAAAGCCGATATCGTTATAACCAGTTGCCGCAGCAATATTGCCACCCTCATTTAAGGCCAAAGCTTCTGCACGAATCATTTCCCACTGATCTTGTAAAACCTGAAGTTCTGGAAATTGATTTACTTTAATATAGGCTGTTTTGGGAATTTTTGAAAATAAATAAAGCAGACTATTAATCGGGGCTAATAGAACAACGTAATCTGTCAGTGACCTAACTAAGCCAAAACGCACTTTGCCACGAAAATGAATATAAAGAGCAGAACACACTAAAACTGCAAATGCAATATGCCGCGCTTGGAAGCCATCTAAGTTCATAGTGGGCTCATCAATATGTTAGGTTAAGGCTTCTTAGAAGAGCTAATGCTTGCTTCACGCTTTTTAATTTCCTTATTAATTTGAATTAACATTTTTTCATTAGGCTCAGTCCATTTACCGCCCGATTGATTCACCATATACACAACCGCATTTGCAAAATCGCTAACGCTTAAATCAGGTTTGCCGCCTTTGGGGGGCATGGCTCTTACGCCCACGTAACCATGACCAATTAATTGCGCAGGAGGCTCTTTAATTAAAGGCGCCCATTGCGCCTTATCGCCCAATTTGGGCGCTCCATTTAGACCGGGGCCATGACAGACCGCACAGACGGCTTGATAAGTTTCTATGCCCGTAACAGCAAAAAGTGGCATCGGGGCACTGGAGGCCAAAATTACCCCCCATTGAAATAACCGGCTTATTTTCATGAATCACTTTCCTTGTTTGGCAAGCTTAAGCCTATATTATCTAGTAATGTGAGTTAAATCACTAAAGCCAGTGAATATGAGTTTGGAGAGATGAGGATGAGAGCATTATTTAAAGCAAGTATTTTGTTTTGTTTTATTGGATTGGGGCTTTTGCTAATTTATATCTTTGCAATGCTAAATTGGAGCTATGCGGAGGGTGAGCGGGCAGGCTATATTCAGAAGTTTTCGAAAAAAGGCTGGGTTTGTAAGACCTGGGAAGGCGAGTTAGCCTTGGTTTCCGTTCCTGGCACGATCGCTGAAAAATTCTACTTTACGGTGCGGGATGAAGACACTGCTGGGAAGATAAACGCTAATTTGGGGCGTAAAGTCGCCTTAAAATATGAGCAACACGTTGGCTTACCTTCCGATTGCTTCGGCGAAACCTCGTATTTCATCACCGCCGTCATTCCCTTGGATTAGGCATTTAGAATCAAGCCCAGAGGGCAAATATTTTTATAAATAAACTTTATTTTTGTAATATTTTGTGTTTAAAATCATCCCTAGTGCGATGTTCGCACCTACATGAACTAACAAGGAGCTTCACTTGAATAAAGCAGAATTAATCGCAGCGATTGCTGACGACGCAGAAATTTCCAAAGCTAAAGCAGAGTTTGCACTGAACTCCGCAATTGAGAATGTTATTAAAGCAGTTACCAAGGGCGACTCAGTTCAGTTGATCGGTTTTGGAACTTTCTCCTCCGGTAAACGTGCTGCACGTATGGGCCGTAATCCAAAGACTGGCGAACCACTTAAAATTGCTGCTTCAAAAACAGTTAAGTTTTCAGCTGGTAAAGCATTTAAAGATTCAGTCAACAAGCGTAAAAAGTAATCTGCGCTTGCAAATAAAAACCCGGTTCGCCGGGTTTTTTTTCGACTCGTGTGTCGATATTTAGCTTTGAACTAGTCGGCGATGGCGATGAATGCTCATTAATATTCCAGCGCCAAAGCCTAGTGTTACCAAGGCTGTGCCGCCATAGCTCATCATCGGAAGAGGCACACCCACCACCGGCAAAATGCCACTTACCATACCAATATTAACGAAAGCATAGGTAAAGAAAATTAAAGTGACCGACGCCCCAAGTAGGCGCGTAAATAAAGTGGGCCCACCAGCAGAAATAGCTAAACCTCTTTTGATGAGCAAAAAGAAAAGACCAATTAAAACCAAATTACCAATTAATCCGAACTCTTCCGAAAATACAGCAAATACAAAATCAGTATGCTTCTCGGGAATAAATTCAAGATGCGCTTGCGTTCCTTGTAACCAGCCTTTGCCAAATAATCCGCCAGAGCCAACTGCAATCATAGATTGAATAGTATGAAAACCTCTGCCCAATGGATCGCTAGATGGGTCGAGTAAAGTGCAAACTCGATTTTTTTGATAATCGCGAATTAATGGCCAGTTGATATCGGGGGCACAAATGGTTCCGCTTAGGAAAATTAACAAAATAATGGCAAGCAAACCAATACTTGCCACGGGAATAATCCAGCGCCAAGGTAATCCAGCCAAAATAATGACATAAAGACCTGCCGCAAAAACTAATAATGCGGTGCCTAAATCGGGCTGCCTTGCAATTAAAAGAACCGGCAAAATTAGTAGCAAGCTTGCAACCCCATAATCCCAAGAAGATTGAATCCCTTCGCGTTTTTGAAAATACCAGGCCAACATGAGCGGGGCAGCAATTTTCATAATTTCGGAGGGTTGAATCACGATGCCCACATTTAGCCAGCGCCTTGCCCCTTTCTTAACTAGACCAAAAATAGCAACCGCAATCAGTAAAGTAATTCCAAAGGCATAAATCCAAACAGCAGCGCTTTCTAGCCATTTGGGGGGGACATATGAAACCAACCACATGATGACGAATGCAAGAATTAAATTACGTAGTTGGTCGCTTAATTTAATCGGCGTGCCGCTACTAGCCGATAAGAAAGTAAACAAACCAATGCTAACTAAGGCCAGTAAAATAAAACTCAGTTGCGGATCTAGACCAGCAACCAGTCGATTGAAAAAAAACCGAAGTTTATTTAAGGCACTCTTTTCCACTCAGGGATCTCCTTGGGCCATTTGCCTTCAATGTAATACTCAAGGGCTTTGCGAGCTATGGGCGCAGCATACTGAGCGCCAAACCCGACGTTTTCTACTACCATCGCTAAAGCAATCTTAGGATTGTCTGCGGGCGCAAAAGCAATATATAAAGCATGATCGCGTAAAAATTCCGGTGTACTGGCCGCATTATATTCTTTAGAATTTAAGCTAAACACTTGAGCTGTGCCAGTTTTGCCGCCCACGGCAAAACCAAGTCCTTTAAACGCGAGCGCTGAAGTCCCTGAGCGGTTAACTTCAACCATCGCCTTTTTAATTTCCTCAATATTTTCCGCTTGAAGATCAATTCGATAACTTTCTTTGGGGACGGTTAATTCTTTTTGGCGTGTAAATGGGTCTTCAATCGCTTTTACAATATGCGGCCTCATCACAATACCGTTATTTATCATATTCGCCAGACCATGAGCAAGTTGCAAAATCGTAAAGGCGTTATATCCTTGACCAATTCCCAGCGAAATAGTTTCGCCTTCATACCATTTTTGTTGCTCTGGTTTTTTAAAAGTTACTTTTTTCCATTCAGTTGATGGCAAAACTCCTTTAGACTCGCCTTGTAAATCAATTCCTGTAATTTGACCAAAACCAAGCGGCTTCATAAAGTCATGCATCATGTTAACGCCCATATCTCTTGCTAGAGTGTAGTAGTAGGTATCGCATGACTCGACGATGGATTTTTCCATATTCACGGTGCCGTGACCACCCTTTTTATCATCGCGAAACGTATGATTACCAAATACAAAAAATCCAGGATCTGAAATGGATTGATCGGGCGTGCGTTTTTTTGTTTCGAGTGCCGCTAAAGCCATAAAGGGTTTATAAGTTGAGCCAGGAGGATAAATGCCTTTTAGGGGGCGGTTATAAAGGGGCTTTTCTTTTGATTCGTTTAATTCTTTCCAAGTAGTTGGATCAATGCCCTCAACAAAATCATTGGGATTGAAATTGGGCTTAGAAACAAAAGCGAGTACATCACCGGTGGCAGGTTCAATCGCAACAAAAGCGCCACGATACTTTCCATACAATTCTTCGACCAGTACCTGTAGTTTGAAGTCAATCGACAGCACGACGTTTTTTCCGGGAATCGAAGCAACGCTAGAGAGTGTGCGAATTGCTTTTCCGCCCGCCGTAATTTCAACTTGATCGTATCCAGGAATGCCACGCAATACGGACTCATAGCTTTGTTCAATACCAATTTTCCCAATGTATTGAATGCCCGGTAAAAAAGAAGACTGGAGCAAATAGGGATCGTTGCCCTCGGCGTTGGGTTTATTGTTTTCAATTTCAGCCAGCATGCGCTCTTTGTCTTTTGGCGAAACGCGACCAATATAGCCAATCAGGTGAGAGGCCAATTCGTTATAGGGGTAATCGCGATAATTCCGCGCGCTAACCTCTACACCAGGAAAACGATAGCGATTTGCCATAAAACGAGCCATTTCAGCCTCGGTCAAAATGGAGCGTAGTGGAAATGTACCTAAGCCGCGCGAATCTTCGTAGAGTCTTTTAAAGTTGCGGCGATCTCGTGGGGAAATTTGTACGATTTCAGCAAGTTGATCAATTAATTGATCAACGCTCCCTTGTACTGAAGCGGCATTAATTTCAAGGGTAAGAGCGGTGTAATTCCGTCCAATCACAATACCATTGCGATCTATTAGTAAGCCACGATTCGCTGGAACAGGAACAATTGCGATACGATTATTTTCTGCTAGGGTTGAATATTTATTATGGTTAATGATTTGCAACCAAATCAACCGAACAACTAATAACAAAAAACAAACACTAACAAAAATAATAGCCACCCGAATTCGTTCTTGAAAAGAATAAAGATCGGGTTCTTTAAAAGAGGGCATATGAGCAAATAAAACTCAAAGCGGACGATTGGGATCAACGTCGAGCGGACGTCGTTGCGGAGCAAGTAATACCTTAGATACGATTGGCCATAGGAGGCATTCAATGAGCGCCTGAATTAAAGCGCTAAAACCCCACCAGTGAATTGAGCCCGTCAGAACCCAGTCGACCAATACGGGGAACAGGGATACCAAAATAAAGATCGGCAACACATGAACCACTTGAGCAATCATCGACAGAACGATGATGCGGCGATGCCAGGCAATCGCGATATAGGCAACCATCGCATAACTAAAGGCATTGACGCCCAAGAGGGATGAGCTATGCACATCCGATAGCAAACCAAACAGAAATGCCGTTATCACCCCTACATAGCGATGTTGATGCACATTCCAAAAAACAATACAAATAATTAAGAAATCGGGGACCCAAGCATGGTTGCCAAGGGGAATTAGATTCAGAATTAAAGCGCCTAATAAGCTTAAATAAATAAAGGGCGCGTAAATTGGGCGCAGGATATAACCGCTTTGATAGTCAATCATGGTTGGCTGCCTTTGCTGCGCGTTTGGCGACGACCAGACTGAGTGCCGCTGGGAGGGGTCGGTATGTTAAGACTATTATTTGAGGCTGGTTTAGCATCCCACTGAGGTTCATAAATTAAGGCTAATGCTTGTAAATGACGATTGACTTCAGCAATCGGGGTGCAAAAAACATTGGCTGAATTTTGATCTGAATTTCGTTTAATCGCAGTAATGACTGCAACTGCAAATCCGGGAGGGTAAATACCATCTAGACCTGAGGTTAATAAGATGTCACCTACTTCTAAGTCACTAGCCACTGGCAAATAACGTAATTCCAAAAGATTGCCTCGGCCCACACCAAAAACAACTGCGCGCAAACCGTTTCGAGCAACTTGTACTGGGACAGCAAACTCACGATCCTCTAATAGGGATACTTCAGCAGAATGATCATAAAGACGAACCACCTGACCAAGAATTCCTGATTCGTTAGCAATTGGACTGCCTAATTTAAGACCTTGTTTTTCTCCTCGGTTAATAACGACGCGCTGAGAAATCGGATTGGGAGGATTAAATAGTATTTCAACTGGAATAGTTTTGAAAGCCGTCCGTTTTTGTAGTTCAAGTAAATTACGTAAATTTTGATTTTCTGCCAAAAGCAATTCACTTTGATTGGCTAATAAAGCTAATTCGAGTTGACGCGTTTTGAAAGCCTGGTTTTCTTGTTCAAGCGCACTTTTGGTTTTAAGGTAGTCGCCGAGGTTTTCTGTAAGATCTAGTGGTGCAAGTGTGAGGTACTCTAAGGGACGTAATACCCAGTTTATTTGACTGCGCACGATATGCAATGACTTGAATTGATAATCCAAGGTCATTAAAACAATGCTAATGATTAGGCAAAGAATTAACTTAACAAAAGCAGGTGTTCCCTGCTTAAAAAGTGGTGGAGAGCTTCCTTGCAAAGCCTATCGGCAATAAGCCGCCTACTCTTGAGAAAATACTCCGCCTAGCTTATCCATACGCTCTAGTGCAATTCCACAACCTCGTGCAACACAGGTTAAGGGATCTTCAGCAATATGAATAGGTAGACCAGTTTCTTCGAGTAATAGACGATCAAGGTCGCGCAGCAAAGCCCCGCCACCCGTTAACATCACGCCGCGTTCAGCGATATCCGATGCTAACTCAGGCGGAGTTTGTTCTAGAGCCGCTTTCACTGCCGTGACGATTTGATTTAATGGATCAGTTAATGCTTCTAATATTTCATTGCTGGTCACTGTAAAACTACGCGGTATTCCCTCTGAGATATTGCGCCCTTTAATTTCCAGTTCGCGTACTTCGGTTCCAGGAAAAGCAGAACCAATTGATTTTTTGACTGCTTCGGCGGTTTGTTCGCCAATTAACATGCCATAGTTACGACGGATATAGTTGGTAATGGCCTCATCAAATTTATCTCCGCCAACGCGGATCGATCCTTTGTAAACCACACCACCCAGCGACATTACGCCAACCTCGGTAGTACCGCCACCGATATCGACGACCATCGATCCATATGCTTCAGATACAGGAAGTCCGGCACCAATCGCGGCTGCCATAGGCTCTTCAATTAAAAATACTTGGGAAGCGCCGGCACCCAAAGCAGATTCACGAATCGCGCGACGCTCCACTTGTGTGGAGCCACAAGGGACACAAATAATGATCCGTGGACTTGGCCGAAAAAGTTTACTTTCATGAACCATCTTGATAAATTGCTTAAGCATTTGCTCAGTAATGGTGAAGTCGGCAATCACGCCATCTTTCATCGGGCGAATTGCTTCAATATTGCCAGGGACACGCCCCAACATATTTTTTGCCTCCCTACCAACGGCTAAAATTGTCTTTTTGCCGTTGGGACCACCTTCTTGCCGGATTGCGACTACCGAGGGCTCGTCAAGTACGATGCCTCGATCACGCATATAAATTAAGGTGTTGGCGGTTCCTAGGTCGATGGCTAGGTCATTGGAAAA
>JAEMSI010000033.1:3199-19225 GCA_016462905.1 Polynucleobacter sp. | reverse complement strand
CTCTTCATTAGTGACGACGAGGGTTTTTTTCAAAACCATATCCATAGCCGCAATCGCATTTACACGCTCTACCGCTTGCTGAAAAAGGCTCGTGTTGCCCGATAACACAAGAAATTGCTTCGGAAAACCGGCGCGCGATAGTGGCCATAGGCGTGTGCCAGAACCTCCACACAAAATAACTGGACTAAGCTCTATTGTTGGAGTCATGGTTTATTTTCGCATGCTGTTTAGTTTAGCGATCTCGATTTGCGCTTGACCTTCCGCTAATTTCACTTGAAACGTGTCCTGAGTATTTAAGTGCTGAGGATTACGCACCGCTTGTAATTGGCTATTTAAAATAACGGCATAGCCGCGCTCTAAGGTCCTTTGCGGATTATAGGCTTCGAGTTGAGCTAACCAATGCTCTTGATTGCGCTTGAGTCTTTGTAGGCCGACCAACCACGTTTGCGATAAGCGCTCACTCCATTGCCTTAATTGTTCGCGCATCCGCTCTGGATTAGGTAAGGCATGACGCAATCGCAAAGTCAATTGATCGAGGGTTTGGGCTTCACGCTCAAGACGCTGACGCAATCGATCAGCCAAGACTGCTTGAAAATGGTCGAGCTCATTTAATAATACTTGTCGTGCGGGAGCGGCTTGCTCTGCAGCTCCAGTGGGTGTTGGCGCCCGTAAATCCGCTACAAAATCCGCAATCGTAAAATCACTCTCATGCCCCACTCCGCTAATAATCGGCAAAACTGAATCGGCAATGGCATAAGCCAAGTCTTCATCATTAAATGCCCAGAGGTCTTCAATGCTGCCACCGCCGCGTACCAGCAAAATCAAATCTGCTAGCGCTTCTTGATTGGCCGATTCAATCGCAGCAATAATTTGCGCGGGAGCGTCTGGGCCTTGAACTAAAGTAGGGTAAATAATCACTTGAATATGGGGAGCACGCCGCGCGAGTGTCGATAACACATCGTGCAGCGCGGCTGCTTGCGCCGAAGTCACAATTGCAATCGTTAGAGGATAGGCAGGTAATTCGCGTTTGCGGTCCTCGTCAAATAAGCCTTCTTTTTGTAATTTTGCTTTGAGTTTTAAGAAGGCCTCATAAAGACCACCAACACCCGCTTTGCGCATCGACTGAACTGTCAACTGAACATCCCCACGGGGGACATACATTCCCAAGTTGGCACTAACTTCGATTCGATCACCCGATTGCGGCATAAAACCGACTTGGCCATTTTTGCCTCGGAACATCACACACCGAATTTGACCCTCCTCATCCTTCAAAGAGAAGTACCAATGCCCGCTGTCATATGCCTTAAAGTTCGAAACCTCCCCGCCAACCAAGACACTATCGAACGATTGCTCTAGAGACTCAGCAATCGCGCGGTTGAGTTCGCCAACAGTCAGGATTGGGCTTGATTTTTCAGGCATATTGGGTCTGGGTTGGCTAAGAGGCTAGTAAGTATTTGGGTTCAAAAGAGAAAACATATCCACAGATGAAGTTTTTTTAGGCCAGCCTATAAGTTAGTAAACGCTTCCTATCGCTGAGGGTCTTAAAAAACTCCATTTTTTAATTTAAGTTATTGATTTTATTATATTTTTATATGTAAAAAAAGAGTCATAATAAACTCGCATTCAACTGGCTTTACCGACTATCAAGGACTTAGGACGATCTGATTAAAAAGTTTTGCACAGAGTTATCCACAGGCTAGCAATCGATTCTGCATCTCTCCCATCTTGTCCCTGATTCCTCGATTCTAATTCCTCTATCGAACTTTCCACGCGACCCGTTTTTAGCTGGAAGGGCTAAAAATTCGGCTAAAGTACGGTTTACTCCATTAATATCGATCATTATGTACTCCATCTTACTGGCTGCCGGTTGGCCCATTTGGCCCTTACTCGCAGTCTCCGTTCTGGGGCTGGCGATTCTTTTTGAGCGGACCTGGTATTTACGCAAAAAACATATCATCCCCAAAGCCGTATTGGAAATGGCCTTTGCGGGGGCGGATGAAGCAAAACCTAATACCTTTGATTTTCAAAAAGAATTGGCGCAATCGTCCCCAATCGGCCCCTTATTGGCAGGGGTGATTCGTGAGAAATCCCTCAACCATTCAGCTGAAATGGCATTAGAAGAATTGCAGGCACTGGCTGAGTCACTTTGGAGCAAACTGGATCGCTATCTTGGCGCACTCGCGACGATTGCGACGATTGCCCCATTATTAGGTCTATTTGGCACCGTCGTGGGCATGATTGAAATTTTTGGCAGCCAAGGCGCAAGCAGCGGCGGTGTAGCCAACCCACAACAATTGGCGCACGGTATTTCAATCGCCTTATACAACACGGCTTTTGGTTTATTAATCGCCATTCCGGCTTTGGCGGGTTGGCGGATTATGCGCGCACTTGCCGACCAACGGCAACGTGAATGCGAAGAATGCACTCGGCAGTTATTTAAAAAACTCTATCCCGAATAACCCCAGAATAAAAATAACGCTTGTCATGGCATGGCTCTCTCCTAGCAAAAATAATTCCGCGCGTTTTAATTCAACGCGCTTTCATCTAAAAAGTGCGGCTAAGGCTGCTCGTGCAGAGCCTGAAATTAATCTAATACCGTTTATTGATGTCTTGTTGGTAATTCTGATTTTCTTGATGATCTCAACGACCTTCACGC
Organism: Polynucleobacter sp.; assembly: GCA_016462905.1. Lineage (GTDB taxonomy): Bacteria > Pseudomonadota > Gammaproteobacteria > Burkholderiales > Burkholderiaceae > Polynucleobacter. The sequence goes on along the minus strand of JAEMSI010000033.1, from coordinate 16,569 downwards.
GTTTTCAGGAAATTGCGATTACTCTCCCCACTGCGGCAGGCAACGATTCTGCCGAAAGTAACGCGCGCGAAATTCATATTGCGGTGAGCAGTGATGGGCGTTTTGCTCTTAATGGACGGGTCTTAGATCGCAATCAACTTGCCCAAGCTCTCAATCAAATGAGTGGCTCCCAACCCGCCCAAACCAACCATACCGATTCTAATTTACGAATTAACATTGATGCCGATGCGAAAGCACCTCATCAGGCGGTAATGACGGTTTTAGAAGTCGCGCGCGATGCAGGGCTTGCTAATATTGCTTTTAGTAGTCAAGCCAAAAATAGTCCGAATAAAAAATAATCGCCTCCCTATGAATCGATTCAGTTTATTTTTTTCTACCGCCCCTCGTTTTTGGGATGTGCGTAGTAAATGGAATTTAGCCAGTAACTTACTGTGGCCGATTTCTAAAGTATATGGGGCATTCATTGCTCTTCGCCAATTGTGGATTGAAGCTCGAATCGTCACCCCAAAGCCAGCGCCAGTGCCGCTGATTATTGTTGGCAATATTCGCGTAGGCGGAACCGGAAAAACACCGCTCGTCATCGCTTTAGTAAAAGAGTTGAGTCATGCTGGATGGCATCCGGCCATCGTTAGTCGTGGATATGTGCCCAATCAAAAATCAGGAAAAACAATAGAGCCAGTCGATCGCTTATCAAACCCATCGATGGTTGGTGATGAGCCCGTTTTGATGGCACAAAAATTAGCGCAGCAGCCTGTACCCATCCCGATTTGGGTTGGGGCTAAACGCAATCGTGTGATTACAGAATTATTAAAAGCCCACCCGCAGATCAATGTGATTATCTGTGATGATGGTTTACAAAGCGCCAGTTTAATTCGCTGGCCTGCGCGTGAAGGTGGTCGTGATCTTGAGTTAGTGGTACGCGATGAGCGCGGCGAAGGAAATCGGCGGCTGCTTCCAGCTGGTCCTCTGCGTGAGCCCGCAGAACGCGATCGTGATGCTACTCTCACTACCCACTCTAAGAAAAATGGGGCTTTCGCAGATCTTTATTTTGAAAATCGCCCCAGCTATGACTTAACAACGCATATTTCTAAAGCCTATCAACTGATTCATCCTGAACACAGCGAAAGTTTAGGTAATTTATCTACCGACTGGTCTGCATTAAAAGTAAAAGCCCTAGCGGCTATTGGTAATCCCAAGAAGTTTTTTACTAGCCTGATTGAGGCTGGTATTGCCCTGGATTTAAAAACCAGTGCCATCGCGCTGCCTGATCACAGTGAATTTTCAGCAAATTTTTTTCAAACAATTGATGCCGATCGCATTCTGATCACCGAAAAAGATGCCGTGAAGTGCTCTACTATCGATGATGAGCGGATTTGGGTGGTGCCACTGGAATTAAAATTACCAAATGATTTTATAGAATGGGTATCGAATATCATTTCGCGACCGAACCCTTATGCTACAAAATAAAAAATAGTGATTAGGAAAATCATGGACAGTCATTTATTAAATATGGTGGTTTGCCCTTTATGCAAAACCAGCTTACGTATTAGTGCCGATAAAAAGGAATTGATTTGCAAAGTCGATAAATTAGCTTACCCGATTCGAGATGACATTCCGGTGATGCTTGTCGATGAAGCCCGTAGCTTATCGCCAGAAGAAATTCAGGCGCTTTAATTCATGTCCAGTTCCCCTTTTTACGTTGTTATCCCAGCGCGACTTGGATCTAGTCGTTTGCCACGCAAGCCATTAGCAGATATTGCAGGCAAGCCGATGGTGGTTCGAGTGGCCGAACAGGCTAAAAAATCGAATGCGCTGCGAGTCGTCGTGGCTGCTGATTCTGAGGAAATTATTTCGGTTTGCAAAACCCATCAAATTGATGCGCTACTGACTAAAGCAGAGCACACCACGGGGACTGATCGGATTGCCGAGGTTGTGCAAATTCTTGAACTCGATGATGATGCCATCATCGTCAATGTTCAAGGGGATGAGCCTCTCATCCCAGTGAATTTAATTAATCAGGTGGCGCAAACTTTGATAGAGCAACGCTATTGCTCCATCGCAACGGTCGCCGTATCAATCCAAGATACTAGCGAATTAAATAATCCCAATGTCGTCAAGGTAGTTTTAAATAAAGCTAATGAAGCGCAATATTTTTCGCGCTCAGTCATTCCATTTAATCGCGATTCCTTGGCATCGATCAACTATTTAAGGCATCTTGGCATTTATGCTTATCGTGCCAACTTTCTTAAACTTTATAACAAGATCAGCCCATCGCCATTAGAGATCAGCGAATCTCTTGAGCAATTGCGTGCCCTATGGCATGGCTATCGCATTGCCGTGATTCAATCTGCTGAAATCCCCCCTGCTGGTGTTGATACTCCAGAAGACTTAGAACGGGTCCGCTCGAATTTCTAGAGCCTGATAAGATGGCTATCAATCAAGGGCTTGGTAAGCAGCCCTGGTAAAAAGAACGAATAAGGGGATTTTTAAATGCGTTTAATTCTGCTAGGGGCTCCGGGAGCCGGCAAAGGAACTCAAGCTCAATTCATCAGCAAGCAGTTTGGCATTCCTCAAATATCGACTGGGGATATGCTACGCGCCGCTGTAAAGGCAGGTACTCCACTTGGCGTGGCCGCAAAAAAAATTATGGACTCTGGCGGCCTAGTGTCTGATGAAATCATTATTGGTTTAGTAAAAGATCGTCTAACTCAAGCCGACTGCGCCAACGGTTATTTGTTTGATGGCTTTCCCCGTACCATTCCCCAAGCAGAAGCTATGAAAGAGGCGGGTGTAGCGATTGATTTTGTTTTGGAAATTGACGTGCCCTTCAGTGCGATTATTGAACGCATGAGTGGGCGTCGCACTCATCCTGCTTCGGGTCGCAGTTACCACATTCAATTTAATCCTCCTAAAGTAGCAGGTAAAGATGATGTTACTGGTGAGCCTTTAATTCAACGCGATGATGATAAAGAAGAAACCGTTAAAAAACGTTTAGAGGTTTACACCAAGCAAACGAGCCCGCTCATTGAGTACTATTCAGAATGGGCCAAGAGTACCCCCTCTTCCAAGGATAAAGTCAAAGCGCCTGCTTACCGAAAGCTTGATGGCACTAAAAATGTGGACGACATCACCAAGGCAATCTTTGCAGCCTTAAAGTAAGGCTGTATCAACTTTGATTCTTTAAGTCTTTGGTGTTTTGAAGTCTTTGATGTTTTGAAGCCTTTGGTATTTTGATAAGAAAAACATCGGCACGGTTTTTCGTTCAAAATACCAAAGGGTTTTAATTTAAATCGATTAAGAACTTATTTTAATTCCTTTAATGCGCTTTCAAACGACTCAATATCAGCAAAACTGCGATAGACCGAAGCAAAGCGAATGTAGGCAACTTTGTCCAAGCGCTTGAGTTCACGCATCACCAATTCCCCCACCCGCTCACTCGGAACCTCTTTCTCACCAGAAGCCATGAGTTTCTCTTCAATCCGTCCAATCGCGTCTTCGACCATATCGGCTGATACGGGGCGCTTGCGCAAGGCCAAGCGAATCGATCCAGCTAATTTTTCGTGACTGTAATCGACCCGACTGCCATTCTTCTTAACAATCGCAGGAAAATTGAGTTCCGCGCGCTCGTACGTAGTAAAGCGCTTATCGCAGGAGGCGCAACGCCTTCTGCGACGTACACTATCACCCTCATCAGACACGCGTGTATCCATAACCTGAGTATCTTCGCTGTGACAAAAAGGGCAGCGCATTAATACTTACTCATGGGTTTTCAAGATTTACTTTTGATAAACCGGAAAACGCTTGGTTAATTCGTTGACTTGAGTTCTGATCTTGGCAACATGATCAGCGTCGTTTGGCTTATCCAATAAATCAGCAATTAAATGGCCCACTTGCTTAGCTTCAGCTTCTTTAAAACCGCGCGTCGTCATCGCCGGTGAACCCAAGCGGATTCCGCTTGTGACCATCGCTTTTTCTGGATCGTTGGGAATCGAATTTTTATTTACCGTAATGTGCGCATCGCCCAACACGGCTTCAGCTTCTTTACCCGTAATTTTCTTGGCGCGTAAATCGACCAACATCACATGCGACTCTGTACGTCCAGAAATAATACGCAAGCCACGCTCAATCAAAGTATTCGCCAGCGCTTGGGCATTAGCAATCACTTGCTTTTGATAGTCTTTAAAGCTGGGCTCCAGCGCTTCTTTAAAAGCCACGGCTTTACCGGCAATCACATGCATCAATGGTCCGCCTTGCAAGCCTGGAAAGACTGCGGAATTAATTGCCTTCTCATGCTCCGCTTTCATCAAAATAATGCCGCCACGTGGTCCACGCAAACTCTTATGCGTAGTGGAGGTAACTACATCGGCATGCGGAACTGGATTGGGGTAAACGCCTGCCGCAATTAAACCGGCATAGTGCGCCATATCCACCATGAAAATCGCACCGATTTCTTTGGCAATTTTTCCGAAACGTTCGAAATCAATTTTTAACGAGTAAGCCGATGCCCCGGCAATAATTAATTTTGGTTTTTTTTCACGGGCTAAACGCTCCATTTGCTCATAATCAATGACTTCATTTTTATCCAAGCCATACGAAATTGGGTTAAACCATTTACCGCTCATATTTAAAGCCATGCCATGCGAAAGATGACCTCCTTCAGCTAAGCTCATCCCCATGAAGACATCACCCGGCTTTAAGAATGCCAAGAACACTGCCTGATTTGCTGATGCTCCGCAATGGGGTTGCACATTCGCAGCTTCGGCACCAAACAATTGTTTAGCCCGATCAATCGCGAGTTGTTCTGCAATATCAACAAATTCGCAACCGCCGTAATAGCGTTTACCAGGGTAACCCTCGGCGTATTTGTTGGTTAACTGTGAACCTTGGGCCTGCATCACAGCCGGTGAGGTATAGTTTTCAGAAGCGATTAACTCAATATGGTCTTCTTGGCGTTGGTTTTCATGTTGAATTCCCTGCCATAACTCAGGGTCAATATGGGCTAAAGTGTGCTGACTACTAAACATAATAGGTTTCCTTAAAGTCATCGAATAAAAACGGTATTTCGCTAAAATCATCCTCCATAATACAAACTCTTATGAATTCTCCCCAAGACCTCTCAATTTTGTCCCTAGTACTCAATGCCAGTACCTTGGTTCAGGCCGTCATGGTCTTGCTTTTATGCCTATCGGTTGCCTCCTGGACGATTATTTTTAGGAAGGGTTCCACCCTGCGCTCGGTGCGTCGCGAAACCGAACGGTTTGAACGGGATTTTTGGTCTGGGGGTGACCTGAACACCCTTTTAGAAGCGGCTCATAAGAAAACGATTGGTTCGCCCGTGGGTGGAAACGCCTCCGTTCTAGAACGCATTTTTGCTGCTGGCATGCAAGAGTTTTTAAAAGCCAAAGAGATCGACGCTGCACGACGCGCCATGAAAGCGGCATATCAGCGCGAAATGGACCGCCTTGAATCGAGTCTGCCCTTTCTCGCATCGGTAGGCTCGGTATCGCCTTATATTGGTTTATTTGGGACTGTCTGGGGCATCATGCATGCGTTTCGCGGTTTGGCCAATGTTCAACAGGCGACCCTCGCTTCAGTCGCGCCTGGGATTGCAGAAGCGCTGGTTGCCACTGCGATTGGTTTATTTGCAGCTATCCCTGCGGTAATTGCCTACAACTCCAATTCAACTGAAATTGATCGGCTCTCAATTCACTTTGAAACTTTTATTGAAGAGTTCACTAATATTTTGCAGCGCCAAGCTTCGCGTTTATAAAATCATTTACCAAAGACATGTCCAGTCGCTCTTCACTTCGCGGTCATCGCCGCCGCATCATGTCCGAGATCAATGTCGTTCCTTATATCGACGTCATGTTGGTCTTACTAGTGATCTTTATGGTCACTGCGCCACTCGTGAATCCTGGGGTAGTCAATTTACCTACAGTTGGCGGCGCCAAAGTACAAACTCTGCCTCCTGTATTTTTAACGATTGCGGCCGATGAAAAAATTACCGTGCGCAAAGAAGGTGAATCGGTCCAAACTCTAAATCGAACCGAGTTAGGCAACTTTGCGCGGGCGTTTGCGGCAAAACAAAGCGATAAAGTAGATCAACCGGTCGTCTTAGCTGCTGATAAATCGATTAAATATGAATTAGTCATGGACGTGATGTCAGTCCTAAAAGAAAATGGCGTCAAACGCGTGGGCCTAGCAGTTCGTAGTCAATAACTCATTCAATTTATATATTCATGAATGCCATGAATTCTGCCATTCGTTTTAATACTCCTTATGAAAGTAAGCGCAAAGCATTTGTTTATTCCTTATGCGCGCATGGTTTTTTATTGCTACTTTTAAGCACGGGAATTAACTGGCGCAGTAGTACCCCGGCGGGAGTAGAAGTGGAATTATGGGACACAACACTTCCTGTAATTGAGCCCGAAATTAAACCGATCCTTGCTGAGAAAGTGGAAAAAGCCGATATTGCTATCAAAAAAGCAAAAGAGGAAATTAAAAAGCCTGAAGTAAAACCTACAGTAAAACCTACACCCCCTGCCCCTGAAAAAAAACTGGAATCAAAAGAGCCTCCCAAAAAAGCGGATCCTACCGCGGAAAAAGCTCGCTTGGATCAATTGGCCCGTCTTAAGGCAGCTGCTGGTGCGGAGGGTGGCAGTGGCGGCAAAGTAGGGGACGGCGTTGGCGCGGGAGGTAATGCTCCTCCTAGTTATGCCGATAAAGTCCGTCGCCGAATTAAACCGCTCATTATCTTTAATGCAGATTCGCTCAGTACCAATCCAGCAGTGATCGTACTGGTTGACCTGGCGCCAGATGGTCTGATTTTAAATCGCACCGTATTAAGTCCTAGCACCGATCCTAATTGGGATCGGGCGGTTCTCGGCGCCCTAGAACGTGCGGAACGGTTTCCAAAAGACGATAATGGCGTGATCCCAGTCAAACAAATTAAACTCACCTTTAAACCAAAAGATTAAGTAATGCCTTTTTTAGTTCAATCCACAATCACCTTATTTGCCGCTCTGTTTTTATTTGCCTCTGCGCTTGGCCTTCCTCTAACAGCGCAAGCTCAGATGAATATTGAAATTACAGGGGTTGGTCAAACACTTTATCCGGTTGCGGTGTCTCGTTTTCAAGACGAAAATAAATTGCCACTGAGTGTGAGTGAAATTATTCGCCAAGATTTAGCCCGCAGTGGTTACTTTAAAAATGTCGATAACAGTAATAATGTGGAACCTGATTCAACAACACCCAACTTTCGTGTGTGGAGCACGATTGGCGCTGATGCCCTAGCAGTTGGCTCGGTCACAGTAAAAGCCAATAATCAATTCGAAGTACGTTATCGCTTATTTGATGTTCGTAAACAACAAAGTTTAGATGGCCTTGTAATGACCGCGACAGCCGACAAACTGCGGATGGTTGCGCATCGAATTGCTGATGACATCGTATACAAACTAATGAATGAACGGGGTATTTTTTCTACCCGCTTATCCTATGTCATTAAAGAAAAGGGGCGCTTTCGTTTAGTCATCTCGGATGCCGATGGGCAAAATATACGCACCGCCCTGAATAGTTCAGAGCCCTTAATATCAGCAAGCTGGTCGCCCGATGGCAAAAAAATTGCCTATGTTTCTTTTGAGGATCGCAAACCCATTATTTATGTGCACGAATTAGCCACCGGTAAGCGAATTATTCTGTCTAATCAAAAGGGTAATAACAGCGCCCCCTCTTGGTCTCCTGATGGCAAAAGATTAGCAGTATCACTCTCACAAGACGGCAATACCCAAATCTATAGTGTTAATGCCGATGGCACGGGCTTAAAGCGATTAACTCAGGGAAATACGATTGATACCGAACCTCAGTTCACACCCGATGGCCAATTTATTTATTTCACCAGCGATCGCGGTGGTAACCCACAAATTTATCGGATGCAAGCCGATGGCGAGCAAAAGGAAGTTGCAAAGCGGATTACCTTTAAACAAAGTTATGCCACCTCTGCGCGTATTTCGCCAGATGGTAAAAATTTAGCTTACATTGCCAATGCTGGTGGCGGATTTCGTTTATATCTCATGAATTTGATCACGGGCGATACCATGCCCTTAACAGAAACCAGTTTTGATGAATCGCCATCCTTTGCTGCCAATGGTCGTTATGTACTTTATGCCACTCGCATTGGTGGTAAACGCGTGCTGGCTGCCGCCTCAATCGATGGCTATGTAAAGCAAGTGCTGAGCATCCCAGGTTCTGACGTTCGTCAGCCATCGTGGGGGCCCTTCATGGATCAATAGCCAATTGACGCTCTAAGCAAGGCATAATATTCATCAAGTTTGAACTAATTGCATTACTTTCTCTGGAGCTAAGCTATGAAAATTGCTACGAAACCTATCCTATCCTCGCTTTCGATCGTTTCTTTTGCCGCTTTTTCTATGTCTGCTTCCCTAATCTTAAAAAAAGTGTTTGCTCGAATCAGCTTAGGTTTATTCGCAATCGCCCTGACTGCCTGTTCCTCTGGGGTGAAATTAGATGATGTGAGCTCAACTACAACACCCGACAGTAAGTTTGCTGCCGAGCCTTGGAATGACCCCAAAAGCCCTCTATTTCAACGCAGTATTTATTTCGATTATGACGACTTTAGTATTCAACCTAAATACCAAGGTGTTACTGCAGCGGCAGGTAGTTTTTTAAAACAAAATCCCACACAAAAGATTTTGATTCAAGGCAATACCGATGATCGCGGAACCTCGGAGTACAACTTAGCCTTAGGTCAACGTCGCGCTGATGCAGTTCGTAAAGCGCTCTTGGCACAAGGTGTTCCGGAAAGCCAAATGGAAGCAGTGAGTCTAGGTAAAGAAAAACCGAAAGCCGAAGGCAATACCGAAACCGCTTGGGCTGAAAATCGTCGCGCTGATATTATTTATTTAGCTAAATAACGATGTCTTCATTAACTACATTTCATTTTAAAAAAATAAACTTCAATTCAAGTTTATTAGCGACCTGCTTTGCTTTAGTTTTATCCAGCTTTAGTTTAAATGCATGGGCTCTTTTTTCTGATGAGGATGCCCGTAAAGCGATTGTCGACTTACGTAAAACGGTGGCGGGTTCACAAAGCGTCATTTTAGATTTACAAAGTCAGGTGGATAAACTTAAAAGCGAGAACGCTCAACTGCGTGGGCAAATTGAAGGTTTACAAAAACAATCGGATGAATTAAGCGCTAATCAAAAAGCCTACTACCGAGACTTAGACAAACGCGTCGGTGTTTTTGAACCGCAAACGATTCAAGTGGAAGGCGTCAGCGGGCTAGTTCAACCCGGCGAGAAAGCTGCCTATGATGAGGCTTTAGCCTCGTTTCAGGCGAGTAATCTAAAAAAAGCCAATACTGAACTAAGTAGTTTTATTAATAAATATCCCAGTAGCCCCTATTTGCCTTTGGCATTGTATTGGTCTGGCAATACCAAATACGCACTCAAAGACTACCCTGGTGCAATTACCCAATTACAAACTTTAATGAATAAATACCCAGATCACCCGCGTATTCCAGCGGCTACACTCAGCTTAGCCAATGCCCAGTTAGAGAGTGGGAAAAAAACGCTAGCTAAAAAACTGCTTACTGACCTCATGGCTAAATATCCAGATTCAGATAGCGCTAAGGAAGCAAAAAAAATTGCAGCTTCCCTGAATTAATTATTGCATTCATGAGTACCGCGCCCCGATCTTCCAATGCGCCCGCAGTCATCTTATTTTCTGGCGGATTAGACTCCAGCACGATTTTATCCTTAGCAAAATCGCTGGGTTATTCATGCTATGCGCTCTCGGTTAGTTACGGACAAAGACATGCTTCTGAACTGGAGGCGGCCAAAAAAATGGCATCGCAATTGGGGATTACTCGCCATCACACTATCGAACTAGACCTCACTGCCTTTGGAGGGTCAGCCCTGACCGATCAAAATTTAGACGTCCCCATCGATGGTCGGGGCGCTGCAGGATCAAATTCTGGTCACATTCCGATTACCTATGTGCCCGCAAGGAATACCATTTTGTTATCGCTGGCATTGGCTTGGGCGGAGTCATTAGGCAGTCTTGACCTATTTTATGGCGCCAATGCGGTTGATTTTTCTGGCTACCCCGATTGTCGACCCGAATACGTCCGTTCATTTGAGGTAATGGCGAATTTAGCAACCAAGTTAGGCGTTGAAGCTAACAACCCTGACAAACAGTTTCGAATTCATGCGCCGATTATCGAGATGTCTAAGGCTCAAATTATTCAACTGGGTCATACCCTAGGAATTGATTATTCACAAACTGTCTCTTGCTATCAGGCAAATCAAGTCGGTGAAGCTTGTGGCGTTTGTGATTCATGCCGTTTGCGAAAGATCGGCTTTCAAGAAGCAGGTGTCCCCGACCCAACACGTTACCAAACTACTGGATAGTTTTTATTCTTTCTCTAAAAGACGTGCTACATAGCGTGCAATTAAATCGACCTCTAAGTTAACTGCATCGCCCGCTTTTAAATTTCTCAAAGTGGTTTTTTCTAAGGTGTGCGGAATAATATTGATTTTAAAAATACACGTTTTTCCTTTGGGTTGAACTTGATTTACAGTTAAGGAAACGCCATTCACGACGATCGATCCTTTGTAAGCAAGGTATTTGGATAAATCGTCCGCAGCCTCAATCTCCAAAGACCAAGATCCATCATCGCCAGAACTTGCCATTGTGTTTGCCGGTACTGCTGAAAAAGAAATGACTTTGCCCATCCCGTCGATATGCCCGCTCACTAAATGGCCGCCTAAACGATCGCTTAAGCGCAGCGCTTTTTCTAAATTAACTGGATCCCCTTGTTTCAAAGCAACGGTCTTACTAATCGACTCTTTCGAAATATCAAACTCAAAATAAGACGATGCGCCAGTAGATCGATGCGTTATCGTCATGCAAGCGCCCTGAACAGCAATGCTATCGCCAAGAAGAAGGTCATCTAAATACATCGGCGGCGTGCGCACTTGTATATGAAAACCATCGCCGTGTGGCTCAATAGTTTCAATCTGGCCAATTGCCGTAATAATTCCTGTAAACATAATTAATACATACCTTTATTGATTTAACTTTCTTAATCGTAAACGCACATCAGCGCCAATTAAGGTGTGATCGACTATTTGCCAATCACGCCTATCAGGTCCGATAAGCGAAGAAAGTGGCGACAAATTAGCCAAAGGCAAACCGCCTCCCAATAAGGTAGGCGCCAAATAAACCAATAACTCATCGACACAGCCCTCACGAATGAGTGAACCATTTAATTTAGAGCCAGCCTCAATATGAATTTCATTCATCTCTAACTCAAGCGCTAAATAACGAAACAAGGCCGGCAAATCGACTTTCCCCTTGGGGTTGGGCATTTCTAAAAGACGAATACCGCGTTGACCCAATTGAGCTCTCATCTCTTTCAACAATTTGGCTTCCGGTTTCGCGCAGACGACTATGGCGTTACTGTCTTGCAATACCTTCGCAGTGAGGGGGATCTCCAAATGCGAATCGATAATCATTTTCACGGGTTGCCGTTGCGTTTGAACCGCACGCACATTGAGTTGCGGATCATCCTGTTTTACGGTCCCACCACCCGAAATAATCGCGCAGGCTTGGGCGCGCCAGTGATGGCCATCATCGCGCGCTGCTTGACCGGTAATCCACTGACTCTGGCCGTTGGGTAAAGCAGTAAAGCCGTCTAAACTCGCGGCAATTTTAAGGCGCACATAAGGCAAGCCACGCGTCATTCGCGAAATAAATCCCCGATTCAGTGAACCGGCGGAATCTTCTAATAAACCAATCTGGACTTCAATGCCAGCCGCTTCTAATGCAGCAATCCCTTTGCCTGATACTTTGGGATTCGGGTCTACCATCGCGATAAATACTGCCTTCGGTTTAGCTGCAATGACGGCATCTACGCAAGGTGGCGTTTTGCCGATATGCGAACAGGGTTCTAAACTAATATAAAAAGTAGCTCCAAATAAATCATCTGCGCCATCAATCCGTGACCGCGCATCGGCTAATGCTTGCACTTCAGCATGGGGGCCGCCAATCTCTTGCGTATTGCCCATTCCCAGCACCTTGCCATTTTTAACAATCACACACCCTACTCGCGGATTGGGATTCGATAAATAAAGGGATTTACGGGCTTGCTCTAATGCCAGCTCCATCCATTCTTGATCTACAGGGTTAAAACTAGTGCTCATTACGCTATTAAAACCCAAATGCTTCGCCTAGGTAAAAAATAGACTAATAACATCCTCGCCGATCGGCTTGGGGGTCACAAATACGCCATCGTCCGCTCGCCGCCAAAATAAGATGCCGTTGTAATTTCGGTGCATCGCGATGGCGCAATATCAAGCGATTGGCAACAAAGCCGCCGTGCTTGGTTTTGGCAGAGCCAGAAGGATTAAAGAGAATTTGCGGGGCTTGCAAATGGGGGTCTATAAAAGCCTCTGATGAGCCCTTTCCCCCGCCCTCCACCTGAATTGGTACTAGAGAATATTGCTCCAGTAAGATTTTCTCGCCCGCGCTAATTTTCCAACCTAAATTCCAAACTCCATTTAGCCTTGGTGAAATAGCAACGGGCTGATTTAAAACCATCGCCTGCTGACGCGCAAACTGGGCATGCAAAATAAAACGTTGCGCCATCAAATCCAATTGCTGACGATGTGATTGATTTTGAATCAAAGGAAAACCCATGATTGAAATGATCGCGATGATAGCGATAACAGCCATCATTTCTAATAAACTAAAACCGGCTTGCTGAAATTGAACTCTCAATCGATTGACTCACTTCGATAAAATTGACGCCAATTGAGACGAAGCTTTTTTCCATCTTGAATGTCGAACAAAATGGTACTTTCAAAGAGAAAATAATCGCCGGACCGAACTTTAAATAATTGATATTGCGCGTTTTGATCGATCTGCTTGATTTGACATAAGGGCTGAAGACTAGAGCTAGAACTAGTATTTGCGCTCACAAAGTTCAATTTTTCGAAATGATCAATTGCCTGATTTTCGCAAGCGACTAAATCAGATTCGCTTTGAATCCAATCCTGTAGTTGTTTTTCTTGGCTTGCTACTATTCTGATTTTTAAACCAAGAAAGTGCTCCAAAGAGTGAATCAAGCCTGACAAAGTCATGATGAGACTCATTATCCAAACCAACATCATCGCAGGATGAATTTATTCCGAAACGCAGTATGGCGAGTGTATTGCTTGCCATCGCTCATGAGCAATTTGATTTCGATCCCACTCATTTGAGAAGACTGATTGAATAATGGCCTGAATTCGATTTTTTCAACTCCGTATAAAAGGGGTGCATTCATTACCTGTCCCTGACGATCCAAACC
>JAEMSI010000033.1:0-3099 GCA_016462905.1 Polynucleobacter sp. | reverse complement strand
GCCATAACATCTAAGTTTGAATTATTTTTTTGGATAAAAAAATGTTGGTACGTAAGCCCCTGACGCGTTCGATCGGGTGTTAATGTATTTCCCAAACAATCCAAATCCGCAGGCGATGAAATTTGCTGACGAATAATCAAGCCATCGCTTGCTGGATAAGCATGATTTTTTTGAATTTCATAAAACGATTCATGCTTGTTTTTGATTGAATCTTGAAAAAACTGCTGAACCGAATTCATATTTTCAAAAGAGTGGTAGCCCACCATCCGAATTGCTCTACTAATTAATTCCATGGCGCGTTCACGATCCATGGCGGTTTTTTCTTGCCTTTCGACCTTCCGGTGTTTTTCGATGAGGAAAACGAGGTTTTTGAGTGGCGGATAAATGAGGATGCTGCTGAGAGTCAGGGCGACTAAACAAGCGATTAAGTTCATAGAAATGATTGCTACTTATAAAATGGTTTTCATAGCGGTTGACTGCCTCATGCCAACGTATTTGCTTTTCAGTCAGTTCGGCATTTTTTATCAAAAGCTGATTAAAAACATGAGTCAGCACCAAAAAGCTGCCAGCGATTAGGCTGAGGGCTAAAAGCGGCTCGATGAAGATAAAGCCCTTTTGATGATTTCTTTCAATCGACTCCCGTAGTTTTGTCATAGAACCATCTTCGGGCCTTTACAGCCAATTCATCAAGGTTTCTAGTCAGCTTTTACTGTCAGCCATTTCTTAAAAATTAAATAATGAGCAAAAACCGTAATTTATGAAGCAGGGCTTAAAATAGCGCTTATGTCTGAAACTACGCTTTCCCCGACTGAAAATATGACGTCACTATCTCTATCCCCAACTACTGAAATCATTGCCGAGCTGAAACAGGGTCGCATGATCATTCTGGTTGACGAAGAGGATCGCGAAAATGAAGGGGATCTGGTATTGGCGGCTGATCACGTCACCCCCGAGGCGATTAACTTTATGGCACGCTTTGGGCGCGGCTTAATTTGTTTAACCTTGACTCGTGAACGCTGCCAGCAACTGAATTTGCCACTGATGGTGCGCGATAACGGTACCGCTTTAGGAACGAACTTTACCGTTTCGATTGAAGCAGCGTCGGGAGTCAGCACTGGAATTTCGGCTGCGGATCGCGCCCATACGATTAAAACCGCGGTAGCCAGCAAGGCTCATCCCAATGATCTAGTGCAACCAGGGCATGTTTTTCCCTTAATGGCTCAACCTGGCGGCGTTTTAATTCGCTCTGGACATACCGAAGCAGGTTGTGATCTTGCTGCATTAGCAGGGTGCTCTGCTACCTCAGTGATTTGCGAAATTATGAAAGACGATGGCAGTATGGCGCGCCTTCCTGATTTAATTGAATTTGCAAAAGAACATGGTCTTAAGATTGGCAGCATCGCCGATTTGATTCAATATCGAAGTCAAACCGAGAGTATCGTGATTCGCGAAGGCGAGCATACTTTTGAAACTCCATGGGGCTCTTTACAAGGATTTATTTACCGCGATAAGCCAAGTGCCTCATTGCATCTGGCTTTAGTAAAAGGTAAACCAGCCGAAGGAAGTGAAACTTTAGTTCGCGTCCACGAGCCAGCGACTATTTTGGATTTTTTGGATGTCAAAAACAGCACTCACTCTTGGCCATTAGCTCAAGCGCTCCAAAAAATTGCCGGCTCATCCTGTGGTGTTGCAGTACTGCTCAATGT
Organism: Polynucleobacter sp.; assembly: GCA_016462905.1. GTDB lineage: Bacteria > Pseudomonadota > Gammaproteobacteria > Burkholderiales > Burkholderiaceae > Polynucleobacter. The sequence continues at coordinate 1,393 of JAEMSI010000033.1, read as the reverse complement.
TGCAGGCCTATCCTCGCCCAATGAAACTAAGTGGATGAAACAATTCATGCTGATGTCCGGTAAATTAAATTCTGATTCGCAGACATTGCATTCAAAACCAATCAATACGGGGTCGCATCAAAATGATTTTCGAAGTTACGGTATCGGCGCCCAAATTTTGAAAGATTTACACGTTGGCAAGATGAAGCTATTAGCCAGCTCTGCTCGCGTACCGAGCCTATCTGGTTACAAACTTGAAATTACCGGTCACCTACCTTATTCTGGAGCATCCTCATGAGTGAAATCCGAAAGCAGCCGGACTTAAGTGCAATTGATATGGTTGAGGCTGACTTGAATGGCCAAGATCTTCGAATTGGGATTGTGCAGGCTCGCTTTAATGAAGAGCACTGCATCGCACTCACAAAAGCGTGTATCCAAGAACTATTACAGTTAGGTGTAGCTCATTCTGATATTCAACTGCTTACAGTTCCTGGAGCCTTAGAGATTCCATTTGCACTTCAAAATATGGCGGAAACGAGTAATTTTGATGGTTTAGTTGCTTTGGGTGCCGTGATTCGTGGCGAGACGTATCACTTTGAGCTCGTTTCGAACGAATCGGCTTCAGGAATTAGTCGGGTAAGCCATGTAACTGGCCTGCCGATTGCCAATGGTGTTCTGACCTGCGATAACGATGAACAAGCTCGCGTCAGGGCACCCGATAAAGGTCGAGATTGCGCCCGCGCTGTGATTGAAATGGCCAATCTTGCTCTAGCCCTCAATCAAGAGATCAACGACGAGTTAGATGATGATGGCGATGAAGACGATCGAGAAAATGAGCTCCACTAAAGTATCGAATCCCAATAAGCGTTCGTTAACTCCGCGCAGACGCGCTCGTGAATATGCCCTACAAGGTGTTTACCAATGCCTTGTCTTACGTAATTCAGGTAGTTTTGTTGATGCTCATGCGATTGCGAAACAATTAGCCGAAGACCCCGCCTTCGCTCGTTGCCAACACGATTTGTTTGAAGGTATTTTTCAAGGCGTGATGAATCGCTCGGAAGAATTGGATGCCTTAATTACTCCTGAACTCGATCGTCCTCTGGCAGAACTTTCACCGGTTGAGCACGCTGCTATGCTGATTGGCGCCTATGAATTGGCTAGCGATTTATCGGTCCCCTATAAAGTAGCCATCAATGAAGCAGTTGAACTTGCCAAAACCTTTGGCGGTACCGATGGGCATAAATATGTCAATGGTGTTTTAGATCAACTGGCACAAAAATTACGTAGCGTTGAAATGCGCAACGGATAAAAATACATAATCGATAGATAAACTATTTAAAATAATCTCTTATTTTCTCACCCTAATCCCCTAATCCCCTATTTGCCTATTTCCCTTTCCCTCCTTTACCCTATT
>JAEMSI010000009.1 GCA_016462905.1 Polynucleobacter sp. | reverse complement strand
TCTATCCACAGACCAGACTAAAACCATCTCAAACTTCCGTTGAACTCCATCTTTTAACATCTGATCCAGTCCAGGACGATCCTGACGTCCCTTAGAACCCGATATACCGTTATCTGAGTAGATTTGAGTGATTTGGTACCCACATCGTTCTGAATACTCTCTAAGGACTTGTATTTGGTTCTCTACGGTCTGTTTGGTGGTGGACACACGAACATAGATACAGACTTTTTTCATGTTTTTTCCTTGTGAAATAGACGAAAAACTCATGAATTAGTATACTACTTTGTATACTACTTTGGCAATAATACTATATAATACAACAATTTAATGGGTGCGTAATCGAACTCATAACCCGAAGGTCATAGGTTCAAATCCTATCCCCGCAACCAAACATCAAAAGGGTTTCAAGGCAAATTTGCTCTGAAGCCCTTTTTTAATGGTTAATCCAGCTCTTCTTAGCATCTCTAATCTCGATGCCACACCCTTTTATATCTTTGACGATAGAAATAAAAATTAAGTTGATTTTTACCAGAGTGCCAAATTTGCGCACCCGTATGCGGGGTTTGGATTAAATCCAAACCATATTCCTGATAACGGGAAAGAATGCTGGGATGGGGATGTCCATAGCGATTTAAATAACCGTTTTGCGAAAAAGCATAGCTAGGCTGAAGGGATTCCATGATAGATCTTGACGACGATGTTTTGCTACCGTGATGGGGAGCCATAAAAACAACCGGGCGATGATTTAATTTTCTTAAAAAGGATTGCTCCTCTAATCGTTCGCTTAATTCACGTTCACCATTTTTCTCAATATCACCGGTTAACCAAAAAGAAGTAGATTGATTTCGAACCTCAATCACACAACTCAATTCATTTGGTTTTCCTTGATGTAAATCAGGACTAAAACTCATTGCTTCAGAAGGGTGCCACACCTTAAATTCAACGCCATCCCAATTCCAGCTTTGTCCATAACGGCAAGGCAAGGATGGGGTCGAGCTAAAAATTAAATCATTCATTAGTTCATGGTCTTCTGGTATTGAACCTAAAAATGAATCGATTGCGATTCCATTTAAAAGACTTTTAAAACCGCCGGTATGGTCAGTATCTTTATGGCTAATGACTAATCGATCTATTTTCCGAATTCCCTCACCACGAAAAAATGGCAATAAAATTCGTTCGCCTGCATTATCTTTACCTTGACTGGGGCCCGTGTCATACAACATACGATGTTGCCTTGTCTCGACCAAAACAGCGCTTCCCTGCCCTATATCAAATACGGTCGCTTTAAATTCTCCATACTTTAATGACGAATCAGTACGAATAAATAAAATACAAATCAAAACTAAACCTAAGCAGCGCCAATACCATCCTACTCTCAATGGGCCTGGAGCAATAAACCAAATAACTCCTACCAGTGATATGAGTAAAGCGAAGAAATGGGGTTGATGCGACCATACAACTGACCATGACCAAGAGGCGGTCCAATTTAAAAATAAACCCAATAATTCCATAGCAGCATGAGCGCTATTGAGAAAAAAGGTGGCTGCCCAATCTGGCAAGAAGGCTCCTGCAATCGCAAATGGAGTCACCACAAAACTGATTAAGGGTATTGCTAGGGCATTCGCAATAATGGAAGCCAATGAGAATTGATAAAACCAATACAAGGTAAATGGCAACAAAGCAATAGTGACCAGTATTTGCAAACGCGTTGCTTCGCAGATTGCTTGATAGATTCTGATTCGCAAACTACGCTCATACTCCTTACCCGTGGGTATTCCCATTAGGCTTGACGATTCGCCCATACCATACAAGATGGCGGCTACGGCCCCAAATGACAACCAAAATCCTGGTGTATAGGCTGCCATTGGGTCTACTATCATGACCAAAAATAAAGCCCACCACCAAATATCAAATGGTCGTGAGATTCGATTGGCCCATAAAGCCAAGCAAGCTACCCCAAGCATATACATTGTGCGTTGCGCGGGTATTTGAAAGCCTGCTAACCATGCATATAAAAATGCGGTGATAAATGCTAGTACTGCCCCGATTCGATAAGTCGGAAAAACTAAAGGAAGGTATTGTTTACGCCATAAAAATATTCCCAAAGCCGAGCCCAATCCTGCCAACATGGTTACATGTAAACCCGATATCGAAATAAGATGGCCTACACCTGTGGCATTAAAAATTCGCCAATCCTCTTGCGGAATAGCATTTTGATCGCCAATCACTAAAGCAACTAATACGCCGCGGTATTTCGCGTCGGTGGGTAATAAACGGCTGATTTTTTCTCGTATAGTCCAACGTTGTTTTTCAATCAATCTGGGGAAAGAAAAATGACTTGGAATTTCATTAAGCAAGAGTCCTGAACGAACCGAGCCATGCGCCGCAAAATCGTGATGAAACATCCAACGCTCGAAGTCAAAACTATGGGGATTTAATAAAGCGCGTGGGCGTTTTAACCTCACCTTAAATCGCCAACGCTGGCCAGGAATTAAATCTGGTAAAGAGATTGATTCAAGCGCTGAGGATTTTTTATATGCACTGCGCCAAGAAGGATTCCAGGATAAATAGACTCGTTTAGGAAAAGGCCGCAAAGGTTGAATAGAGTCGATTAGCCACTGCTCTACATCAAAACTGAATCGCTGGCCTACTTTATCCCCCTGAGGCAACTGATCAATTATTCCCACTATTTCTAAGTCAACTAACTCGTATTCAGTAGGTAAGGTAGTTTGTAAGCGCGCCTGAATAAATTCAACACTCCACCAAAACCCCAGTAGCGCAAAAATAATTGGTATCGTGATGGACAACGCCACTTTAAAAACACCCGCACTCCTGATCCAGTACAAACAAGATACGGTAAGAATGACAGATACTACTGAGAGCCAAAAGAAATAACTACTAGGGATGTCTTCTAGAAAAAATGCAAGGGATCCCCCGGCAATCCATGCCGCAATTGCAAAACGCACTATTTAAGCAGCTAAAAGATTAGACCAACGAGGTAGGACGTTTAGCGCATTTTGTTTAACTGTGCGAGCAAACTCAGGTACTGCAATACCTCGAATTTCAGCAAGGCTTTCAGCAATTCGAGCGACAAAAGCAGGTTCATTGCGCCGCACATCGCTATCCCGCAACCAAGCGGGAGGAATATCGGGTGAATCGGTTTCTGTGACGATACTCTCAATGGGTAAATCTTTTAAAAGTCGGCGAATTTGCAAAGCACGTTCATAGGTTGCGGCGCCGCCAAAACCCAACTTAAATTGCAATTGGATAAACTGCTCCGCTTGTTGAAAACTTCCGTTAAATGCGTGGGCAATACCACCAACAATATTACGACTTCTTAAGCCTTTTAAAATCATATCTTGTGAGCGACGAACGTGCAAAATGACAGGCAACTTTAAAGCCTCTGCAATGGCAAGTTGCCCCTCATAAAAAAAGGCTTGTCGGCGAGGGTCTAAGCCATCTACAAAATAATCTAAGCCGATTTCCCCGATCCCAACAAAATGAGGATCGAGAATCGCTGTTGTTGCAGCATCTTCCAAGATTTTCAAGTCCTTATCTTGTGCTCGATCGGTATATAGAGGATGAATACCCAAGGTATAAACTAAATTGGGCATTCTACCTTGGTAACGTTCTACCAACTCTTGAACTAAAACAAAATCATGAGCACGAACTGCGGGCAATAAAATACCTTCTACTTGATTCTCAAGCGCATGATCAATAATGCGATCCAAGTCCGATAAAAATTCAGGCGCATCTAAGTGACAATGGGTATCAAGCCACATAAAACTAAACACCTGAAAAAGACTTTAAAGCGCCGCGCTCTAAAGTTAAGATTCGATCACAGCGTCTAGCACGAAGCGGATCATGGGTAACAATCAAAAATGCCGTACCTTGCTGTTTCGCCAAACTCAAGATCAAATCGAAAACGACATCGGCTGTCTCGGCATCCAAATTACCAGTAGGCTCATCCGCCAAAACACAGGATGGCTTTCCCACTAATGCTCTTGCTACCGCAACTCGCTGACGTTCGCCGCCGGATAATTCTGCTGGAGTATGTAAAAGTCGATTGGCTAAGCCTACGGCGGATAAAACTGCTTTAGCCTCCTCTTCCGCTTGCGACCTACCCACACCTCGAATCCGTAAAGGTAATGCGACATTTTCTATAGCAGAAAATTCATCTAAAAGGTGGTGGAATTGATAAATGAAACCAAGTTGATGATTACGAATGCGATCCAATTCACTGGCACTCAATTTTGCGAGATGATTTCCAGTCAAATAAATATCGCCTTTTGATGGCGCGTCTAGACCGCCCAATAAATGCAATAGAGTACTTTTACCAGAGCCCGATGAGCCCACAATGGCAACCTTTTCGCCAGCATGCAATTCAAGGTGAACGTCTTTTAAAACTTCAACTGCTGTTGCGCCTTGACCATAAGTCTTGGCTAAGCTACTTGCTTTTAATACTAATTCACTCATAACGTAATGCCTCTGCTGGTCTTACCTTTGCAGCACGCCAACTGGGATATAAAGTGGCCAAAATGGATAAGACAAAAGCCATCAAACCAACCGTTACTACATCGCTCAAGCGCACATCGGATGGCAACTGACTAATGAAGTAAATATCGCGTGGCAAAAATTGCACCCCTAATAGAGCTTCAATCACTGGAACAATCACATCGATATTAAGGGCAATTAACAAACCAAATAAAACCCCTACTAATGAGCCCATAAAACCAATTGCTAAACCTTGAACTAAAAAAATTCGCTGTACCATTCCTGCGCTTGCACCCATGGTTCGTAAGATGGCAATATCAGCCTGTTTATCTGTAACCGTCATCACTAATGTAGAGACTAAATTAAAGGCTGCCACCGCAATAATTAAAGTCAAAATAATGAACATCATTTTCTTTTCGGTTTGAACGGCAGCAAACCAATTGCGATTCGACCGCGACCAATCGCTAACCCATAAAGCCTGAGGAACTGATAATGCCAATTGTGGAGCAATCTGCGGTGCTAATTGCATATCATCTAACTTCACTCTTAATCCAGTAGGATCATGCAAACGTAATAGAGCGGCTGCATCTTGCCAATGCAAAATAGCCAAGGTGCTGTCATACTCATAGTGACCACTATCCACAATGCCAACGACTTTTAAAGCGCGCATTCTCGGCATTACCCCAGCAGGTGTTAAATCACCCTCGGGCACTAAAAGACTTACCCGCTCGCCCATCTTGACTCCAAGAATAGAAGCGAGTTGCGAGCCCAACACCACCCCAAATTGACCGGCTTTTAAATCCTGAATATTGCCCGCTAAAAATTGTTTTGGTAAATCTGAAACTCTGCCTTCTAAATTAGGGTCAATTCCCCTCACTGCAATTCCCCGCATCGATTCACCGCGACTCAATAAACCCTGAGAACTGACCATGGGAGCAACGCCAAGCACATGAGGTTTGCTTGCTAGCGTATTTGAAACAGCCTCCCAATTTTCTAGGCCTTGAGGTGCATTTACTTCAATATGCGATAAAACTGAAAGCATTCGATCGCGCACCTCTTTTTGAAAACCATTCATCACCGAAAGAACCACAATCAGAGCCGCAACGCCAAGGGCAATACCGGCCATTGAAATTCCAGAAATAAAAGACAGAAAACCATCACGCTGACCCACGGTCTTTCTTCGCTTAGAGCGGGTATACCGCAAGCCAATTTCAAGTTCGATGGGAATTGTCCACATACCGACAGTTTAGTGAATCAAAAGCCATTGGTCGACGAAAGATCTAAATGCCACCTAAAATCAGGGTCATGTCCTCACGATTCACCCTTTTAGTCGCCAGCGAAGACCCTGTCTTAGATGGTCTTGTCCAAAATGCCCCAGTTGGACTACCGCATGAGAAATACCTCCTCGGCAATCCAATAGCCTTAGGGCCCTTGATAGCAAATTCAGATTCAGGGGTATGGGCGCTGATTGAACCAGTTCATTTTCACGCCACACGGGATCATTTGGTATTAATTAATCCCGATCAATTAACCCTTAGTGAGCCTGAATCCAGCGCCCTTCTCAATGCAATTGCTGATTTATTCGAAAATGATGGCTTTAGTGATTTAAAAATGATTCATCCCAAACAATGGATCGCCAAAGCCGCTACATTTCGCTCGCTGACAACCTACAGCTCAGCGCAAGCACAAGGACGGAATATTGACTGGTGGTTGCCAAAAGATAGTAGCGAAATGGGTTTAGCTCGTCGTTGGCGCAAGTTACAAAATGAAATTCAAATGCTCTGGCATATTCATCCCGTCAATCAGAGGCGAGAAGCGGAAAATTTACCGATGATTAATTCGGTTTGGATTAGTGGAATTGGTCAAAAAGAAGATCTTCAATTCCCCAAAACTCTCACTGAAAGTGATTTGTTAATGGGTGACAGTCCATTCATGAAAAATTATGCTGAATACCATAAGACGCCTTACCAAAATACGTTTGCGATTCATCAAGAAAAAAATACCTTTGCTTTTTTTAATCAACCCAAGCACATTTGGTCTGATTTATATCAAGCTGTGATGGATCAAAAAATTGAACTCGAAATCATTGACTTCCCTGCACACTTAAAATCGCAAGCTCGACAACGCTATTTTTCAAAAAATGATTTTAGTCAGTCTAAATGGATTTTTTGGAAAAAAAATCGTATGCCTACCTGGCAAGATATGTTGAAATAAAAAAAATGAAAATGATTGGTAATGGTTCAATTTAATCCCCGACCCTTTTCACAGCGTAGCGCAGATTGGCTTACGCAAAGCGGCTTACACCCTCTGTTGGCTCGTCTTTATGCAGCCCGTGGAATTAATCAGCCCGATGAATTAGGGTTAGAACTGAAGCAGTTACTGCCGCCGAATACCTTGCTTCATTGTCAAAGTACCGCAGTCATTTTGGCAGACTTAATTCAACAAGAAAAAAATATAGTGATTGTGGCCGACTACGACTGCGATGGTGCAACCGCATGTGCCGTTGCGATTCGCGGTTTAAAAATGCTCACCGATAATCGGGTCCATATTCACTTTCTGGTACCCAATCGTTTCACGATGGGTTACGGACTTACTCGCGAGGTTGTTGAGCTTGCCGCTCAACAAAAACCAAAGCCGAATGTATTAATTACAGTCGATAACGGCATTGCTAGTAACGAAGGCGTTGCACGTGCAGCCGAGTTGGGGATGGATGTGATTGTGACCGATCATCATTTACCAGGCGATACCCTGCCAAAAGCACTGGCCATCGTCAACCCAAATCAACCAGCTTGCAGTTTTCAAAGTAAAGCGCTCGCAGGGGTTGGTGTGATGTTTTATTTACTGATTGCATTACGTGCTGAATTACGCCAACGCGGTCACTTTACTAGCCAGAATCAGCCCAAACTAGAAAGTCTCTTAGATTTAGTGGCGCTCGGTACCGTTGCCGATGTGGCCCAGCTCGATCGTAATAATCGTATTTTGGTGGCCAATGGTTTGAAACGCATCCAATCGGGTTTTGCTCAGGTTGGAATTCAAGCTCTATTTCAGGTGGCTGGTCGTGACCCCAGTCTTGCTAGTACCTTTGATTTAGGTTTTGCCATCGGTCCACGCTTAAACGCCGCGGGGAGATTGGCGGATATGACCTTGGGTATTCAGCTCCTACTGAGTGATTCGCCCGAACAAGCACGAGAAATAGCCCAAGAACTAGACCGAATTAATCGCGAAAGACGGGCGATTGAAAGCGGCATGCAAGAAACTGCACTGGGTGAATTGGCGATGATTGCGGATGAAGAGCTGAATCAACGCTATGGTATTTGCCTATGGAATAACCAATGGCATCAGGGTGTGGTTGGCATTGTTGCTTCACGCCTGAAGGAACGCTTTAATCGACCCACCCTGATTTTTGCCCCTGCTGACGATGGTAGCTTGAGAGGGTCTGGTAGATCCTTAAATGGCTTTCATTTACGCGATGCCCTCGACTTAATCTCGAAGCGTCAGCCTAATTTAATTCAAAAATTTGGGGGTCATGCCATGGCAGCGGGTTTAACCATTCTAAAAAATGATTTTGAACAATTTAAAGATGCATTTGAGAAAGTTGCTAAAGAATTATTAGACGATGAATTATTGATGCGCAAAACTATTCATGATGGCGAATTACGACCCGACGAAATCAATCCTGAAATGGGCGATTTACTGGCGGGAGAAATTTGGGGGCAAGGATTTCCTCAGCCGATTTTTTATGGTGAGTTTGAAATCATGCAGCAGAGTTTGATGAAAGAAAAACACTTACGCCTACAGCTGAAACACCCTGCCAATCCCCACTTAAAGCCAATTCAGGGAGTTTGGTTCAATCGTACCCAAACCCTCCCCAACAAAGCAAAATTGGTTTATCGATTGGTTTCTGATCGCTTTCAAGGCCAAGCACGCGCCCAACTCATCATCGAGGCACATGACGATAGCTAAATTAGCTCAATACTCCCGAATCAGGCTCAAAATCAAGCGCTTGGCTTTATAATTTCGGTCATGGAAGCTGAACAACTTAATATTCTGACTAATTCTCTTAATGACCTTCTGCGACGTGAGCAAGCGTTAAGGGGGTATCTTTGACTTCGATCAAAAATCAAATCGCCTAGTTGAAGTCAATCATATTATGGAAGATCCCAAAATTTGGGACGATCCAAAACAAGCGCAAGCCCTAGGTAAAGAAAAAAAATTACTCGAAGGAGTGGTTAATACACTCAGCAATCTTCATGACAACATTACCGGTTCCCAAGAGTTACTCGACTTAGCGCGCGCGGAAAATGATGATGAAACCTTGCTTGCCCTGCAAACTGATTCAGCATCGTACGAAAAAATTATTGCCGATCTCGAATTTCGCAGAATGTTTCACAATGAAATGGATCCTTGTAATTGCTTTATTGATATTCAAGCGGGGGCTGGTGGGACCGAGGCGTGTGACTGGGCCAGTATGCTCTATCGGCAGTACCTCAAATATTGTGAGCGCAAAGGCTATAAAACAGAGATTTTGGAAGAGTCTGATGGTGATGTTGCGGGTATCAAAAGTGCCACCATTAAAGTTGATGGTGAATTTGCATACGGACATTTGCGCTCTGAGACGGGGGTGCATCGCTTAGTTCGCAAGTCGCCATTTGATTCCTCAAACGGTCGTCATACCTCTTTTGCCAGTATTTATGTTTACCCTGAGGTGGATGATTCAATTGAAATTGATATTAATCCCGCCGATATCCGTACCGATACCTTTAGAGCCTCGGGCGCGGGTGGTCAACACATTAACAAAACTGATTCTGCAGTTCGATTAACTCATATCCCGACTGGGATTGTGGTTCAATGCCAAAACGATCGTAGCCAGCATCGTAATCGCGCAGAAGCGATGAGCATGCTCAAATCACGTCTCTACGAATTTGAAATGCGCAAACGTCGAGCCGAACAAGATAAACTTGAGGCAAGTAAAACCGATGTCGGCTGGGGTCACCAAATTCGCTCTTACGTGCTTGACCAAAGCCGCATTAAGGATTTGCGAACCAATCTTGAAATTTCAAATACACAAAAAGTACTTGATGGGGATCTGGATGCATTTATCGAGGCCAGTTTGAAACAAGGCGTTTAATTTATTCTATGAAAAAACTATGAGCCAAAATCATTCGAAGACCGATTCTAATATCGACAACAGTGCCGAAGGGCGCGATGAAAATCATATTATTGCTGAACGTCGTGAAAAGTTAGCCAAACTACGCCAAGACGGAATTGCCTTCCCTAACGACTTTGTGCCAACCCATTTAGCGGCTGATCTCCATGCTCATTACGACCAATTTAATAAAGAAGAATTAGCGCAAAAGAAAATTGCCATTAAAGTGGCTGGCCGTATGGTTCTGAAACGCGTGATGGGTAAAGCCAGTTTTGCGACCATTCAGGATAGAAGTGGGCAAATTCAGTTCTATATTAACGATGATCACCCTGGTGCCGAAATTCACAATGCCTTTAAGCACTGGGATATGGGCGATATCATTGCTGCCGAAGGTCATCTTTTTAAAACCAATAAAGGTGAGCTTTCTGTAGAGTGTTCGCAATTACGCTTACTAGCCAAATCCTTACGCCCTCTTCCTGATAAATTTCATGGACTGGCTGATCAAGAAACTAAATACCGTCAGCGTTATGTTGATTTAATTGTTTCCCCCGAAAGCCGAAATACGTTTATTGCTCGCAGCAAAGCTATGGCATCGATTCGCCACCATATGAGCGAGGCTGGCTTTATGGAAGTGGAAACCCCCATGTTGCACGTGATTCCGGGCGGAGCAGCCGCAAAACCGTTTATTACGCATCATAATGCGCTCGATATGGAGATGTTTTTACGCATCGCTCCTGAGTTATATCTAAAGCGCTTAGTGGTGGGTGGTTTCGAACGGGTGTTTGAGATTAATCGCAACTTTCGTAATGAAGGTGTAAGCCCTCGCCACAATCCTGAATTTACCATGATGGAATTTTATGCAGCCTATACCGATTACCGTTGGTTGATGGACTTTACTGAAAATTTAATTCGTACTGTGGCAATCGATGCTCAAGGTAGCGCATCGCTAACCCACCAAGGTCGTCCCTTAGATTTAAATAAACCCTTTGATCGACTAACGATCAAAGAAGCTATTCTGAAATATGGGCCGCATTCAAAGAAAGCTTACAAAGCAAACGAGCTCGACGATGCCGACCTAATTCGCAATGAACTCAAAAAAGGTGGCGCAGACATTCATTCACCAGCCCTTAAAAATGCGGGCTTAGGCGCCCTGCAACTGGCTTTATTTGAATTGGTTGCTGAAGAACATTTATGGGATCCAACTTACATTATCGATTATCCCATCGAGGTTAGCCCGTTAGCACGCGAATCCGATACCCGTCCTGGCCTAACGGAGCGCTTTGAATTATTTATTACGGGACGTGAAATTGCGAATGGCTTTTCCGAACTCAATGATGCCGAAGATCAAGCCGCCCGTTTTCGCAAGCAAGTCGAACAAAAAGAAGCGGGTGATGAAGAAGCAATGTACTACGATCACGACTTCATTCGCGCTCTAGAGTATGGAATGCCACCAACGGGTGGTTGCGGAATTGGCATTGATCGATTAATGATGTTAATTACCGACATGCCCAATATTCGCGACGTGATTCTCTTCCCCCATTTGCGCAAGGAAGAAATCTAAGGAGTTCAGTGGTTTTCTTTAGCGTGATTAATCGTGTATTTGGGTATTTCAATCACTAATTCTTTTTGGGCCACATAAGCTTGGCAAGACAAGCGTGAAATGGGGGTCAATCCCCAGGCCCGATCGAGTAAATCTTCCTCGTTCTCGTCAGCCTCGTTTAATGAATTAAAACCCTCACGAACAATCACATGACAAGTCGTGCAAGCGCATGACATTTCACATGCATGTTCTATTTCAATATTATTTTCTAACAATGCTTCGCAAATACTAGTGCCTGGCACTGCCTCAATCACGGCACCTTCGGGGCAATATTCTGCATGCGGTAATACAACAATCTGCGTCATGAATTTATTCTCTATTTTATCTTTTAAATTTCAGCTACATTTTTTCCAGTTAAGGCTTTTTGAATACTGGCATTCATTCGTTTTTCTGCAAATTGATCCGTCGTTTTAGCTGCTCTTTCAATCGCCTTACGCAAAACACTACTATCTTGCTCAAGGCTTAATACTTCTTTTAAATGATGCATTTCTGAGCGAATTAAAGCCCGCTCTACATCGGTTAACAAATCGCTATCTTGTTTAAGGGCAACTTCAACAGCATCTAATAAACGCTGTGCCTCAACTTGCTCTTCACGCAAGGCACGCGCCTTCATATCTTCTTGGGCAGAGCTAAACCCTTCTTGCAGCATGCGAGTGATTTCAGAATCACTTAAACCATAAGAAGGTTTGATATCAATTGAGGCCTCAACACCAGAACTTTGCTCAAGCGCATGAACCGACAAAAGCCCATCGGCATCGACCTGAAATGTGACTCGGATTCGGGCCGCGCCCGCAACCATCGGCGGAATTCCCCGTAACTCAAACCTACCTAAAGAACGGCAGGCACTGACCAATTCCCGCTCGCCTTGCAAAATATGCAGGGCTAGAGCAGTTTGACCGTCCTTAAAGGTAGTGAAGTCTTGTGCACGCGCCACTGGAATTGGCGTATTACGCGGGATAATTTTCTCGACTAAGCCCCCCATCGTCTCAATACCCAAAGATAAGGGAATCACATCCAATAGCAACCATTCGTTATTTTTACTTTGATTGCCAGCTAATAAATCCGCTTGCATGGCTGCGCCTAACGCAACTACCTGATCTGGATTTAAGTTATTCAAAGGTGCTGTACCAAATAATTCACCAACAGCCCGTTGCACATGGGGCATACGAGTTGCCCCACCAACCATGACAACCCCTTTGATGTCCGCTAATGGCATAGTCGAATCACGCAAAGCTTTTTTCACAGCCACTATCGTTTTGCTGACTAAGTTATGCGTCATCTCAAAAAATTGATTTTGACTAACCCCGACATTAACTGTTGCCCCATCTTGTAATGTCAAATGAACTCGGGCTAATGGAGCATGACTTAATTGTTCCTTGGCAATTTTGCAGGCCAACAATAAAGCCCGTTGATCTTCCGCACCCAGTGGTGGAAGTTTTGCTTGCTCAATAACCCAACAGGATAGACGTTGATCAAAATCATCGCCACCTAAAGCAGAATCACCACCGGTTGAAAGTACTTCAAAGACCCCTCTGCTCATTCGGAGGATGGAAATATCAAAGGTGCCGCCGCCTAAATCGTAGACAGCGTAGACGCCTTCGCTAGCATTATCTAAGCCGTACGCAATGGCAGCAGCGGTGGGTTCATTCAATAAACGTAAGACATTTACACCGGCTAATTTGGCGGCATCTTTCGTCGCCTGCCGTTGTGCGTCATCAAAATAGGCAGGGACAGTAATCACTGCCCCGACAATTTCATCGGCCACTGAATCTTCTGCTAATTGCCGTAAACGCGCCAAAATTTCAGCCGAGACCTCAACCGGACTTTTATCGCCAGCAACCGTTCTAATCTTCACCATCCCAGGTTCGTCAATAAAATCGTAGGGGGTGCTTTCAATATGAGCAACATCGTGTAAACCGCGCCCCATAAAACGCTTAGCGGAAACAATTGTATTTTTTGGGTCATCCACTACATGTTTTAAAGCATCAAAACCCGCTTGGGTCCTGCCATCCGATAAATATCGAATCACAGAGGGTAGCAATTCATTGCCCGCTTCATCAGCCAATACGGTTGGTAAGGCATCCCGCACAATTGCCACCAATGAGTTCGTCGTACCAAGATCAATGCCAATGGCAATCCGACGCTCATGCGGCGCTAAAGACATGCCTGGTTCGGAAATTTGTAGAAGAGCCATTAAAAATAAGGATTAAGCGAGGCTTGACATGACATCGTCAATTTCAATATAAAACTTGTCAATAAATAACAAGGCCCTTAATAGCTGAGCGGCTTTAACAAAATCGCGCGCACTATCGATTGCTTGAGAAACCTCGGATAGGGTCAATTTTTTTGATTGACTGACTTCGTTTGCCAGCTTTTCTAAAGCGGATAAATCGTTTCCAATTTCTTCTAAACTCTCTCGCCATTCCATTTGTTGCATCAAAAAAACGGCGGGCATAGCGGTATTGGTTTCTAGTTGGGGGTCAACGCCATGTAATCGACATAAATACAAACCCCGTTGAATGGGGTCTTTCAGGGTTTGAAAAGCTGAATTTGCAAAGGTCGCTAATTGCATCGACATACGCTGTTCGCTATCACTAGCGCGAGCAAAACGATCGGGGTGAACTTCTTTCTGAACCGCTAAATACGATTGATTTAATTCCGTTAGGTCAATTTCAAAACGGATCGGTAAGCCAAAGAAATGAAAGTAATTATCAGACGCGGAAAGATTCGCCACAACCACACTCATCTTTTACGTTGGGATTTTGAAACTTAAATCCTTCGTTTAAACCCTCACGAACAAAGTCGAGTTCAGTGCCATCAATATATGCCAAACTTTTTGGATCAACAAAAATTTTTACACCATGTGACTCAAAAACCTGATCCTCGCCTTCTGGCTCATCGACATATTCAAGTTGATAAGCCAAGCCAGAACAGCCTGTCGTTCTAACCCCCAAACGCAAGCCACAACCCTTGCCGCGTTTCTGAAGATTGCGGTTAACGTGTTTAGCGGCTTTTTCGGTTAGGGTAATCGACATTGCGTCTATAAAAATTATGTGTTGGTATGTTTTTCTTTGTAATCTTGAACGGCCGCTTTAATAGCATCCTCAGCCAAAATAGAACAATGAATTTTTACTGGGGGCAAGGCTAACTCTTCAGCAATTTGCGCATTCTTAATCTCCAGCGCTTGGTCTAAAGTCTTACCTTTAACCCACTCAGTTACCAAAGAGGATGAAGCAATTGCTGAACCACAACCGTAGGTTTTAAATTTAGCGTCTTCAATGATGCCTTGATCATTAACGCGAATTTGCAATTTCATTACATCACCACAAGCGGGAGCGCCAACCATGCCGGTACCCACTTGCTCGTCACCTTTTGCAAAAGATCCTACATTACGAGGATTTTCATAATGATCGATTACTTTATCGCTATATGCCATGATTTCTCTCTATTAGTAAATCGGATTAATGGGCAGCCCATTGGATCGTACTTAAATCAATTCCGTCTTTGTACATTTCCCACAGCGGCGAAAGTTCACGTAATTTTGCGATCTTTTCTTTAACCAACTGAATGGTGAAATCAACTTCTTCTTCGGTTGTAAAACGACCAATCGTGAAACGAATTGAACTGTGGGCCAACTCATCATTACGCCCCAATGCTCTCAATACATACGAAGGCTCTAATGAGGCAGAAGTACAAGCAGACCCCGAAGAAATGGCCACATCTTTTAAAGCCATTAACATCGATTCGCCCTCAACGTAATTAAAACTAATATTCAAGTTATGTGCGACTCGTTTTTCCATGTCGCCATTCACATAAACTTCTTCAATATCCTTTAAGCCAGTTAATAAACGATCGCGCAAAGCACGAATCCGTTTATTCTCTTCGACCATTTCAATACGGGCGATCCGAAAAGCTTCGCCCATACCCACAATTTGATGGACTGGTAAGGTACCAGAACGCATGCCGCGCTCGTGTCCGCCCCCATGAATTTGTGCTTCGATGCGCACCCGAGGTTTACGGCGAACAAATAATGCACCAATACCTTTCGGTCCATACGTTTTATGAGCCGAAAAACTCATCAAATCTACTTTGATATTTTGTAAATCGATTTCAACTTTGCCGGTAGCTTGAGCTGAATCGACGTGAAAAATAATCCCGCGACTCCGACAGGCCTCGCCAATTCGAGGAATATCTTGAATTACTCCGGTTTCATTATTAACAAACATCACTGAAACCAAAATCGTATCTGGACGAATCGCCGCTTCAAAAGTAGCAAAATCAATTAAGCCATTCGGTAATACATCCAAATAAGTCACATCGTAACCCTCGCGCTCCAATTCGCGACACGCATCTAAAGTCGCCTTGTGCTCGGTTTTCACTGTAATGATGTGCTTACCTTTATCTTTATAAAAATGGGCTGCGCCTTTTAGGGCTAAGTTAATACTCTCAGTTGCCCCACTAGTCCAAACAATCTCCCGCGGATCAGCATGAACGAGTTGCGCCACATCCGAACGAGCCTCTTCTACTGCTTCCTCTGCGGCCCAACCAAAAGCATGGCTGCGAGAAGCAGCGTTTCCAAATTGCTCGCGCAGATACGGCAACATCTTATCAACCACGCGGGGGTCAATCGGCGTGGTAGCCGAATAGTCCATATAGACCGGAAAATGCTTCGGACTAAATAACGGAACGGGTTGAAGATGAGTAGTCTGCGGAGCATTCATTGAAAAATTTATCCTTGTCGAGCTAAATTAAATACGGAGTTAATTAAAGGCGGTTTAGCTGGCTCAGGTTTCTTGCTAGCGACTGCAGGAGAAGCTTTGGCAGGCTTACTCTCCGTACGCACTTTCTTTTCGCGCATATCTTGAAGTACTACGCCACGCGATTCTTGTTGTTTGACAAGGTCGCGTAGTGAAACTGAATCGAGATACTCGACCATTTTTGAATTTAAATTAGTCCAGAGATCATGGGTCATGCAACGGCCATGATTTTCTTCATCATTAAGGCAGCTGCCTTTACCGCCGCATTGCGTCGCATCGAGTGGTTCATCAACCGCGACAATAATATTAGCAACGCTAATCTCTTCGGCTTTACGTGCCAAGGTATATCCACCACCTGGGCCACGTGTGCTCTCGACAATATTAAATCGGCGTAATTTGCCAAATAATTGCTCTAAATACGATAAGGAAATTTTTTGACGCTGACTGATACCCGCGAGCGTAACTGGCCCGTGGGTCTCACGAAGAGCTAAATCAATCATGGCGGTTACTGCAAATCGACCTTTAGTAGTAAGTCTCATATGTCACCTTGGTAATGGATTGTTATGGACAGCAAATTGCCAAATTGGTAATACCTGACAATTCCACTCAAGTTTAGCAGATAACTACTATTTTGCTTGGGATTAACCCATCCAAGCACTAGGGGGAATCAGCCGCCAGTTCTAGCGCCAAATGCCATCTCTTTGATTTTATTGAGCTTATCTCGAGTAGCCGCCGCCTTCTCGAACTCCAAGTTCTTCGCTTCGGCCATCATCTGCTTTTCCAGTTTTTTGATTTCCGCTGACAGTTCTTTTTCGCCCATGCTTTCATAATGGGCTCGGGTTTCAGCAGCTACCCACTCTATCCGTTTTTCCTGGACGTCATAAACACCGTCAATAATGTCCTTGATCCGCTTGGTAACCCCTTTGGGCTCTATACCATGCAATTGATTAAAGGCAATCTGCTTGGTTCGACGTCGATCCGTTTCTTGAATCGCGCGCCGCATTGAGTCCGTCATCTTATCGGCATACAAAATAGCCTTGCCATTCACGTTACGAGCAGCGCGCCCAATGGTTTGAATTAAGCTGCGCTCCGCCCGCAAGAATCCCTCCTTGTCGGCGTCCAAAATTGCCACTAAAGAAACTTCTGGGATATCCAATCCTTCGCGCAATAAATTAATTCCTACCAGTACATCAAAAACACCTAAACGCAAATCTCGAATAATCTCAACTCGCTCGACCGTATCAATATCCGAATGCACATAACGCACCTTCACACCGTTGTCGGCCAAATACTCGGTTAACTGCTCCGCCATTCTTTTTGTTAGAACAGTAACCAATACTCTCTCGCGAACACTGACCCGTGCAGCAATCTGTGTCAATAAATCATCCACTTGATTACTGGCTGGTAAGACTTCGATCGCAGGATCAACTAAACCAGTAGGCCTGGCAACCTGCTCAACCACCTGGCCGGTTATTTTATTTTCATAATCAGCCGGCGTTGCCGAAACAAAAACGGCTTGGCGCATCTTAGTTTCAAACTCAGGAAATTTTAATGGGCGATTATCCATTGCAGAAGGCAAGCGGAATCCATACTCAACCAAAGTATGCTTTCTAGAGCGGTCACCGTTATACATTCCGTTGAGCTGTCCTATCAAGACATGACTCTCATCCAAAAACATCAATGCGTCTGGTGCTAAATAGTCAACTAGGGTCGGCGGTGCCTCACCGGGCTTGGCTCCGGAAAGATGACGCGAATAGTTTTCGATTCCCTTACAAAAACCTAATTCACTCAGCATTTCCAAATCAAAACGCGTGCGCTGTTCAAGCCGTTGCGCCTCGACTAATTTTCCTGATTTTACAAATTCATCCAGTCGCTCGCGCAGCTCCACTTTAATGGTTTCAATAGCGCGCACCACGGTCTCACGTGGGGTAACGTAATGGGAACTCGGGTATACCGTAAAGCGCGGTAATTTTTGTTTTACTCGGCCGGTTAATGGATCAAAGAAATGCAAAGTTTCGACTACATCGTCAAATAACTCGACGCGAATTGCTAATTCATTATGCTCAGCAGGAAAAATATCAATGGTATCGCCGCGCACCCGAAAAATACCGCGTTGAAAATCAAGTTCATTGCGTTCATACTGCATTGAAATTAAGCGTGTCACCATGTCGCGCTGACTCATCTTATCTCCTGGGCGCAAGGTTAAAACCATGCTGTGATAGTCCCCAGGATTGCCAATACCGTAGATTGCCGAAACCGTTGCCACAATCACGACATCGCGGCGCTCTAATAAACTTTTCGTTGCTGATAAGCGCATTTGTTCAATATGCTCATTAATTGAAGAATCTTTTTCAATAAAAAGATCGCGCTGCGGAACATAGGCTTCAGGCTGGTAATAATCGTAGTAACTAACAAAATATTCAACCGCATTGCGCGGAAAAAATTCACGAAATTCACTGTATAACTGGGCGGCTAATGTTTTATTTGGAGCAAACACAATGGCGGGCCTACCCATACGCGCAATCACATTGGCCATCGTGAAGGTTTTACCCGAGCCGGTGACTCCTAATAGGGTTTGAAAAGAGAGCCCATCCTCTACTCCAGAAACTAAAGCATCAATTGCTTGTGGCTGATCGCCAGCCGGTTCAAAGGGTTGATAGAGCTGATATTCGGACCCTGGGAAGCGAATCAATTTGGACTCATCCAAGGCGGACTCGGTCGGGCGGGATGCCTGCGTTGGGAAATCGTCAGTAGATGCTTTGCTGGGGGGAGTTTTTGGGGCTTTCTTGGGCATCTCGGATATCATTTATAGCTGAGTTGATTATCAACGCATATTGCATAATTTTTTAAAACTACCATTATTTTTGCTGATTTCTTGAAATAAAACCGAGCCATTTCAAAGCCCTATGAACCTCTTCTCAAAAATCCAACTTGCCCCCAAAGACGCTATTTTTGGCGTTTCCGAAGCGTACGCAGCCGATACTGCCCCAGATAAAGTCAATTTAGGTGTTGGTGTTTACTACACCGATGAAGGCAAAGTGCCCCTGCTAAAGGCAGTTTATGCGGCTGAACAGGAACTGATTGCCAAAAAATCGCCGCGGGCCTATGTCGCTGCTGAGGGACCAAACCCCTACAACACTGCCGTACAAAATTTACTTTTTGGCGCTGATTCGCCGCTATTAAAAGAAGGTCGCGTGGCTACCGTTGAATGCCTTGGCGGAACGGGCGCATTGCGTGTCGGCGCCGATTTCATCAAAACCTATGTGATTGATAACGCACCCGCCGCCATTAGCAACCCAACTTGGGACAATCATCGTGGCGTTTTCGAATCGGCTCATTTCGAAGTCATCGACTACGGCTACTACGACCCAAAAACGCGCGGTGTTGATTTTGCGCTGATGACCAGCGCCCTCGAAAGTTTCCCAAAAAATACCACCGTTATCTTGCATACCTGCTGCCATAACCCTACTGGCGCTGATCTCAATGAAGAACAATGGAAAAAAATTATTTCCATTTGCAAAACGCGTGAACTAATCCCATTTCTAGATATTGCTTATCAAGGCTTTGCTGATGGCATTGAAGAAGATGGCAAAGTAGTTCGCTTATTTGCAGAATCCGGTTTATTATTTTTTGTAGCGAGCTCGTTTTCAAAATCATTCTCTTTGTATGGCGAGCGGGTTGGCGGTCTTTGCGTGGTGACACAAAGTAAAGATGAGGCCAATCGCGTCCTTTCGCAATTAAAACGGATAATTCGCACCAATTATTCAAATCCACCCACCCATGGTGCCGCAATTGTGGCAACTGTTTTGAACTCCCCCCAATTACGCAAAATGTGGGAGGAAGAACTCGCTGAAATGCGCAATCGAATTAAATCGATGCGCCATGCTCTGAAAGAAAAATTGATTGAAGCCGGCGTTAAGCAAGACTTTTCCTTTATTGAAAACCAGCGCGGTATGTTTTCTTATTCGGGCTTAAGCGCAGAACAGGTTGAGCGCTTGGCCAAGGAAGATCATATCTATGCGATTGCTACAGGGCGTATTTGTATGGCTGCACTCAATACCAAGAACCTAGACAAGGTAGCCAAAGCCATTGCCAAGGTTATCGTGTCAAAATAGAGCTATTTAATAGATCTTTCTGAGGAAAACCCATGCTCTATCAAATCTACGATTTTCAGAAAGCCCTTTTACAACCTCTCACTTCATGGGCCCGAGCAACTTCTGAAACGCTTCTGAATGTAACTAACCCGATTTCGCTGATTCCAGGGTCTGAGAGAATAGCTGCCAGTTTTGAATTGCTCCATCGCCTTGGTAAAGAATATAAAAAAACAGAGTTTGGAATTCGTTCAATTAATGCCTATGGCAGTGATGTCGTGGTGCAAGAAAAAGTTTTACTAGAAAAACCTTTTTGCAAATTAATCCATTTCAAGCGTTTTGCTGATGATATTGATGTCATTAAATCCATGCAGCAGGATCCAAAGGTTTTAATTGTTGCACCACTTTCGGGGCATCACTCGACTTTATTGCGCGATACCGTTACAACGATGTTGCAAGATCATCAGGTTTATATCACTGACTGGACTGATGCGCGGATGGTTCCAAAAGACCAAGGCGAATTTAGTTTAGATGAGTATGTTCATTACATTGAAGATTTCATCCGCTTAATTGGCGCAGAAGATTTACATGTCATTTCAGTTTGCCAGCCGACCGTACCCGTACTGGGAGCAGTTTCCTTGATGGCATCCCGCGGCGAAGCCACCCCAAAATCAATGATCATGATGGGTGGTCCAATTGATGCTCGTAATTCACCGACCCAAGTTAACTCCTTGGCAACGAACAAATCAATTGAATGGTTTGAAAGTCATACTATTTATAACGTTCCCCCTCCTTATCCGGGTGCCGGCCGTCGTGTTTACCCTGGCTTCTTACAACATCTTGGTTTTATCGCCATGAACCCCAGCAATCATATGCAATCGCATTGGGACTACTTCCAGAATTTAGTTCGAGGTGATGAGCTCGATGCCAAAGCGCATATCCGCTTTTATGATGAATACAATGCTGTGCTTGATATGGATGCGAATTATTATTTACAAACCATTAAAACCGTGTTCAAAGACCATGCTTTGCCAAATGGAACTTGGGAAGTATCCGGCGAATTGGTTAAGCCTGAGAGCATAAAACATACTCGTTTACTCACGGTAGAAGGCGAGTTAGATGATATTTCTGGCAGCGGTCAGACCCGTGCTGCCCATAAGTTATGTGCTGGCATCCCCGATGAAAACAAAGCCCACTACGAAGCCAGCGGTGCTGGTCACTATGGAATTTTTTCAGGGCGTCGCTGGAGAAAACAGGTTTATCCACGCATCCAAGCATTTATTCGTGGAAATGAGATTAAAAAATTAAGTAAGCTTGAATCTCCCAGTTAAATTAGGTTTGCAAAATGCTAAGCGCACTTTTAATTAAGTCTGCAAATCTTTAGTAATGGGTGCCCATCTTTTAGCCGACCTTCTGGAAGATGCGCTTCCTCAGACCCAATGCACTAAATGCGGCTATCCTGATTGCAGAGGGTATGCAGAGGCAATGGCCGAGGCTGGACAAAAGCCAAACCGTTGTCCGCCCGGCGGCATTGAAGGCATTATTCGACTTAGCAAAATACTGCAATTAAAAACTGAATCGACTACTTTATCGATTGATCCAGAATGCGGCGCTGAACGTCCTAGACCAGTAGCCCTCATTGATCCCAAAGCCTGTATCGGTTGCACCCTTTGCATTCAGGCTTGTCCAGTGGACGCCATCGTTGGAGCCTCAAAACAAATGCACACCGTTTTAAATGACTGGTGCACTGGATGCGATTTATGCGTCGCACCTTGTCCAGTTGATTGCATCAGCATGGTGAACGTCACTGAAAATCACACTGGTTGGGAAGCATGGTCTTCAAAAGAAGCTGAATTAGCACGCAAACGCTATCATGCGCACAGTACTCGCCTGAAACGCGAAGAGCGCGATCAAATCCTGCGCGTAGCTAATAAAGCGCGTAGCAAATTAGAAGAGTTGGATAGCGATCTAGCCCAATCAGAAACGGATCGTGCAGAAATTGAACGCAAACGACAAATCATTGCCGCTGCCCTAGCGCGCGCTAAAACACAAACCATTTAATTCGATATTATTCATTCCGATGAATGCAGAACAGCGTTACACTTTTTTTGCGCAACTACAAGCAAATAATCCTCAGCCCAGTACTGAACTGGAATATACCTCGCCTTTTGAATTACTGGTCGCTGTATTACTTTCAGCACAGGCTACTGATATTTCAGTAAACAAAGGGACAAGGCGTTTATTTTTAATTGCCAATACCCCCGCCGCCATTGTCCATTTAGGAGAAGAAGGAGTCAGGCCATATATCCAACATATTGGGCTCTATCGTACTAAAGGAAAACATTTACAAGAAACCTGCCGTATCCTCCTTGATCAACATCAGGGCAAAGTACCTCGCACGCGCGAAGCGCTTGAAGCCCTACCCGGAGTGGGTCGAAAGACGGCCAATGTGATTCTCAATACCGCCTTTGGTGAAGCGACCATTGCAGTCGATACCCATATTTTTAGGGTTTCTAACCGAACTGGTTTAGCGCCTGGGAAGGATGTTTTGGCCGTTGAAAAAAGTCTAATGAAACGAATTCCGAAAGAATTTATCCAAGATGCGCATCATTGGTTAATTTTGCATGGGCGCTATATTTGTAAAGCACGCAACCCTGCCTGCGACCAATGCATTGTTGAGCCATTATGCTCATACCGCTTTAAAACACATACCGGAAGAATTCGTGGCGCTATTTAATCCAACTCGAGATCAAGTGAGGCAATTTTTCTGCGATACATGGCAGAAAAGTCAAAATCATCAAGTCCTCACCCCTCTCGAGTTAATCGCTTCCGATTGGATGCAACTGCATCCCGAATTCCATGATGCACTCAACCATCCCGAGAAATCCTTACAGGAAGATTACACACCTGAGCGCGGTAATACGAACCCCTTCTTGCATCTATCGATGCATCTATCAATCTCAGAGCAAATCAGCATTAATCAACCGCCGGGTATTCAAGCAATAGCCCACCAACTTAGCGAAAAACTCGGCTCTGAGCATGAAGCTCAGCATCGCATCATGGATTCTTTAGGCCAAGTACTATGGCAAGCGCAACGCAATGGTGCAGGTATAGATGCGGAAGATTATTTAGAGGCGCTGCGCAAGCTGATTTAAGATAAGGCTGAAATTCTTGCTTTAATTGCACTGGGTAATTGACTAGCTAATTGCCGCCGCTCTAGTAATTTCTTTTCTGGATAAACGCGCACTTTTTCAGACCAAATTGAAGCAGGGAAAAAAGGGTCGTCACTATAACGAGGCACTACATGCCAATGCAAATGAGGCACCATATTACCCATCGAAGCCAAATTAATTTTATCGGGTCGCATCACATGACGCACTGCGTCTTCAACCGCAAAAACTAAGGTCATCAATAGTTCGCGCTCAACAAAACTGAGATCGGTCATTTCAGAAACATGTCGATTCCAAATCACCCGACAAAAACCTGGCAAAAAGGGGTCATCTATCAAAATGATCCGCGAATCATCGCCCTGCCAAATAATTTGACTGTCGTTATCTTCGCAAAGTTCGCATTTCTTCATCAGAAGAAATGTAACCGAGTTTGGCGCCTAAGTCACCCCTCTTGTCTTATCTGAGGGCCTAGGCGCCAAGCTGACTACTTAAAAAGGACTTAAATCAATGAAATTGCTCTTCTTCAGTCGAGCCAGTTAAAGCCGTAACAGAAGACTTACCTCCTTGAATCACCGTGGTAACGTCATCAAAATAACCTGTTCCTACCTCTTGCTGATGCGATACAAAGGTATAACCACGATCGCGGGCAGCAAATTCAGGTTCCTGAACTTTATCGATATAAGCAGGCATACCACGCTTCACATAGTCATGCGAAAGATCGAACATGTTGTACCACATGTTATGAATACCAGCGAGGGTAATAAACTGATATTTATAGCCCATTGCGCCCAACTCGCGCTGGAATTTAGCAATGGTTGCATCGTCTAAATTCTTCTTCCAATTAAATGATGGTGAGCAGTTATATGCCAGCATCTTGCCAGGAAACTTTTTACGAATTGCCTCAGCAAATTTCCTAGCAAATTCCAAATCAGGCGTACCCGTCTCACACCAAACCATATCGGCATAAGCTGCATAAGCAAGCCCACGTGAAATCGCCTGATCAATCCCCTTACGAGTTTTGTAAAAGCCCTCAGCGGTCCGCTCACCGGTTAAAAATGGTTTGTCATTTTCATCGTAATCCGAGGTTAATAAATCGGCAGCTTCAGCATCGGTTCGTGCCAAAATAATCGTAGGAACGCCCATGACATCTGCTGCTAGACGAGCTGCAATTAATTTCTGCACAGATTCTTGTGTGGGTAATAAAACTTTACCGCCCAAGTGACCGCACTTTTTCACTGAAGACAACTGATCCTCAAAGTGAACAGCCGATGCACCTGCTTTAATTAAAGCCTTACTTAATTCATACGCATTCAATACGCCACCAAATCCAGCTTCAGCGTCAGCCACAATCGGTGCAAAATAATCGATATAAGCAGGATCACCAGGATTAATTCCTTTCGACCACTGAATTTGATCGGCGCGCTCGAAGGTATTATTCATTCGCTCAACCAGAATAGGCACCGAGTCAACAGGATATAGAGATTGATCAGGATACATAGCGCCATAACTATTGTTATCCGCAGCCACTTGCCAACCCGATAAATAAATCGCTTTTAATCCAGCCTTGATTTGCTGCATTGCCTGTCCCGCTGTTAGAGCACCGAGCGTTGGGACGTATGCTTCGTTATTGACTAAATTCCAAAATTTTTCTGCGCCTTGTTTGGCAAGCGTATATTCCATGCGCATGGAACCTCGTAGACGCACCACATCCTCGGCGCTATAACCCCGCTGAATACCCTGCCAACGTGGGTTGTTATCCCAATCCTTTTGAATCGTTGCTGCCTCTGCTTTACGCGTCACCATCTTGCTCTCCTTAAGTAAAAAAAATCAGTTCCAAACTCTTATGTCTTATATAAGAGTTTACGTAAAGACGAACTGGATGCAAGTCATATTCAAAATAATTAACAAAATAAATAGCTCATCAAATCAATGAGTTGTATTTAATATTTCATAATACAAAACATTAAATCAAGGCTTGAAACGAGCCTAAAAATTATTGAAATAAACTTTTTATCTGGTGAAAAGAGTATTCCACCATATGAAAATACCGGTCAGATCAGCTTAGGACTTCATTTGTTTGGGTTGTTGTGAGGCTTTAATCGCAGTTAAAACAATCCATGTTTGAAAAAATGCGACCGACAAAAAGAGCCAGTTGGGATGCCCCGCATCCAACACTAAACCAATTAAAAGGGGGCCAAAAATCCCGCCTAAATCATTACCTGAATAAACCACGCCATACACCCTTCCTGAGGCCCCAATTGGGGTAGTAGAGCGAACGAGTAAGTCACGCGAAGGCCCAATAATCCCAAAGACAGCTCCCACGATAGTAAATAAAACAGGGATCAAAGCCGCGCTAGGTAAGCTGAACCCAATAGCTAACATGATCACAACACTGAGGGCAAGAAAAGTAGTAATTACTTTTTCGGATTCTCTAAAGCGTGCTGCTATAAATCCGCCCAAGAAAACGCCGCCAGCACCGCCCACCGAAAATAGGGTTAAATAAAATGTGCCCGTGACAATATCAATTTCATAAATTTTTTGAAACGCACTGGGGGCAAACGATTGCAAGCCGCTTAAATTCAGCATGCCAAAAAAGAATAGCATCCAAGAAAGCCAGACTGCGGGTAATTTTAAAAAACTAAAAGTTCCCAGTGGCACATGATTGGGATCGGCTTTGATAGCTTGCTGCAAACCATCTGCCTGCCTTTCTTGAGCATTGTCTTCTAAATAATTTCGATTCAGCCACAATACAATAAACAAACTTAATTCAAGAAGCCCTGCCACAATTAATGCAACACGCCAACCGCTCAACTCAGCGATTCCGACCATCAAAATGGGAGCTAGCGCCCAACCTAAATAACCTACTAAACCATGCATCGAATAAGCGTGGGGTAAGCGGGCTCCTGATATTTTATGATTCATTAGGGTGTAATCGACTGGATGGAAAACACCATTACCTAAGCCCATCAGTGCGGCCGCAATTAAAAAACCAGTGTAACTAGAACACAGCGGGAAAACTAAAGTAGCACACCCCAGCAGCACAACCCCAACAAATAAAACAGGACGGGCGCCAATGCGATCGACAATAAAACCGGATCCTGCTTGGGCTATGCCAGACGCAATAAAAAACATCGTCATTAATAAACCGAGCTCGGCATACGTTAGAGCAAACTCTGCTTTAAACCAAGGAAACAAAGGGGGTAAAACTAATTGAAAAAAATGCGAGCTACCATGGGCAAGGCTAACCAGACTAATAATTCTGGTATCGGAGGATAAAACTGTACCTTGAGCAGTAGACATTCCCTCTAGTTTAAGCCACCAGAGGGAATGCGTGATTTTTTACTAATTAATGAATTAAGCGTGAAAAACTAAAATCGCCTTTTTTATCAACGTCCACAGGAATCACGTCCTTGGGGCCAAATTTGCCTTCCAGAATCATTTTCGATACTGGATTTTCTAAATACTGTTGAATTGCGCGTTTTAATGGGCGGGCTCCGTAAATCGGATCGAAACCCACATCAGCCAATTTGTTTAAAGCGGCATCACTCACATCAAGCTGCATATCAATTCGGGCCAAACGCTCAGAGAGATTTTTCAATAACACTTTTGCTATCGAAATAATATTCCCTTTATCTAAGGCGTGGAAAACCACAATCTCATCGACGCGATTTAAAAACTCAGGACGGAAGTGCTCTTTAAGTTCGCCAAACACAGCGTCTTTGACTTCAGACTGGGGTCGACCTGTCATCGATTGAATTAAATGCGAACCAATATTGCTGGTCATCACAATCACAGTATTTTTAAAATCGACTGTGCGTCCTTGTCCATCGGTTAAGCGACCATCATCCAATACTTGCAAAAGGACATTAAATACATCGGGATGTGCTTTTTCAATTTCATCAAACAAAATCACAGAATAGGGCTTGCGTCTCACTTGTTCAGTTAAATACCCGCCCTCCTCATAACCCACATAACCCGGAGGCGCACCAATTAAGCGAGCAACGCTGTGCTTTTCCATAAACTCGCTCATATCAATTCGAATCAGACGATCATCGCTGTCAAATAAAAATTCTGCGAGTGCTTTACATAATTCTGTCTTACCTACCCCCGTAGGCCCTAGGAACATAAAGGAGCCATAAGGCTTATTCTCCTCAGAGAGCCCAGCGCGTGAACGACGAATCGCATCCGAAACCGCTCTAATCGCTTCGTCTTGACCAACCACCCGATGATGCAAGTAGTCTTCCATCTTTAATAATTTATCGCGCTCCCCTTGCATCATTTTCGACACAGGAATTCCAGTCGCTCTTGACACTACCTCAGCGATCTCCTCAGCACCCACTTGCGTACGTAACAAACGAGGGCGGCCACCAGTCTTCTCAGCCTTGGCCTCAGCCGCATTTGCTGACTTCAGTTTCTTTTCGAGCTCAGGTAATTTGGCATACTGTAATTCAGCAACCTTCTCTAACTTACCTTCACGCTGAAATTTAACAATATCGGCTTTAACTTTCTCCATCTCTTCTTTGATATTCGCGGTGCCTAAAGCAGCGCCTTTTTCAGCCTTCCAAATCTCTTCTAAGTCGGCATATTCAGCGCCCAAGCGCTTAATTTCTTCCTCAATTAACTCAAGGCGTTTTTTGGATGCTTCGTCTTTCTCTTTTTTGACCGCTTCACGCTCAATTTTTAATTGAATCAACCGTCGATCTAATTTATCCATTACCTCTGGTTTGGAATCAATTTCCATTTTAATTTTTGACCCAGCCTCATCAATCAGATCAATGGCCTTATCGGGTAAAAAACGATCCGTGATATAGCGATGTGATAACTCAGCGGCAGCGACGATCGCAGGATCTGTAATTTCAATACCATGATGCAATTCATATTTCTCTTGCAAGCCACGCAAAATCGCAATGGTTGCCTCAACACTGGGCTCGTCAACCATGACTTTTTGAAAGCGCCGCTCTAAAGCAGCATCTTTTTCAATGTATTTTCGATACTCATCTAAAGTCGTTGCGCCAATACAATGCAACTCACCTCGAGCCAATGCGGGCTTCAGCATATTTCCGGCGTCCATCGCTCCATCTGCCTTGCCTGCGCCCACCATGGTGTGAATCTCATCAATAAACATAATAGTGCGGCCTTCATCTTTGGCGACATCACTTAAAACCGCCTTTAAACGTTCTTCGAATTCACCGCGGTACTTAGCGCCGGCTAAAAGCAAGGCCATATCTAAAACTAATACCCTTTTATTTTTTAGAGTCTCGGGCACTTCGCCATTCACGATGCGCTGTGCCAAACCTTCAACAATTGCCGTTTTTCCAACGCCAGGCTCACCAATCAAAACTGGATTATTTTTGCTACGTCTTTGTAAGATTTGAATGGTGCGACGAATCTCATCATCACGACCAATCACTGGGTCTAATTTACCCATCCGCGCGCGCTCAGTTAAATCTAAAGTATATTTTTTAAGTGCCTCTCTCTGGCCTTCTGCATCCGCACTATGAACCGACTCACCTCCGCGAACTAAGTCGATTGCCGCCTCTAGGGCTTTTCGAGTTAAACCATTCTCCTTAGCCGCTTTACCTAAGGGGCCCTTATCGTCGGCCAAAACCAAAAGAAATAATTCCCCAGCGATAAATTGATCGCCCCGTTTACTGGCTTCTTTTTCGGTTTGATTTAACCATCCCACTAAATTACGACCTACCTGAACATCGTTAGTTCCCTGAACCTCAGGAAGTTGACTAACCAATAGTTCAGCAGACTTCTCTAAACCAGCGACATTCACACCCGCTCTCGTCAGCAAACTACGTACTCCGCTGTCTTGCTGACGCAGCATCGCTAACAATAAATGCTCAGGTTCGATATATTGATTATCTTTAGATAAAGCAAGGCTTTGAGCGTCGCCCAAAGCCTCTTGAAACTTCGTCGTTAATTTATCTATACGCATGATTTTTCTCGTTTATTTCCTCTATAGTTACCATATAAGGATGAAAGCCATGAATTCAAGCCGTTATGCCTGAAAAGATCTGGGTAGTCTACCTCCTTGAGTGCGCTGATGGGACTTATTACACAGGCATTACGAATGATCTACAAAACCGCTTAGCAGCCCACAATGCTGGAACTGGGGCTCGCTATACTAGGGGACGAGGTCCAGTCAGCGTAATTGCTCTTAAAAATTGCTCTAATCGCTCGGAGGCTTCAAAAATTGAGGCTTTATTAAAGAAACAGAATCGCTCAAAAAAACCAACTTTTTTAGAATCCAAGCTAAACCCTAAAATCCGAAGCTAATCCATAATCTAGGCCTTACTAAACGTGCCATATCCTCTCTTAGAAAAACTAATCCAAGAATCCAAAAGTCGCTTAGCGCTAGGGGTTGTTTACCCCCTCAATAAAACAGCACTTGAAACGGTTCATCAGTTAATAAAAAAAGAGCTTTGCATTCCGATACTGATTGGTCCCAAAGCCCGTATTGTGCAACTGGCCGACAAAGAACATCTTTCGATTGCTGGACTAGAAATAATCGATACCCCGGATGACCCCATAGAAGCTAGCAAAAAAGCGGTTGAAATGGTCAAAGAAAATAAGTTATCAGCCTTGATGAAAGGCTCTTTGCACACCGAGGATCTCATGGGGCCCATCGTTAGCCGCACTGGCTTACGCACTGAGAGAAGGACTAGTCACTTATTTTTATTAGAGTTAGAGCGCTACCCCAAATTGTTAGGTCTAAGCGATTGTGTGGTGAATATTGCCCCTAATGCAGCCCAGAAAAAAGAAATTCTTAAAAATAGTTTGGAGGCATTCAATAAGCTCGGAGTACAAAACAGTAAGGTCGCCATCGTAGCGGCAACAGAAACAATCAATCCGGTCATGCAATCGACACTAGATGCCCAAGAAATTGTAGACGCCCATTTAGCAAGCCCAATTCACCCCAACACTCTGATTGAAGGCCCCTTTGGTTTTGATAATGCTATTTCGGCGCTTGCCGCACAAATTAAAGGCATTCAATCGAAGGTTGCCGGCGACCCCGATCTTCTTTTAGTGCCTGATTTACAAGTTGGCAACATTCTCTATAAAGCATTGATCTACCTAGCTGGCGCCGAATGTGCTGGGGTTGTTTTAGGAGCGCAAGTGCCGATTATCTTAACTTCTCGGGCTGATTCTATATTCTCTAGGATAGCCTCTACGGCGATGGCAATTCGTCTCGCTCAGCAGTCAAAATAATGTGGTTCAGGGCAATCCATCAGTAAAATTAAATGAACTAAGGAATTGAAGATGAATATACAGTCCATTGGCATTATTGGCGCAGGCATCATGGGGAGCGGGATTGCCCAAGTTTGTGCAGCAAAAGACCTTCATGTCACCCTACTCGACATTAATCAAGCAGCGGTCGATAAAGGCATGCAAAATATTAGCAATAGCTTAGATCGTTTAATTAAAAAAGAGCTCATCACTAGCGCCCAAAAAGATGCGACGCTTAAAAAAATCAAATTAAGTATCGCCTATCAAGATCTCAAAGGCCTCGATTTAGTGATTGAAGCAGCCACTGAGAATCAAGCCCTAAAAGAGAATATATTAAAACAAGTGGACTCGATTGTGGATAGTAAAGTCATTATTGCTACCAACACATCATCCCTATCAGTGACCAAACTGGCCGCTCAAAATTCAAATCCGAGTCGATTCATTGGGATGCATTTTTTTAATCCCGTCCCCATGATGTCGTTGGTCGAGGTGATTCGGGGTCTTCAGACTAGCGATGCTACCCATTCTGCCATTACCGCATTAGCAAAAGAGATCGGCAAAGAAACGATTACGGTTCAAAATGCCCCCGGATTTGTTGTCAATCGTATTTTGTTACCCATGATTAATGAGGCTTTTTTTGTGCTTCACGAAGGTATTGCTTCGGCAGAAGATATCGATACTGGAATGAAGCTGGGCTGTAATCAGCCGATTGGGCCGCTTGCACTGGCAGATTTAATTGGGCTAGATACCTGCTTGGCAGTGATGGAAGTGTATTTCAACAACTTTAACGATTCTAAGTATCGCCCTTGTCCTTTATTAAGAGAAATGGTTGATGCGGGATATCTAGGTAGAAAAACCAAACGCGGCGTTTATCAATACGACTGAGCTGTCTAATGCGGTTTAAAAAAGCAAGGCTTCCTTGCTACTTTTTTTGCCAGCGCGCCATGGCAGCGTCATCGCTGACGCGAGCATCAACCCAGCGAGCACCTTCAGGGGTTTGCTCTTTTTTCCAAAAAGGGGCAGCCGTTTTTAAATAGTCCATCATAAATTCACAGGCAGCAAATGCTTCCCTCCTGTGTTTGCTGGTCACCGCTACCATCATAATTTGATCATTAGGTAATAAAGAACCAACGCGGTGAATAATCAAGGCATTACGAATTTCCCAACGCTCCTTGGCCTGCAAAATAATATTTTCCAGGGCTTTTTCGGTCATTCCAGGGTAGTGCTCTAAAGTCATCTCACTCACTTGTGAGCCATCATTCAAATCGCGCACAGTACCAACAAAAGAAGTGACTGCACCAACCTCGGTGTCGCCAGCTCTTAATTGCGCGACCTCAACGGCTAAATCAAAATCGTGCGTTTGAATACGAACTGGCATCTTATCCCCCTGTAACAGGTGGAAAAAAAGCAATCTCTGCTTTGTCGACTAATCGCGCGTTCGAGTCCACCATCTCATGATTGATAGCACAACGCAAAATTTTTCCATCAGCGAGCGCCTCTGCCCAAACTCCGCCCCTCGCAATTAAATGCTGACGTAAATCAGCCAACGTCACAATCTGCTGTGGCAAATCAAGTGCCTCTTGATCTAAACCTAAAGCCTCACGCAAAGAAGCAAAATAACGTAAGTGGATCTTCATGCGGTTCAATTAACTCAGTAAACTCGTAAAGGGAATGTAACTCACTAAATCACCCTGCTTGAAACCTTGGCCTGCAGGGCAATTTAATAATCCGTCACCCCAGGCCGCACTCGTTAAAACGCCTGAACTTTGATTCGGAAATAAATCCAAACCTCCGCTTGGGTTCACCTTAACGCGCAAGAATTCATTCCGACGATCGGGTTTAGGCCAATCAAAATCAGCGCGCACCTGAAATGAGTGCGGGGAAATATCATGCCGACCCTGTAAACGCAGAATAAAAGGGCGAACGAATAATAAAAAAGTCACAAAACTAGAAACCGGATTACCGGGTAATCCCATGAACCAAGCCTCACCATTTTCTTCCCGCCGAACAGCTCCAAAGGCAAGGGGTTTGCCTGGCTTAATCGCAATTTGCCAAAGATCAAGTCGACCCTCTGCGCTCACCGCAGGCTTAATATGATCTTCCTCGCCCACCGATACACCGCCCGAAGTAATAATCAAATCATGTTTAGAGCTTGCTTGGCGCAAAGCATCGCGCGTTGCATCTAAACGATCAGGAACGATGCCTAAATCAGTTGCCACGCACCCCAAGGAACGCAAACAAGCCAGCAAGGTATCGCGATTGGAGTTGTATATACCGCCAGGCTTTAAAGCCTCACCTGGCAACGATAACTCATCGCCAGTAAAAAATGCAGCAACCCGCACCTGGCGTTTTACCAATAACTCAGCATATCCAGCCGAGGCAACTACACCCAACTGAGGGGCACGTAAAAACGTACCTGCACTTAAGGCAATTTTTCCAGCACTCAAATCCTCGCCCCGCCGACGAATCCACTGGCCCTTTTGGGGATTGATATTCACTTGCACTTGGGTACCCTCAGCGATGGAACTGCAATCCTCCTGCATCACTACCGCATCGGCACCCAGTGGTATTGGTGCGCCAGTAAAAATTCGTGCAGCTGTTCCCGTTTTAAGCGGCAAGCCCATCGATCCCGCTGGAATCCTTTGATCAACCTTCAGTAGTGAATCGGTTTGCACTAAATCAGCGCAACGAATTGCGTATCCATCCATTGCAGTGTTATCCAATGGCGGCACATCAACTTGACTAATTAAGTCACGTGCTAGCACTCTGCCTAAGGCATCTTGCGTTTTTACTAACTCGTGCTCTTGTACTGATTTAGCGTTTTCCAATAAACGCTGTAAAGCATCGCTTGCTGAAAGCATGGGAGGTTTCATAAAGTAAACTGGCTCACTTAAATATGCTCTTCAATAAAATCTTGTATTTTTTTGACATCTACTGGCATATTAACAACCCGTTGCGGCAAGCGCTCTATCCCTTCAAATGCGGTTGGGCAATCCGCTGGACGACCCAGAGCCTCTTGAATTGTGGCGCCAAACTTAATCGGTAAAGCTGTTTCCAAAACCAGCATTGTTGAATGCGGTTTTAAAAATTCACGGGCTACTTTGACGCCATCAGCCGTATGGGTGTCAATCATGACGCCATACCGCCGATCAATGTCACGAATGGTCTCTAAACGATTTTGATGCGAACTACTACCAGACCGAAAACCAAATTCAGAAATCCGCTGAAAGGCGGGATCTTTCGATAAATCAAAACCACCTTCCGTCTCGACCTGTTTAAATAATGCCGCAGTTCGTTTACCATCTTTACCCAGCAAATCGAAAATAAACCGCTCAAAGTTGCTGGCCTTGGAAATATCCATCGAAGGGCTCGACGTATGCAATGTTTCAGAGGATTTACGGGTCCGATAAATACCGCTTTTAAAAAATTCGTCGAGTACATCGTTTTCATTGGTAGCCAGTACCAATTGATCAATCGGCAAACCCATCATACGCGCGATATGACCAGCACAGATATTGCCAAAATTACCCGACGGCACAGTAAATGAAATTTTTTCACTGCTGGATTGGGTTGCCAGCAAATATCCCTTGAAGTAATAAATTACTTGGGCCATTACCCTGCCCCAATTGATTGAATTCACAGTACCAATGCGGTTAGCGGCTTTAAAAGATAAATCATTACTCACAGCCTTAACCATATCCTGACAATCATCAAAAACACCCTCAACTGCCAGATTAAAAATATTAGCGTCTTGTAATGAATACATTTGGGCTGACTGAAATGCGCTCATCTTGCCCCGTGGAGAAAGCATGAAAACACGAATCCCTTTTTTGCTACGCATCGCATATTCAGCGGCACTGCCTGTATCTCCAGAAGTTGCACCGAGAATATTTAAATCTTGCTTTGCTTTTGCTAGGGTGTATTCAAATAAATTACCCAATAACTGCATTGCCATATCTTTAAATGCTAGTGTGGGGCCGTTCGACAGTGACAATAAGCCCAAACGAGATTGCTCTCCCTCGAGACCCAACCAATGTATCGGGGTAATATCATCCGCCCGATCGGCAGATCGACCATTACAGTAAACCGCCGAAGTATAGGTTTTTTTAATCAAACCCTTTAAATCGTTTGCTGGAATATCGTCACAATAAAGTTGAATAATTTCAAAGGCGAGATCAGCATAGGATAATTGACGCCATGAGTTCAATTGAACCGCGGTAATTTGTGGATACTCGATAGGCAAATACAAACCGCCATCACTAGCCAAACCGCCCAATAAAATTTCAGAGAAACTGGCTTGGGGGCTGTTGCCACGGGTCGATTGATAAAGCATGTTTAAAACTCTCGAGAATCAATTCTAAAAATTTAGCTTACGATAAATTCTCAAGCCGAATTTTGGTCACTTCACCAAAGACCGTTTTTAACTCTTGAATTTCACTGATGGCCAGTACCATATTCTTTTCTTTGGTTTCGTGCGTGAGAATGACTAAATCCGTTTTGTTTTCACCTTCATTGGCTTCTTTTTGCAACAGCGCATCGATCGACACGCTATGCCCTGCTAATATTTTAGTAATTTCAGCCAATACGCCAGCTTGATCGGCCACCGATAAGCGTAAATAATAACTCGTGGTCACTTCAGCGATTGCCAGAACGGGCCAATTTTGCATTGCATTAGGCTGAAAAGCCAAATGAGGCACCCGATTTTCTGGGTCAGCAGTCAATAAACGAGTGACATCGACTAAATCGGCAATCACCGCGGAGGCGGTTGGCTCGGATCCAGCGCCTTTTCCGTAGTACAAGGTTGTTCCCACTGCATCGCCAAAGACTTGAACTGCATTCATGGCACCTTCGACATTAGCAATTAAACGTTTCGATGGAATTAATGTGGGATGGACCCGTAGTTCGATACCAATCGGTGTTTTTTTGGTGATACCAAGTAACTTAATGCGATACCCTAATTGCTCGGCATAGCGAATATCGATCGCTGATAAATTGGTGATTCCTTCAACATAGGCTTGTGAAAATTGCATCGGTACGCCAAACGCAATGGCGCTCATGATGGTTGCCTTATGCGCTGCGTCTATCCCCTCTATATCAAACGAAGGATCTGCTTCGGCATAACCTAAGCGTTGCGCTTCTTTTAAAGCAACTGCAAAATCTAAGCCCTTATCACGCATTTCGGACAGAATAAAATTCGTCGTGCCATTAATAATTCCGGCAATCCATTCAATCCGATTAGCACTCAAACCTTCGCGTAAGGCTTTAATAATCGGAATACCACCGGCTACCGCTGCTTCAAACGCAACCATCACGCCTTTATTTTGAGCAGCTTTAAAAATTTCATTGCCATGCACGGCAATTAAAGCCTTATTGGCAGTCACGACATGCTTGCCCGCAGCAATAGCCTCAAGCACTAAATCCTTTGCGATACCATAACCACCAATTAACTCAACCACGATATCAATCTCAGGGTTTTGAATCACGCTCCGCGCATCACTCACGATCTGAGCGTTGTCTTGAACCAACTCTTTGGCTCGAGCTGTATTTAAGTCGGCGACGGTATGAATTCGAATGCCACGACCAGCGCGTCGTTGAATTTCTTCTTGATTACGTGTTAGTACAGAAAAGACGCCGCTACCTACGGTACCAATACCAAGAAGGCCAACTTGAATAGGCTTCATACGACCTTCGCTGGATTGGAAGAGGCTTTATCTAATTTATCGTGAGGAGCATGTTTTTGACGATAGCGCTCTAAATATCGAGCTAAACGTTTAATGGCTTCTCGTAAAACATCTTCTTGTGGCAAGAAGGTAATGCGGAAATGATCAGGGCTGGGCCAATTAAAACCGCTGCCCTGAACCAATAAGATTTTTTCCTCTCGCAATAAATCAGCAATGAATAACTGATCATTTTCTATGGGATACATCTTGGGATCTAGTCGCGGAAAAAGATACAAAGCGGCTTGTGGCTTTACGCAAGTAACGCCAGGAATTTCCGTAATCAACTTCCATGCGAGATCACGTTGCCGCGCCAATCGCCCCTCTGGTGCAACTAAATTATCGATACTTTGATAACCGCCCAAAGCAGTCTGAATAGCATATTGTCCAGGGACATTGGCACATAAGCGCATTGAGGACAACATATTGAGACCCTCAATATAGTCACGAATCATTGATTTATCACCCGATACCACCATCCAACCTGAGCGATATCCACAAGAACGGTAATTTTTAGACAAGCCGTTAAATGTAATAGTGACTACATCGGTTGATAAAGAGCCAACTGAAATATGTTTCACGCCGTCATACAGCATCTTGTCGTAAATCTCATCCACAAATAAAATCAAGCCGTGCTTACGAGCAAGCTCAATGATTTGAAGCAAAATTTCTTTTGAGTAAATCGCACCAGTGGGATTGTTTGGATTAATCACGACAAGCGCTTTAGTACGTGGCGTAATTTTTGCGCTGATATCCGCAATATTAGGGGCCCAATTTTTTGATTCATCGCATAGATAATGATGAGGCGCCCCCCCCGAAAGAGAAACTGCGGCAGTCCACAAGGGATAATCGGGCGCTGGCACCAACACTTCGTCCCCATCATTTAACAAGGCATTCATTGCCAAAACAATTAATTCAGATGCGCCATTACCTGTGTAGATATCATCTAGGGTAACGCCCTCAATTCCTTTTTCTTGGCAATACTGCATGATCGCTTTGCGAGCCGCAAAAATACCTTTCGAATCGGAATAAGCCGAAGCATTTCCCAAATTGCGAATAATGTCGAGTTGAATTTCTTCTGGGGGATCAAAACCAAAAACCCCCACATTGCCGATATTTAATTTAATAATTTTTTGGCCCTCTTCCTCCATGCGCTGAGCTAGCTCAAGCACGGGGCCGCGTATGTCGTAACAAACGTTATTTAATTTTTCAGACTTTAGAACAGGTTTCACGATTAAATTAGATTGATATATTCACTAAGTTATTGAAAACAGGGGTAAAACACCCTAGCTATAATCCCTCAATTATGACAGAGCACGCGCGTGAAGTTACATTCTGACCCCCAATCCGGTCTAAATACCATTACTGGCTATGGGCTAGACTACATTATGGTCAATTCTCAGACCTATCAGCACCCCATCCTGGTAAGCCCAGAAGGGCCCATTGAAAACTGGTTTAACCTTGATTTTGCCGCGCTTTCGTCGGCTGATTTTGCGCCCATTGCCAATAAAAAACCTGAAGTGGTAATTTTGGGAACCGGTCCGCAGCAGCACTTTCCCAAGCCAGAGTTAATGAAACTCCTGATTGAGGCAAAGATTGGTTTTGAGGTTATGGATTCGCAAGCGGCTTGTAGAACCTACAACATTTTGATGGGTGAAGGCCGCCAAGTATTGGCAGCCATCTTGCTTAAATAATGTCGGATTCTAATTTCTCCCAAAATTCCAGTGGGCACTCTTCTGCATTGAGCTGGATTGCGCTGTTTATTTTTACTCTCGCTTGGTTTCTGACTCTCGACTATCGACACCTGATTCCATCAGATGAGGGACGATATGCTGAAATGGCACGTGAAATGCTGGTTAGCGGCGATTGGATTACACCGCGCTATAACGATTACCTTTATTTTGAAAAACCACCCCTCCAAATTTGGGCTACTGCCATTATTTTTAAGTTATTTGGACTGGGTGAATGGCAAGCGCGTTTTTGGAGCGCACTAAGTAGTTACCTCACTATTTTATTCATCGCCTTTACCGCCAACCGTCTTTATGGATGGCGCACCAAATGGCTTGCACCGCTAATTCTATTGTCATCGCCCATGTGGATTGTCGGTGGCCACTTCAATGCACTGGATATGGGGCTGTCTGCTTTTCTCAATCTTTCCTTATGTTCCCTATTGTTATCTCAACACGAGCTTCAGAATCAAGAAAAAAAATCGGCGCGCAATTGGATGTGGCTTTGCTGGCTTGGAATGGCCTTAGCCACTCTCTCAAAAGGATTGATCGGGGCTGCTCTACCCTGTCTAGTTCTGCTGGTTTATAGCTTGAGCACATGGAATTGGCGAATTTGGAAAGACCTCCAAATTCCAAGTGGTTTAGGTATTTTTTTAATCATTACAGCACCATGGTTTATTTTGATTTCAATTCAAAATCCTATTTTTCCTGAATTCTTTTTTATTCGTGAACATGTTCAACGCTTTACTCAAGATGCACACCAGCGAACTGGTGCCATTTATTATTTTGTGCCATTACTAGCGGTGGGTTTTTTACCATGGCTTGCGCAATTACCATGGGCCCTAGGAAATGCTTGGCAAAGTAGAAAACGAGGTACTTTTTCTGCGGAATGGATGCTGCTTTGTTGGTTTATTAGCATCTTTGTATTTTTTAGTGTTTCTCGCTCAAAACTACCTGGCTACATCATTCCTATTTTTCCTGCGCTTGCTCTTTTGGTGGTCGCTTGGCTGAATCGCTCACTGATATACGCCGATCGTTTACCTAATTTATGGCGTTGGCAAGCGATCTTGTTTACTGTGTTCGGCATCGGCGGCTTTTTCTTTTTACCGCAAATGCAACAAATGGCTAGGCCAGACGAAATACTCGCCTATCAAAACTACCAAGTTTGGATTGGTATCGCACTGGCTTGCATGATTCTGGCCTGTATCGCTACTTATTTTTTAGCAAGACGTCATGGTTTACTCAGTATTGCCGTTTACTCGATTGGTTTCTTTTTAACC
The DNA here is from genome assembly GCA_016462905.1 of Polynucleobacter sp. GTDB lineage: Bacteria > Pseudomonadota > Gammaproteobacteria > Burkholderiales > Burkholderiaceae > Polynucleobacter. Next base: position 14,144 of record JAEMSI010000009.1, on the reverse strand, counting down.
GCTACCATTGCGGGAACGGGTCATGAAACCCTAGGTCGCGCAGTCTCTGGATTCGATCTCGCCCAGCAAGTGAAACACCAAATTCCTAAAGATTCTCCGATTTATTCGGTACGGATTCTAGATCACACCATGCCGTTCTATTTGGAGAGAACGATGATCATGGTCGAGGCGCCCGATGAACTTGAATTTGGCGTTCAGCAACAGCCTGATAAATGGGCTCCTACTCTGGCAGAATTTATAGAGCGCTGGAATCGTCAACCCCAAGCGATTGCCTTAATGGTTCCCGAGCAATATAACGAACTAAAGAAAATGGGCTTGCCGATGGAAGAGCTTGGGCGCGATCAGCGCAGAGTGATGGTTCGTCACCCTGCCCCCGCTTTGCGACAATAATGGTTAAGATGCTTCATCCAAAACAAGGAATCTAAAAGCTTGAGCTCCCCCAACGCATTTATCCCCTTTACTAAACCCACCATCGATGAAGCCACCATTTCAGCGGTAGCGGATGTATTGCGCTCGGGATGGATCACTTCGGGCCCGAAAGTGCTGGAATTTGAAAAAGCTTTAAGCGATTATTTGGGCGGCAGTATTGTGCGTTGTTTTGCAAATGGCACTGCCACCATGAAAATCGCACTGCAAGTGGCTGGAATTGGCCCTGGAGATGAGGTCATCACGACCCCACTATCATGGGTTGCAACCTCCAACGTTATTTTGACTCTGGGAGCGAAACCAGTTTTTGTTGATATCGATCCATTCACACGCAACCTCGATCTAAATCAAGTTGCTTTAGCAATTAATTCTCGCACCCGCGCCATCATGCCAGTTTATTTAGCGGGATTACCAGTTGACCTCAATCATTTATATTCCCTTGCGAAACAACATCAATTACGTGTTATCGAAGATGCTGCACAGGCCCTTGGATCGAGTTGGGGGGGAATACGAGTTGGACACCAACAAGGCCCTCATGATTTGGTCAGCTTTAGTTTTCAAGCCAACAAAAATTTAACTACGATTGAAGGCGGTTGCTTAGTTCTTAATAATCAGACCGAAGCTACCTTAGCAGAAAAATTACGTTTGCAAGGTGTAACTCGGCAAGGATTTGATGGCATGGAAGTCGATGTATTAGGAGGCAAAGACAACCTAACGGATGTGAATGCAGTGATTGGTCTACAGCAATTAAAACAGTTGACGCATTTTCAAGAGCGCCGCACTGAGTTAGCGCGCCACTATTTTGAAGTCCTGCGGGCAAAAAAATTAGATGAGGCCTTACTACAATTGCCACCAGACGATTTTTCGAATAGTAATTGGCATATGTTTCAGGTCGTGCTGAATTTAAATCGACTTGATACTGACCGCAATCAAATCATGGGTGAATTGAAAGAGTTAGGTATCGGAACAGGTGTGCACTATCCTGTCATCAATCAATTTAAACTGTATCGAGACTTGGGATTTAAGCCGGAAGACACTCCCATTGCCCAAGGTATCGGACGCTCTATTTTGACCCTACCCCTCTATCCCACCATGACCAATGACGACCTTGAACGAGTCGTGAATTCGCTTGAAAAAGTCCTCAAACGGCACCAAGCCTAAAAGATCAGGCAAAATTCATCCATGAGTTCAGCCCCACTTCTTAGCGTCATTATCCCAGTCTATAACGAGGCTGAAGGTCTGCAAGCCTTGTTTGATCGGCTCTATCCAGCCTTAGATCAAGTAGCCCAAGCTCAAGGCATTCGATACGAAATTGTTTTTATCAACGATGGCAGCAAAGATCGCTCTGCTGCCATGCTGGCCAATCAATTCGAGAAACGTTCTGATGTAACGCGTGTGGTTTTATTTAATAGTAATTTTGGGCAACATATGGCAATCATGGCAGGCTTTGAATATGCCAATGGTGAATACATCGTTACTTTAGACGCCGACTTACAAAACCCCCCAGAAGAAATTGGTTTGCTGGTTCAGCAACTCTCTGCGGGGCACGATTATGTTGGCACAATTCGATCCAATCGAAAAGATACTTGGTTTAGACGGATTGCCTCAATTGCCATGAATCGTCTGCGCGAGAAACTGACTAAAATTACCATGACCGACCAAGGATGCATGCTGCGCGGTTACCACCGCCGGATTATTGATTTAGTTCGCCAATGCGACGAAAGCAATACCTTTATTCCGGCCTTGGCTTATACCTTTGCGAATAATCCAACTGAAATTCAAGTAAAACATGAAGAGCGTTTTGCTGGTGAGAGTAAATATACGCTCTATCAACTGATTCGCCTCAACTTTGATTTAGTCACTGGATTTTCTGTAATGCCACTGCAGTTATTCTCGATCCTTGGAATGCTCCTTGCGCTTGGGTCCGGAACTCTCTTCTTGCTACTATTAATTCGGCGTTTCATCTTAGGGTCTGAGGTTGAGGGTGTCTTCACCTTATTTGCTCTTACCTTCTTTCTGATCGGTGTTATGTTATTTGGGCTTGGTTTATTGGGAGAATATATTGGTCGAATTTATCAACAAGTGCGCGAAAGACCTCGTTATGTAGTTCAAGCTGTTCTAGAGAAAAAGTAATTAACCATTCCCTTTCAACTTCAATATCCTTGAATTCAACTGCGAATTTAAAATCCATTAGCGCTGTCGTCTTTGCATACCATGATGTTGGTGTTTACTGCCTACAAACATTAATTGATGCTGGCATAAAAATTAGCTTGGTCATTACCCATGCGGACGATCCAGACGAAACTATTTGGTTTGCTAGTGTTGCCAAATTATGCGAAGAACAGGGCTTGCCTTACAAAATAATCCCCAAGGAAAATTTAGGGCAACTTTTACCTGAATTGCAAAATCTAAATCCCGATTATTTATTTTCATTTTATTACCGCTTCATGTTGCCAGAGGATTTTTTAAAAACGGCACGGATTGCCGCTCTCAATATGCACGGCTCTTTACTGCCAAAATACCGCGGGCGTGCTCCAGTCAATTGGGCGGTATTGCATGGTGAAACTGAAACTGGCGCCACATTACATGTAATGGAAAAAAAGCCGGATGCCGGCGATATTGTTTCTCAATCCAGCGTTTCGATTGAGTTAAACGATAACGCTCAAGCCGTTTTTAATAAGGTCAGCAAAGCGGCAAAAAAAGCAATGGAGCAAGTTCTACCGGATTTATTAAAAGGGCAAGTACCTCGTCAAAAAAATGATTTAGCTTTGGGTGGTTATTTTGGTGGCAGAAAACCGGAGGACGGAAAAATTGACTGGTCCCAAAAGGCGATCCAAATTTACAACCTAATTAGAGCCGTAGCCCCCCCTTATCCAGGCGCTTATTGCGAAAAAAATGCCCAAGGTCAAGAGCAGCGCTTAATTCTTGCCAAAGCGTCTCTGCCGCTCGAAAACCCACCTTCGCAATTGGCGCTTCAGCAACTTGGACTCCAAGTCGTTGATAATCAGACTTTTGGTATTTGTGGAGATGGTCGAGTCCTCCAAATCCTCGACTGGTATCCAAATTAATAAAAACCCAGTATCTTTAAAACTCAGTTCAAAGCTTAGGAATTCGATTTATGAAAAAAGTCCTCATTCTCGGGGTCAATGGTTTTATTGGCCACCATTTATCAAAACGCATTCTCGAAACGACCGACTGGGACGTCTACGGAATGGATATGCAGAATGATCGAATTGGTGATTTGCTGGGAAACCCAAGAATGCATTTCTTTGAAGGTGATATTACGATTAATCGGGAATGGGTTGAATACCATATTCGTAAATGCGATGTCATTCTCCCCTTAGTGGCGATTGCTACTCCAGCCACTTATGTGCAACAACCCCTGCGTGTTTTTGAGCTCGACTTTGAAGCCAATCTTCCCATCGTTCGTTCCGCAGTGAAGTATGGCAAACATTTAGTCTTTCCATCGACGTCCGAAGTATATGGCATGTGTGAAGACGCTGAATTTGATCCCGCAAGCTCGAATATGGTGTATGGTCCGATTGATAAACCACGCTGGATCTATGCCTGCTCGAAACAATTAATGGATCGCGTGATTTGGGGTTATGGCATGGAAGGTTTGCGCTTTACCTTATTTCGACCATTTAACTGGATTGGACCAGGCTTAGATAGCATCTACACTCCAAAAGAAGGATCGTCCCGAGTAGTCACTCAATTTTTGGGTCATATTGTGCGTGGCGAACCTATCAATCTGGTTGACGGCGGCTCACAAAAACGCGCTTTTACTTTTATCGATGATGGCATCGCTGCCTTAATGCAAATTATTGCGAATAAAAATGATATTGCCAAAGGCAAAATTTATAACATTGGTAATCCCAAAAATAATTATTCGGTAAAAGAGTTGGCAACCATGATGCTAGCGATTGCGCAGAAAATTCCTGAATACGCCAAGACAGCCGACCAAGTGAGATTGGTTGAAACGACTTCTGGAAAATATTACGGCGCAGGTTACCAAGATGTGCAAAACCGCGTTCCTGCGATTGCAAATACCATGAAAGAACTGGACTGGAAGCCCAGCATTACGATGCAGGATGCTTTACTACGAATTTTTGAAGCCTACCGAAACGATGTTGATAAAGCCCGCAATCTGGTCGAGTAAACCGCGATAAATGAGCAAGATTGCCTTAAAGGTTGATGTCGATACACTGCTTGGAACGCAAGTTGGCACCCCTAATTTGGGTAAGTTATTTGCAGAATTAGGCATTCGTGCTACTTTTTTATTTAGTCTCGGCCCTGATCATACTGGCTGGGCTCTAAAGCGAATCTTTCGTCCCGGATTTTTAAAAAAGGTTTCACGTACTTCGGTACTCGAGCATTACGGCATCAAAACACTTCTGTACGGCGTGCTCCTACCAGGTCCTGATATTGGAAAAAGAGCTGCCAATGAAATGCGCGCAATCGATCAAGCGGGTCATGAAACGGGGATTCACACTTGGGATCATGTGGACTGGCAAGACCATGTTTTCAAAAAGGATGCCGCTTGGACAAAAGCCCAAATGCAAAAATCGTGGGAACGTTTTAGTAACATCTTTGGCCATCCGCCGAGCACGCATGGGGCAGCTGGCTGGCAGATGAATTTGAGTGCCCTACAACAAATTGACGCATGGGAAATGGCCTACGCTTCAGACGGCAGAGTATCGCCACGATCCATTGCCCATCTCACACCCTATCGAGTGAGTTTGCCCTCGGGACCAAGCAAACATGTTCAATACCCTAGCACCCTGCCGACTCTAGATGAATTAATCGGAGTTGATGGTGTAGATGCCGATGGCGCTGTTCAGCAACTCCTAAGCCTCACTCAAAATAACCCAAATGATCAGGTATTTACTTTGCATGCCGAACTGGAGGGACAAAAATTATTACCTGCATTTAAGACGCTTTTATTAGGCTGGCTAAATCAGGGGCATGAGCTAGTGACTATGCAACAATTACACCAATCTTGGTTGGCTACAAAACAACTCGATAAAATCGCAAATCTGTCATTTGCTTATGGCAGTATTCCGAATCGAAGCGGCGAACTAATGATTCAAAATTAAAATGAAATAATCTAACTTAAACTAATAGGAAAAACATGGCTATTCAAATCGGTCAAAAAATGCCGTATTGTGAGATTCCAGCAACTTCTCAACTGACGTTTTCCCCTCAGGCATACGTTGGAAAAAAACTGGTTCTGTATTTTTATCCCAAAGACTCTACCCCAGGCTGCACTGCTGAAGCAGGTGAATTTCGTGATGCGATTGATGCGTTTACGAAAACCAATGCCTTAGTAGTGGGTGTTTCACGCGACACCATTAAGTCACATGAAAATTTCCGTCAAAAATTAGAGCTACCCTTTGAGTTGGTGGCCGATACTGAGGAAATGCTTTGTCAAATTTTTAATGTCATCAAAATGAAAAATATGTATGGCAAACAAGTCCGTGGCATCGATCGCAGTACTTTTCTATTCGACTCCTCTGGCAAGCTCGCCAAGGAATGGCGTAGCACTAAAGTAAGCGGCCATGTCAGCGAAGTGTTACAGGCGGCCCAAGCATTAGGCTAAATAAAGCAATTCAAATAAAAAACTTGCAAAGCTTAAAATTTGCAGTACAGTAGACCTATATGCACCGGAAACGGCGAGAGTTATCGAATAGCCCACTTGGCCACCCTAGGTCAGGTATGGATGACTCCCCCCTTGGCTCGGATCCATATTTAGCTTGTAATCGAACCGCTACCTCCTTAGGACTGGCGGTTTTTTCTTTTTAGGAGATCTTGCGAATGCCATTGCCCCCAATCCCGACCCAAATCGCTGACGAAATTAATTTGAGCCGTATTGGAAAACCAGATCTTAAGAATCCACCTAAACCCAAAAAAGCGATTGAAGCAGAATCTTGGTTGGATACCGAAGAAGATAATAGCAACCCCAAAATAAATGAAGAAAATTGGGCTGATGACGCCGAGGAAGATCTAGCTGCTGCAGAGCGCATGTTAGAAAAAATAGCGCTAGAACAGCGTGTATCTAATTTGAATCTAAAAACTAGCAGTCGTCCCGAAACGCGTCACAAAAAATTACCCCATACCGGACCTCCCAAACTATTTGTACTCGATACCAATGTATTAATGCACGACCCATCCTCTTTATTCCGCTTTGAAGAGCATGATTTATTTTTACCCATGACCACGCTTGAGGAGCTCGACAATCATAAAAAGGGGATGAGCGAGGTGGCGCGCAACGCCCGTACTGTAAGTCGCTCTTTAGATCAATTGGTAGCTGGTACAGCAGGTACCCTCGATGAGGGTATTCCGCTGAGTAAATTAGGTAATCGCGACGCTGCGGGTCGTTTGTATTTTCAAACTCAATTAACGCAAACCAAATTACCAGAAGGCCTACCAGAGGGTAAAGGCGATAACCTAATTCTGGGAGTGGTGCGTGACTTACAAGAAAGTAAAAAAAATCAAGAGGTCGTATTGGTGTCGAAAGATATCAATATGCGCATCAAAGCCCGTGCCCTGGGCTTGCCGGCTGAAGATTATTTTAACGATCAGGTTCTTGAAGACCGTGATTTGATGTATTCGGGGGTGATGACCTTAAGTTCAGACTTTTGGCCAAAACACGGTAAAGCGATGGAAAGTTGGGCCGATAGCAAAAGTGGCACGATGTTTTATCGAGTCACCGGACCCTTAGTTCCAAGCATGTTAGTGAATCAATTTGTTTATCAAGAAAATCCAGATGGATCAACTCCTTTTTATGCTCAGGTTCGGGAAATAAACGGCAAAACCGCTTTATTACAAACCTTGCGTGATTTTTCTCATCAAAAAAATAATGTCTGGAGCATTACCGCCCGCAATCGCGAACAAAATTTTGCAATGAATCTTTTAATGAATCCTGATATTGATTTTGTTACCTTATTAGGTCAAGCGGGTACTGGAAAAACTCTCTTGGCCCTAGCTGCTGGTTTGGAACAAGTACTCGATAGCAAACGCTATAACGAAATTATTATTACTCGCGCTACCGTTCCGGTTGGCGAGGACATCGGCTTTTTACCAGGCACGGAAGAAGAAAAGATGCAGCCTTGGATGGGTGCATTTGATGATAATTTAGAAGTGCTGCATCGGAATGATGATAGTGCCGGTGAATGGGGAAGAGCTGCAACCCAAGAATTAATTCGCTCCCGCATTAAAGTAAAAAGTATGAACTTTATGAGGGGTAGAACTTTTGTCAGTAAATTTTTAATTATTGATGAAGCACAAAATCTCACACCTAAACAAATGAAGACTCTAGTGACTCGTGCGGGTCCTGGAACAAAAATTATTTGCCTAGGCAATATTGCGCAAATTGATACCCCTTACCTTACCGAAGGATCATCGGGACTAACTTACGTGGTAGATCGATTTAAGGGATGGCGCCATAGCGGTCATGTCACCTTAGCCCGTGGAGAACGTTCGCGCCTAGCTGATCATGCTGCAGACGCTTTATAGAAAGCGATTTAGGCAATCGATTCTTGCGTTTGGTTTTTGTCTGGGTTCGACCCTGTTACTTTCGGCCTGCTCTTCTTTTAGCAGCCGGCAATCATCGACCAATACAGGTAATTTTAACCCTAGTGGTTCAGCTCGTATCGCCCAATTTCAAAATGACACGAGCGCGGGAAATGAAGATATATCGATCGCTGCAATTGGTCTAGTGGATGTACCCTATCGTTGGGGTGGGAACACTCCTAATGGGGGTTTTGATTGCAGCGGCTTAATCGTATACGTCTATAAAAAAACCACTGGGATTCAATTGCCGCGCACGATTCAAGAAATGAGTCGCAGCGGGAAAGCAATTGGACAACAAGCCCCTGCTCCGGGTGATCTAGTTTTTTTTAATACCAGCGGGGAACAATACTCCCACGCAGGAATTTATGTAGGTAAAGGTCGCTTTGTTCATGCTCCCAGCTCAGGCGGAACGGTGCGGCTTGAGAGAATAGATTCGCCGTATTGGGCTGCACGCTATACCGAAGCACGACGCATTAAAAATAATTAAAGCATTTTTAAAACGGTTCGTAACCACCAGCATAGGAAATAGCGCCACTACCCGATGCCAAATTATCAAACTTCGTAAATTGACCCTGCCAACTCAGTCGCACAACCCCGATGGGGCCATTACGTTGCTTTCCAATAATAATTTCAGCAACCCCTTTGTCGGTCGTAGTGTCTGGGTGATACACCTCGTCGCGATAAATAAAGATAATTAAATCAGCGTCTTGTTCGATTGCTCCTGATTCACGTAAATCCGACATCACTGGACGTTTGTTGGGGCGTTGTTCTAAGCCACGATTTAATTGAGATAAAGCAACCACTGGACACTGCAACTCTTTCGCCAATGATTTTAGTGAGCGCGAAATTTCTGAAATTTCAGTGGCGCGATTTTCACTTGCACCGCCAGTACTCCCGCTCATTAACTGTAGATAATCAACTACCACCATCCCCAGCGTACCACCAAAATTACGTGCAATGCGACGTGCTCTAGCACGCAATTCCAAACAGGTTAAGGAGCCAGTTTCGTCAATTAAAATTTGCGTATTACTTAAACGGGCAATCGCATCCGTAACGCGAGGCCATTCTTCATCTTGTAATTTACCAGTGCGCATACGGGTTTGATCTACCCGACCGACTGAACCTAATAAGCGGGTAGCCAATTGGGCGCCGGACATTTCCATTGAAAATATAGCAATCGGAAGACCTTCGTTTAATGCCACATTCTCGGCGATGTTTAATGCAAAAGCGGTTTTACCCATGGAAGGTCTGCCAGCCACAATCACTAAATCGCCCTTTTGTAAGCCGCTGGTTTGGCGATCTAAATCAACAAAACCCGTTGCGATGCCCGTTATATCGCTCCCACCCTCGCGGTTATATAACTCATCGATGCGCTTGACGACCTCACTCAACAACGGTTCAATTTCTAAATAATCGGCTTTACGGCTGCCATCTTCACCAATTTGCAAAATACGAGATTCAGCCTCGTCTAGCAATTGCTTAACCGCCCTGCCTTCAGGACTAAATGCAGAATGAACAATACCCTCTGAAACCTCAATTAAGCGCCGTAAGATACTACGATCCCGAATAATTTCGGCATAGCCTTTGATATTGGCGGCGCTTGGCGTACTTTGCGCCAAAGAATTGAGATAATCAATTCCGACCAAATCCCCATCGGGATCGTTTTTAAGCGCTTCATAAACGGTAATGACATCGGCGGGACGGTTATCTCCGACTAGCTTTTGGATGACGTGATACACCAATGCATGTTCGCGGCGATAAAAATCGTTTTCCGTAAGAATCCCACCCAAACGATCCCATGCTGAGTTGTCTAATAAAAGACTGCCAAGAACGGATTGCTCGGCCTCAACGGAGTGAGGCGGCACCTTTAAAGCCTGAACAACCGAATCCCCCACCCCAGTTCCACCGAGGTTCAGCGCTACTGGGCGGGTTTTCGTTTCAGCCATTAGGCTAGTTTACAGAACTGGATTAAGCCTGTTCGCCGATCACACGGATCTGAATATCTACCACCACATCCGTATGAATTGCAATCGCCACTGGATGATCGCCAACCATCTTCAATGGTCCAGTAGGCATGCGAATTGACGCTTTTTCGATCGTAAACCCTTTGGCGTTTAAACCATCAGCAATATCGTGATTCGTTACAGATCCAAACAAACGTCCGTCTACTCCCGATTTTTGGGTAATCTCAAGAACGAAACCTTGCATCTTTTGACCAACCGCCTGAGCGGCAGCTAATTTTTCAGCGGCTATTTTTTCTAATTCAGCGCGGCGGGCAGCAAAGTCTGCAATCGCAGATTCAGTAGCACGACGTGCTTTGCGTTGCGGAATCAAAAAATTACGAGCAAACCCATCTTTTACGCGAACTACATCGCCAAGGTTACCCAAATTGGTTACTTTTTCAAGCAGAATAACTTGCATTATGGGCTCCTAATTATTTCTTATGTTGATCTGAAAATGGCAATAAAGCAAGGAAGCGAGCACGCTTAATTGCGGTATCCAATTGACGCTGAAACAAGGCTTTTGTGCCCGTTAAACGTGCGGGCGTAATCTTAGCGTTCTCGCCAATAAAATCTTTTAAGGTGTCAATGTCTTTGTAATCAATTTGCTCAACACCGCCAACCGTAAAACGGCAATAGCGTTTGCGTTTGAACAAGGGATTCTGTAAAGGCTTCTTTTTGAAGTCTGTCTTTTTGGCTGATTTACCGAAGGCCATAATAATTCCTATTCTATAAAGTTTTAATTAATGTCGTTAATATGAAATACGAGTCGTTCATTTCGCCAATTTTTTTGAGCTAAAAATCCTTTAAACACTGCGGTTACTCCTAAATCCATTTGGGCAATTTTCTCCTGGATTAAACCAATCGCAATTGCCTCAACCTTCATCTTGACTTGCCTGGGCTGCTTTGCTTCCTGAACTTCACCGTCGTACTGCAGTTGACAATGAATCACTGGTAAACCAGCTGGAGTGTATCGAGTTAGGTCTTTTGAAATTAAAGTAGCAGTTAAGGTCAAATGGTTCATAAGATCGTTTTATAAACCGGATTTGATAGCCTCATTTGCGAACCTGTGAACCTCCGTATTGATCAATCAAAATTATTCGATTTCAGCAGGGATATCTGCTTGGGCTTGCTTACGAGCTTCCTCGCGCTGCACTTCTTTCATCATGATGGATGGCTCTACTTCAGCCTTTTTCATCTTAACAATCAAGTGACGCAAAACAGCATCATTAAATTTAAAAGCGTGCTCTAACTCTTCGAGTGTTTTTTGATCACACTCAATGTTCATGCACACGTAATGGGCTTTAGCAAGTTTGTCGATCATGTAAGCCATTTGACGACGGCCCCAGTCTTCAATGCGATGTACTTTCCCGTTATGGGTTGTAAGAATCGATTTGTAACGATCGATCATTGCGGGGACTTGCTCGCTCTGGTCCGGATGGACGATAAAAACAATTTCATAATGACGCATCAAAATCACTCCTTATGGATAAAGCTGCCTAGGCGTCTTTCAATTTCAGATGTCGTGAAACTGAATCCAGTGCAGCAAGGGTGTAACAAGTTGTAAAAAAATACCGAACCTTACTTAGGTAAGTCCGCTATTCTAGCAAAAAATGTCTGCCAAGTCATGGATTTAGCATCAATGGTGCTTTCGGCACTTTTGCTCATTTGAGCAGCGTAAAGGGCTAATTGCAAAGCAATACGGGCCTTTGCCGGTGATAAGCGCCCTGCAGGCATCTGACCCAATGGATCCTTTTTAGGCAAATCTTTTTTTACTTCTCCCAAACCGGTTCGAGAAGACCGAACTACAGCAACGCCTGTTTCTTGCAGGTGCAAAAGGCCTTGGTCCCAATTGTCATGGTAGCCCCCCATACCGGTACCGGATACTACTAAGCCTTTGATTTTGCTTGGAAAATATAGTTCAATTGAATCCGGCCTAGCGCCTTGATGGCTTGTTAAAATATCAACCCAGGGCCAGTCTTCGGGGCCCGGAAAGGGCGAGTCTTCACTAACTTGCTGAGATTGTTTGAGAATTTCTTTGTTCCATAAGAGGTCGTCGGAACAAATGCTATCTCTCACTGGGGCATCTAAGCTGGTGGTGTGTCTTTTGGCTAAATCCTTAGCCAAACAATACTTCCCTGAAAAAGCAGCATATAGCCCATCGGGCATGGTGGGTTCAGCCATTTTTGCGGCCAGTAATAAGGCCTGCAATAAATTCCTAGGTCCGTCTGCCAAGGGCGCGTTCGAGGGCAGCATGGCACCCGTTAAAACTACCCGCTTAGCTTGTTTAAGACAGGCCTGATGGGCAATTGCGTCCAAAAAGAAGCCGGTTTCTTCCATCGTATCGGTGCCATGGGTAATCCCAATTCCCAAGATCTGGGGGTCACGAATAGCTTTTAATACAAGCGCCCCTAGCTCGCTCAATAAAGCTTGAGGAAAACTGCGACTATCCACATTAGCCAATTGAATGCACTCAATTTCGGGCAGTTTTTCGATTTCGGGTGCTTGGAGTTGACTAAAGAGCTCTGCCACGCTTACCACAGCAGGCTCATAAGATAGTGGGTTATCCCTTGGGTTTGGGGCAAGGCCCGCTATGGTTCCGCCAGTACCAATCAATAAAAGCTTAGGGTTCATGCTTGCCATTATCCCTTCCTACAAAAAATGCTGAAATATTCTTGAATTTAGAATATTTACTGTATACAATATCAGCATGGACATAAACACAGTAAATATTATCGACTCGGTTAGCGACTCTATCCGTGATTCGACCCTGCCAAAACTAACTGCAAGGCAAGAGCAGATTTTGGGATTAATTACGCAGGCTATTTCTGAAAGCGGCTCCCCCCCAACTCGCGCTGAGATTGCCAATCGCCTTGGTTTCGCCTCGGCCAATGCCGCTGAAGAGCATTTACGGGCACTGGCAAAAAAGGGGTATATCGAATTAAGTCCTGGCACCTCGCGTGGCATCCGTCTCTCCCTAGCCAGCGGACAACGTCATATTGGTAGTGCTCATCATTTCAACCAATTGAATCTTCCATCGGGAGCATTACAACAATTAACCCTTCCTTTGATTGGAAGAGTTGCAGCCGGTTCGCCGATCATGGCACTTGAGCATATTGAAAAACACATTCCAGTTGACCCGAGTTTATTTAGCCGAGGCGCTGATTACCTGCTCAAAGTAAAAGGGATGAGCATGCGCGATGCTGGAATATTGGACGGCGATTATCTAGCCGTTAAGAAAACATCGGATGTGCGGAACGGCGATATTGTCGTGGCGCGGATTGATGATGAGGTTACCGTAAAACGCTGGAGCAAGAAAAAAGAAGGTAGCGGCATCATCATTGAATTAATTGCCGAAAATCCTGACTTTAAAAATATCCTAGTCGACAGCCGTGTCAGTAGCTTTGCAATTGAGGGTCAAGCTGTCGGCTTAATTCGCGCCAACGGAATTTAATCATTGGGGATGAGCCCCAATCCAAATTCCAATCTCAATTCAAGGTATTACTTTTTAGGCGGCGTATAAACGTTTGCGTTTTTGGGTGACGCTGTAATGATCATCAAACTCTTAGGGCCTGAAAAAGGTCCATCGCTCACTTCAACCGTAACAGTGCGGTCACCTTTAGTAAAAACTAAAATACTTACCTTGGCCTTGGTAGCGGCAACCGTAGTCCAACCCGCTTTAGGGTATTCCGATTGGAAGAAAGCATAAATATCGGTAGCCCCTTGCAAACCGGCTACTTGTACGCGACCAACCCAATTATCACCACGGCCAATAATCAAAGAGTCTTGCCCGAGGATTCGTGCACCCTGCGGTAACGGCATCTCGCCCAATAACTGACTTTGAGTTTCAGCAATCTCTTGTGGACTGCCAGAAGGAGAGTCCCCAGAAGCGCACGCGCCCAAAAAGAGGCTAGCAATGATGGCTAAAAGATAGGCTGTAGGTAATTTCAAAAGGTTCATATCGATTGATGGTCCAGTAAAAGCAAAGGATTATTAATATTAGAGTAATTGTATGCCGAACCATTAAATGGTCAAGATCCAACTTTACGGTGGCTAACAACTCAGCGCTTGGAGGCGCGTGAGGGAATCGAACCCCCGTACGAAGCTTTGCAGGCTCCTGCCTAACCACTCGGCCAACGCGCCCTA